>OMZR01000073.1 GCA_900315575.1 uncultured Veillonellaceae bacterium
GGATGTCGCTGATGATCATCATCGGATTCGACGGCGTTTCGATGTAGATGAGCTTCGTCGTCGGGCGCAGCGCGCTCTTGACGGCCGCGAGATTGGACGTATCGACATACGTCGCCTCGATGCCGTACTTTGCATAGACTTCGTTCGCGAGACGCACGGTGCCGCCATAGAGGTCGTTCGAGAAGACGATATGGTCGCCTGCCGAGAGCAGCATGAAGACGATGTTGATGGCCGCCATGCCCGAGCTCATTGCCCAGGTGCGGCCGCCGCGCTCCAAGAGCGTCAGCGCCGATTCGAGTTCGTTGCGCGTCGGATTTGCGACGCGCCCGTAGTCGTAGCCCGTGCTTTTTTGGAAACCGGGATGGCGGAACGTCGCCGAGAGGTAGATCGGCTCACTGATCGCGCCTGTCGCGTCATACGTATGCGCTCCGTGGACTTCGATGGAAAAATCTTTCATAAAGGAATCGCGCCTTTCTTGCATTACATTCTTTGCGTTACCCCATTAAACCATACATCCCCCCTGTTGTGCAAGGGCGTTGACGAAAAAAGACGCATGGCACAAAGGAAGAGGCGAACTTGATTTTCTTGCTTGACAAAGTGACAAGTCCTCGCTATAATACAATGCATAGCAATCATATATGCAAAATCAAACGCAGAAAGAAGGAATCTTTATGTCAGAGGAAAACCATGACAACGTGGAAGCTGCCGCACAGGAAGCGCTGCGCAGCCACCAGTCGCATCAGAAGCGCCAGCTCGTGCTCTGGTTCGGTGCGCTGATCGTCGGTGCCATCCTCGGCTGGCTCGGCATCCAGGCGCTCAACGATCTCTTCAACTTCATCGCGACCGTCTTCACGCGGCTGTTCCAGTTCATCGCCGTGCCGACCATCGCGCTCGCTGTCATTACGACGCTTGCACGTCTCGGCGCCGAAAAGGACACGGGCCGCATCTTCGCCCATGCCGTGACGTATACGCTCTTGACAACGATTTCGGCGGCAGCCGTCGGCCTCGTGCTCTATCTCTGGATCGCGCCGGGCAACCTGCCGGCCGACATCATCGGCGCTGGTGCGGCTGACGTCCCGATGCAGAAGCTCGGCTCGCTCTCGTATTACGACCACTTCCTCTCCGTCATTCCGAACAACCTCCTGCAGCCGTTCCTCGCGGGCAATGTGCTCTCCGTCATGCTGATCGCGGCGGCCGTCGGCCTCGCGCTCGCCTTCATGCCGAAGACGGAAAACCGCGCGGCGCTTCTCAAGGTGCTGCTCGGCGGGCAGGAACTGCTCTTCACATTGATCCGTGCACTGCTCTGGGCTCTGCCGCTCGGCATCCTCGCGTTCTCGGCGCAGCTTTCCGCGCAGATCGAAGCCGGCGTCATCGTCGGCGCACTCGGCAAGTACACGGCCGTCGTGCTTGGCGGAAACGCCATCCAGTTCTTCATCGTCCTGCCGCTGTTCCTCGTGGCGCGCGGCCTTAACCCCATCCATGTCTTCAAGAAGATGGCGCCGGCACTCGCTGTCGCGCTCTTCACGAAGAGCTCGGCCGGCACGCTGCCTGTGACGCTCGCTTCGGCGGAAAGCCGCCTCAAGGTCAACCCGACTGTTTCGCGCTTCGTGCTGCCCATCTGCACCGCTCTTCGTCATGCAGAACGCAGGCTTCGACCTTTCCATCGGCACGATGATCACCTGGCTCTTCATCGCCGTCCTCGCGGCTGTCGGCAATGCTGGCGTCCCGATGGGCTGCTACTTCCTGACGCTTTCCCTCATGAGCTCCATTGGCGCACCGCTCGGGCTCATGGGCGTCATCCTGCCGATCTACACGATCATCGACATGATCGAGACGGCTGAAAACGTCTGGTCCGACTCCTCCGTCTGCGCCATGACCGATCACGACCTCAAAGGTCAGCTCGAAGACACAGCTCCCGTCGAAAGCCTCTCGTAAAAGAGGCAGGCTCCCTCTCTGAGGGAGCTGTCACCCGCAGGGGGACTGAAGGAGTAGTAGGGAGCACTCTCTGCCAAATCATGGATTCCAAACAAAGGCATCTCGTAGAAACAAAATTGCGAGATGCCTTATTTTTTATTCTTCCGCTTGAAAAATCCCCGCATTTTTCCTACAATATAAATAAAGCGAACTCTCTATGGAAGGAAGGTGTCCAAAATGGATTTTGGAATCTCATCAGCAGGCTCGTATGGGACGAATCTGTCGCCCTATGACTGGAACAGCACGAGCGCGAATGGAACGAAGAATGCGCAGGGTGCGGATAGCGATCCGCTCGCAAATGATGCGACGAATCCGTTGCAGACGGATGACAGCAAGAACAGTGCGACGACAGATGTCCGGCAGAAAGACGACAAGGACCTCACGCCGGAGGAACGGCGCGCGAAAGCCTCGGGTCACAAGTCGACGCCGGAGGAGTGCGAAACCTGCAAACGCCGCAAGTATCAGGACGGCTCGGACGAGATGGTCTCATTCAAGGCGGCCGGCCACATCGACCCGGGCAATGCAGCGTCCGTCGTCATGAGCCACGAGCAGGAGCACGTCTCGAATGCCTATCAGAAGGCGAAAGACAATAATGGCGAAGTCGTTCGCGCAAATGTGCGCCTCAAGACGGCCGTCTGCCCCGAGTGCGGCCGCACGTACATCTCGGGCGGCGAGACGACGACGCAGATTCGCTATTATAATGAAACAAACCCCTATCAGCAGGACATGAAAGAATCCGACGCCGACAACAAATATCGCGGCGCGAATGTCGATATTCCAGCGTAAAGGAGAAGCTTATGGCAAAGAAGATTTTGCTTGTCATTGATGTGCAGAATGATTTTGTTGACGGCTCGCTTGGAACGAAAGAAGCGCAAGCCATGCTGCCAACGCTCTTGGAGAAAGTCCGCAGCTTTGATGGCGATGTCATCTATACGAAGGATACGCATCCGGAGAACTACCTCGAGACGCAGGAAGGGAAGAATCTCCCAGTTCCTCATTGCATCAAAGGTACAAAGGGCTGGGAGCTTGTCCCGGCACTCGCGGAACTCCAGCAGAAGAGCGGCTCGAAGGTCTATGAAAAGCCGACATTCGGCAGCGTTATGCTTGCGCATGAACTCCATCAGCGCTATACGGCTGGCGAGATTGCGAGCATCGAGCTCGTCGGTCTCTGCACGGACATCTGCGTCATCTCGAACGCGCTCCTGCTCAAAGCCGCCATGCCCGAACTCCCCATCACCGTCGACCCCGCCTGCTGCGCCGGCGTCACGCCGGAAAAGCATGCCGCAGCGCTCGAAGTCATGAAGAGCTGCCAGATCGGCGTGGAATGATTTGGCGCATGGAACCGAATTGAAAAGTGAAAGAGGAACTTCATTATATCGGATGGAGTTCCTCTTTTTGTAAAATGAATTTGACGAAAATGATTCGAATCATTATACTTGATGATAAGAAAGGCGGTGATGAGATGATTCCTTTGGAAGATGAAGTGACGGAATACAAGTCTGTATTGACGGATGGCTTGAAGAAAGAAGTGCTGGCGTTTGCGAATACGGCTGGTGGAAATATCTACATCGGAGTAGCGGACGATGGTCGTGTCATCGGTGTTGAGAACCAGGACGAGGTCATGTTGCAGAGCAGCAGCATGCTGCGTGATTCGATTCATCCAGACATCATGATGTTTGTCAGTATCCGGGCAGAAGAGCTTGAGGAGAAGAAGATCGTCCATATTGTTGTATTGGAAGGGACGAACAAGCCATATTATCTCATCAAGAACGGCTTGAAGCCCTCTGGCGTCTATGTGAGGCAGGGAAGCGCATCGGTGCAGGCTTCAGCGGAGCAGATTCGCCGGATGATCAAGCAGACAGACGGGGATGTCTATGAGGATAATACTTCGCTTGAGCAGGAGCTGACATTTCAAAAAACAAAGGAAATCTTTCAGGCGCATCAGTTGAAGTTTGGAACACAGCAGATGAAGACGTTGGGAGTGGTGCGCCAAGATCATTCCTTTACGAATCTTGCGCTTCTGCTGTCGGATCAGTGCCCATTCACGATCAAAGCTGCTGTCTTTCAAGGGAAGGACCAGGCCGAGTTCAAAGACCGTCGTGAGTTTGAAGGCCCGCTCTTGAAGCAGCTGGAAGACTGCTATACGTTCTTGCAGCTGAACAATCCCGTTGCAGCGATGTTTCATGGACTTTATCGACAAGATGAAAAATCATATCCGGATGATGCGATTCGCGAAGCGCTGCTCAACTGCATCGTGCATCGGGATTATTCATACAGTGCGAGCACGTTGATCAGCATCTATAGCGACCGGATGGAATTCGTTTCGATTGGCGGCCTCCTGCCTGGCGTGCAGAAAGAGGATGTCTTGCTCGGCTTGTCCGTCTGCCGGAATAGAAAGCTGGCAGATATATTTTACCGTCTGGATCTTATTGAAGCTTATGGCACGGGGCTGCTGAAAATCAAAAATGCATATCGAAAAAGTGCTTCCAAGCCGGAGTTGCTTGTAACGCAGAATGCCTTCAAGATCATCTTGCCAAAGATGATAAGGAAAAATGAGAAGAAGGATGAGAAGAAAGTAGAAGCATCTCATCGTGGCAGAAAGCGTTCCTCGCGAATGATAATTGGCATCCTTTCCCTGCGGGAAAAGCAATCAGAAATTACACGGAAAGATGTAGAGGCTGCGCTGCAGGTGAGCAGTGCGACAGCTGCACGCTATCTGCGGGAAATGGTGCAAGAAGGAAAGCTGCATCGCATGGGGAAAGGAAGGGAAACGCGCTATTCTTTTGCATAGTATCTGCCATTTCTCCGAGTTTTCTGCTATACTAGGTACATGTGTAAATTTGCAATAGCAGGAGGTTTTTTATATCATGAGCGAAGAAACTTGCAACCATGACTGCTCGGCGTGCGGGGAAGCATGCGGGTCGCGGCAGGCGCCGCAGGATCTCAAGGCGCCGCTGAATGAGCAGTCGAAGGTCAAAAAGGTCTATGCCGTCGTGAGCGGCAAGGGCGGCGTCGGCAAGAGCATGGTGACGGCGCTGATGGCTGTGAAGGCGCGGCAGGCCGGGTATCAGACGGCCATCCTCGATGCGGACATCACGGGGCCGTCCATCCCGAAGGCATTCGGCCTCAAGGAACATGCGACGGGCGACGCGGAGCATCTCTACCCGGTCATCAGCCGCACGGGCGTCGAAATCATGAGCATGAACCTCTTGCTCGAGAAGACGACGGATCCGGTCGTCTGGCGCGGCCCGATCATCAGCGGCACGGTGACACAGTTCTGGTCTTCGGTCGTCTGGGGCGAGGTCGAGTACATGTTCGTCGACATGCCGCCGGGAACGGGCGACGTGCCGCTGACGGTGTTCCAGTCGCTGCCAGTCGATGGCATCATCGTCGTGGCGTCGCCGCAGGAGCAGGTCGCGATGATCGTCGAGAAATCGATCACGATGGCGAACCTCATGAAGGTGCCGGTCGTCGCGCTCGTGGAGAACATGAGCTATTTCAAATGCCCGGACTGCGGCAAGATCCATCATATCTTCGGCAAGAGCCATGCCGAGGAAATCGCGAAGAAGTATGGCATCGAGACGTACTGCCAGCTGCCGATCGACCCGGATCTTGCAGCGGCCGTCGACAAGGGCGAAATCGAGTTCGTCATGAATGATGAGCTCGACCCGATCGTGGAGATGCTGAAAAAGAAAGCAGAGGAAAAGTAACAGGCGAGGTGATCTGATGACGAACCGGCAGAAGGGAATTGCGTGCGCGGTGACGGGCGGCGTGTTCTGGGGCGGTTCTGGCGTGGCCGGGCAGTACCTGCTGCAGGACGCATCGTTTGCGACGGAATGGATCGTGACGGTGCGGCTCGTCTTCGGCGGGCTCATCCTGCTGCTGATGGATGCGATGAGCCACCACGGGGATATCTTCCGCGTTTGGAAATCGCGCCAGAATGTGGTCGAACTGCTGTTTTTCGGCGTGTTCGGGCTCATGGCGGTGTCGTATACGTATTTCGCGAGCATTCGCTACGGCAATGCAGCGGCGGCGACGGTGCTGCAATACCTCATGCCGGCGTTCATGGTTATCTACGCGGTCTTGCGCTATCACAAGGCGCCGAGCGGCGTGCAGGTTGGCTGTGTCGTCCTCGCGATGCTCGGCACGTTCTTCCTCGTGACGCACGGCGACCTCGGCACGATGGCGATTCCGCTGCCCGCATTCCTCTGGGGCGTCGGCGCTGGCATCACGGGCGCGATTTATACGATGGCACCAAAGCGCATGATCCGCGAATGGCGCGCCTCGCTGATTGTCGGCTGGGGCATGTTCGTTGGCGGCATCGCGACGGTGTTCGTGCTGCAGCCGCCGCTCGTGAGCGGTACCTGGACGATGACATCGGCGTTCGCGCTCGTCTATCTCGTGCTGTTCGGCACGGTCGCGGCGTTTGGGCTCTATCTCAACAGCACGCGTTACATCCAGCCGAGCGAGGCGGGCGTGCTTGCGTCCGTCGAGCCGCTGACGGCCATCATCCTGTCCGTCGTGCTGTTCGGGACGAGCTTTGTGGCGATGGATTTCTTCGGGAGCGCGTGTATCCTCGCAACGGTGGCGATTCTGGCGCGCGTGAAATGAAGGTGGTCGGATGAAGAAATTTTTCTGCCGTTTCTGTTTCTGCGTCTGCTTCTTGCTCTGTCTTTCGAGTGCGGTGTTTGCCGCACCTCTGACTGGCACGGTCACGGGCTCGACGCATGTGAAGGGGACAGAGCGGGCCATGCAGATCCGGTCGGATACCGTGCTCGGATCGGGAACGGTGAGCTGGGATGTCAGTGCGCCGAAGAATTCACGGCCGAAGGTCACGGCGGAAAACTGGCTGATTTCGACAGCTGTTGATTTTTCCAAGATTCCGGATGCGGCTATCTCGGCATGGTATCGCGAAGGCAAGATTCCGCCAGGCGCGGCGATTTACTTCGCGCCGTCCGACCAAAAAGGGGCATATCGTTTCGTGGATGTGCCAGTCGGGACATATTATCTTGTGAATCTCGATCCGTTTGGCAAACCTTTTGATGAGGGGCGCGCTGAACGCGAGGCACGGAGCGAACTCGAAGGCCGCCTGCCGCATCCCGACGAGTACATGCTGTTCCTCGTCGGCGTCAAAAGCTGCGTTGTGCAGAAGGTGACGGTCGAGGCGGGACGGGAAACACATGTCAAGCTGAGTGCTGTGAAATTTTGAAAGAAAAAGGCGTGACGTCTTTGAGTGCGATATCGCACCCGCGGACGTCACGTCTTTTTTGATTGTCATGTTGTGCAGGGGACTCCCCCTGCCACTTCGTGGCCCTCCCCCCTCTGGGAAGGGGGCTTGGGGCTATTGGCAATCGTTCACTCCCGTTCGTGGCGGGACTCATAATGCTTCTTTTTGTCCTCGTACATCTGCGCGTCGGCTTTGGCGAGCGCGGCGTCGATGTCGTCGATGGGGGCGCGGACGACAGTGGCGCCGAGGGCGGTGCTGATGTCGGCGTCGCGGAAGCGTTGGCGGAGCTTTTCGAGGAGCGCGGGGACTTCGTCTTCGCTTTCGATGCGCTTCAGCAGCAGGAACTCGTCGCCGCCCATGCGGAACGTTGCGGCGGATGGCACGGAGCGCAGGATGGAAGCCGTGCCGCGGATGAGCTTGTCGCCCGCTTTGTGGCCGAGCGTGTCATTCGTGTGCTTGAGGCCGTTGACGTCGAGGAAGACGATGGCATAGCTGACATCGGGAATCAGGTGCTCGACGGATTCGAGCAGGCCGCGGCGGTTGTAGACGCCGGTCATCTGGTCGACCTTGCCCGCGCGGTCGAGGCGGTGCATGACATCGCGGTTGCGGATCAGGATGGCGACGAAGCGCGAGAGCGTCGCGAGGACCTGCGCGGCATCATCCATCTGCTCGGCAGGCGGGTTGACGGCTTCGAGCAGGCCGTACGCCTGCCCGTCGAGGCTCACGCGCGAGAGGATGGCACTCTGGAGGTTCGGGATGTGCGGCGCATCCTGCGGATGCTTGCGCCAGTATTCGTGGAAGTTGCGGACGACAAACGTGTTCTTGTGCGCGAAGCGCTCGTAGAAATGCGCGACTTCGCGGCGCGGGACGGGCGCGAAATCCTCTGCGAGCGGCAGGATGTCCGGGCTTTCCCAGCGGTAGGCGAGGCGGATGTCGTCGCGCTTTTCCTCGAAGAACAGCACGCGGTCGCAGCCGAAGCGGCGGCCATAGCTCGTGAGGATTTTCTGCAGGCCGGATGTCGGCTCGGGGTCGCGCATGCCGACGCGGATGGCGTCATTGGCAGCGGATTCGCGCTGGACGACGGTGTTCTGCTCCCTCTGGAGCGCCTCGTAGTCGCCGAGGTCGAGGCCGAGGCCGAATATGTAGCTCTTGCCGCGCCATGGGATCAGCGTGTTGCGCATCAGCAGGTCGCAGCCCGCGTACTCGTTGTGATGGAGCTGCGTATGGAAACGGCCGCGCGCGAGACGTTCCTTCGGGCAGTTGTCACAAGGCGCTGTGTGGCCGTAGATGAGCTCGTAACAGTGCGCACCCTGATACGGCATGTCTTCGGGCAGCTGCAGGATGCTGAGCACCTTCTTGTTGCAGTAGGCGAGCTCGTATGTTTCGGGGTCGATGATGGCGACACATTCATTGAAATCATCAAAGCACTCGCGGTCGAATGCGATGCGGTTGCCGACGTAGACGGACGGGCCGTAGTTCTGCTCCTTGGCGTCCTTCAGGCGTTCCATCAGGAGCTCGAGGAGCGCGTCAAAGCTCAGCGCTTCCGAGCCGTGCGCCGTCGCGTAATGCGGATAGAGCGTGCAGGGGAAGCCGTCGACTTCGTGGATGGCATGGATGTCGTCCGTGACCTTCGTGATGCATTCGTGGAAGCTGTCGTCGCTCATGTCTTTCTGGAAGATGAAGAACGTGCAGCTGCCGATATGCGCGATGGCGGACGATGGCGGCATGACGCTTGTGAGGACGTCCGTGATGTGCTTCAGAAGCTTTTTCTGCGCGTCATCGCCGAGTACCTGGTGGAGCTGGTCAAATGCCGGGATGTCGATGACGAGCGTTGTGAAATCTTCGCCGTTCTTGCGGTAGTTGTCGACGTACTGCAGGCCGGACATCAGCATGCCGCGGTACCCCATGAGCCCTGTCACGGGGTCGGTCAGGAAGAGGTTGCGCTTCATGTCGTCTTTCTGCGCAGCGGCATCGACGTCTTCGAAATGACCGATGAGGCCGACAATCTTGCCGTTCTCGTAAATCGGCGCTTTCGATGCGCGGATGGTGTGGAGCTCGCCGCCAATGAGGCAGTGGCCGACGGCGCCACGGATGACGCGCCCTTTGTGGATGACGTCGTCCTCGTCGTCGTGGAACGGATTGTCGTCGATGTGCCAGCCGACTTCCTCGTCCGTCTTGCCGAGGATGGCGTCGATGGAGTCAAAGCCGTAGTAGTCGAGGAACGCGCGGCTCGCGCCGAGGAAGCGGCGGTCCTTGTCTTTCCAGAACAGGTTGAGCTCCGTGTTTTGGAGGAACGAGCGCCAGAGCGGCAGCAGGTGATTGCTCTCGTCCTGGTTGCAGAGATCCTTGTCGAGGCCCGTACCTTCGTAGATGAGGCGCAGGAAGTCCTGATAGCCCGGCTGCTCGGCGAGCGCGTTGCGGCTCACGAGCAGGAGGTAGGGCTTTCCAGGCTGGCGGTCGAGCACGAAGAATGTGAACTTCATCCACATGTAGCTGCCGTCGGCGCGCAGGACGCGGAAGCCGGAGACGGCGAGCGAGCGCTCGGAGCGGCCCGCGATGGCGTAGATGTTCTCCGGCTGGAGGAAGTCGATGTAGCGCTTGCGGTCGGCCGGGTGGAGATGGCCTTCGGCAAAGCTGTGGCGCATGGCGGACAGGCCGTAGAACGACTGTCCCGATTTTCCCGACGCAATCATGGAGACGAGCACGTCGCCGCGGTCGCGGGCAGGCTGGAGGTAGTAGACGCCGTCATAGGCGGAGAGGATCATGCGGAGAATCTTGTCGAGGTCTTCCGAATCCTTTTCGCGGGTGGCTTTGTCCGCCGTGATGTTGTAGAACTCGGCGCGGTGGACGCACGTCTTGCCGACGGAGGCGATGGTCTGGAGCTTGATGCGCATGTAGAAGCCGTTATCGACGTATGTCAGCGTCTCCTGCTGACGCGAGGCGACGGCCTTGCGCACGAGTCCCTGGAATTTTTCGCGGATTGGGGTCGGCAGATTGGCAAGCCCCCGGCTCGCTTCCTCTTCCGTACGGATCTTGAGATAGGACAGCGTCTTGGCATACGGCTGGTTCATCTGCAAGACCTGCACCTTTTCCGGCGTCGTGAGCCAGAGGGCGGTCGGCGTCGCTGCCGTGACATCGACGAGGCCGGCGGCCGAGAAGAGGAAGGCTTCGGCCGGCGTCTCATTGACATAGCCCTCTTCGAGCATCTGCTGGCGGCATTCTTCGTAGGGGAGCGGCTTGCCATAGTACCAGCCCTGCATCTTCTCGCAGCCGATCGAGCGCAGGAAAGCGACCTGCTCCGCCGTCTCGACGCCCTCGGCGAGCGTGTGCATGCCGAGCTCTTTCGCGAGGCAGACGCTTGAACGGATGATCTTCGTGCTCGCTTCATTGAACGTGCGCAGGAACGCCATGTCGAGCTTGAGCTCGTCGAACTTGTAGTCCTTGAGGACGTTCAAAGACGAATAGCCGCTGCCGAAGTCGTCGAGCCAGACTTCGTAGCCGAGCTCGCGGAAGCGCTGCACGCCGTCCTGGATGAGGTCGGCATTTTCGACGAGCGCGTTCTCCGTGACCTCGACATGGAACAGGCTGCGTGGCAGGCTGTAGCGGCGCACGATGTCTTCGACAACGGCCGGGCAGTCCATGAGCGCGAAGTCGAGGCGCGAGAGGTTGAACGAAACGGGCAGGGTCGGCTGGTCGTTCGACGTGAGGTTGTGGTGGAGCTTCGCGACCTGCTCGACGACGTAGGCGTCGAGGCGGTGGATCAGGCGAGCCTCTTCGAGCGCGGGGATGAAGTCGGCAGGCGACAGGCGGCCGTGCGTCGGCGATTCCCAGCGCGCGAGCGCCTCGAAGCCGCAGAGCTTGCCCGTCAGCGTGCGGATGACCGGCTGGTAGTAGACCTTGATGTAGCCGAGGTCGAGCGCTTCATCGAAGTGCTCGCGGACGTAGCTCTTCATCGTGAGCTGGCGGCCCATCTCGGGGCTGTAGACGGCATAGATGCGTGTCGCGTCGCGCTTGATGCTCTCGCAGGCGAGCTTCGCCTCGTCGAAGGCGCGCGTCGTCTGCGTGGCGTCGGCGTCGCCATCGAAGATGCGGATACCAGCCTTGAGCTCGATGTTCGGGTTGTTGATGAAGAGCGCGACCTGCTCGCTTGCGTATTCGATGCGCTCCTGCGCGTCGCTCGTGTCGGCGAAGACGGCGAAGTTGTCAGCGGAGAGATGCGCGAGGAGCTTGCCGGGGAAGACTTCGCGCAGGACTTTCGCGACATGGCGCAGGCAGGCGTCTCCTCGCTGGATGCCGTGCGTCGTGTTGTAGAGGCGGAAGTTCGTGAGGTTGAAATAGACGGGGCAGTAGTCCGTGAACGTGCCGTCCGCGATGCGGAACTTCGCTTCCTGCGCGACGCGGCGGAAGAACGCGTGCATGCCCATGAGCTGCGTGACCTGGTCGCTCTCAAGCGACGCGCTGCGCTGGCTCATATCGGAGAGCGTGACACAGTAGAGTGCGCCGAACTCGGGGTGCACGATGGCCTGCACATAGCCCTCCGCGCGCAGAATATGGCGGTGGTGCGAGCGGTATTGGAACGTCAGGTAGTGCTCGCGGCCCGTGCCGTGGCGCGTGAACGCTTCGAGCGGGCGGTAGTCGTCTTCGAGCATGAGCCCGCGGAAATGGCCGCCCGTGTGCTTTCGGAACGTCACGCGGTCGTCGCACTGGTAGAGCGCGAGCGCCGCGCGGTTCGCGAATAGCAGCTCTTCGGAGCCATCGGCGCGGAAGAAGCAGATGGCCGTCGGCAGCAGGTCGTAGGCTGTGATAAAGGTTCTAAGAAGTTCGTTTTTCATGGGAAACCCTCCGTAACGTGCAAGGGCGTCAGAAACGTGCAAGTCATCAGTGCGGCAAAGGGTCAAAATCCTTGTTCCGTGCCGCCTTTCGGATCATCCGTGAGCGTCTGCTGGCCGAGCATGGTCGTCAGGTTCGCACGCGTATAGGCGTAGTTCGGGCTCGTGAGATCCTGTGCCTCGATGTAGCGCGAGGACGGGGCATTCAGGAGCCCGCTGATGGTATCATAAAGCATGTCGTTCGTGAAGTAGCGGCTGCGGTGATAGCGGATGGCGCGCGTGCGGCCCGGCAGCACCTGCTGGTACTCGGGCGAGAGGTAGATGAACATCGGGATGCGCACCATGTCGTAGGAGAAGACATCAGGGTTATGCGAAATCTCGAGGTTCTCGCCGTGGTCGGAGAAGTAGACCATGGCACGCAGGTTCAGGTTCTTCTGCGCGTAGTCGAAGACCTGCGAGAGGATATAGTCCGTGTAGTGGATGCTGTTTGCATACGATTCGGGCGACGTGACTTCGCTGTCACCGTGCCACTGGTTGAACTCCGTCGGGTAGCGGTTGTTGTAGTAGATATGGCTGCCCATGATGTGGAGCACGATGAAGTTGTTCGTGTTCGGATCGACCTGCGTGAGGTACCAGAGCAGCGTGTCGTCGTATTTGTCGGAGAAGTTGTAGGAGTCGTCCGTCCATTCGGCGCGGTCAGCCGTCTTCGCGACGAGCGTGATGGCGCTGTCGTACTGGCCGTAACGTCCCTGATTGCTGAACCAGTACGTCGTGTAGCCGGACTTCTTCGCGACGTCAAGAATCGACGTCGATTCAAAGAACTCCTTGTCGTTGTACTGGCTCTGCTCTGTCAGCGCGCGCTGCAGGACGGGCACGGTCTGCGACCAGGAAGAATAAGCATTCGTGAAGACATTGAAGTCGGGGTTGCCGAGCTGGCTGTCAAGCCACGGCGTGTCCTCGTATGGGAAGTCCGGCGTGAACGCATGCATGTAGTCGCGTGAGGCCGACTCGCCGATGACGACGATGACCGTGCCCGGGGCTTGTGACGAGAGCGTCTGCGCGCCGTCGATGTCGAGCGACTCGTAGCGCTCGTCGTGGCCGTTGCCATACGACTGCGTCTGCTCGATGTACGTCGTGACGTCTGTCACGAGCTCGCCGAATGACGATTGCGGCAGATAGTAAAGCAGTGCCTCTGCACCGAGCAGCACGAGAAATAGCGATGTGCCGAAGCGCGTGTCCGTGCGCGTCGATGCCATCTTCCTGAGGAAAGCGTAGTTGACGCGGGCGGCGAGCGCAAGGAAGAGGACAAAGCCTGCGATGATGATGCAGGCCGGTACGATGCCGACATTCGACTCGATGAAGTCGATGCTCTCGCGCCAGTTCGTCAGATACAGCGCCATGAGCGACGCCGGCGAGAGGCAGTGCCAGACGATGCAGTAATAGGCGTACTGGATGAACGGCACGGCGAGGAACAAGAAGTCGAGCACGGAGAGCAGCGCTGCCCAGAGCTTTTTCCCCGGCGCTTTGGCGAGCACGCCCGTGAGCCCTGTGAGCGTCACCCAGATCGCCGTGCCGATGACGGCATCAAAGCAGATGAGCGATTGATACCAGACGCTGTTATACGTCCACGTATAGAGCAGCGGGAACGCCGTCGCCCAGCCGAGTCCGGCGAAGAGATGCACGAGGCTCGTTTTCGTGAAGAGCGGCAGCGCTGTCGCATGCTGCACGAGCATGAGCACGGCGACCATCGGCACGAGGATGGGCAGGAAATATCCGGCCCCCATGTCCTGGCCGATGTTGATGTAGAACGCGATGAGGCAGAGGAAATAAATCGCGGCGTAGACGAGCTGCCGGATCAAGGTATCCTGCTGCGCAGTCGAAAGGTGCATGAACGTTTCTTCCTTCTGAAATTTTAAGTTTCTTACCTATAAACAGGCGTCTTTTTAACACAGAATATTTTACATGAAACGCGAACGTTCGTCAATTTGATATTGCACGCGGCGCCGCCATCTGCTACAATATATTCCTGTCAGACAAAACAAAGACCACAACATATAGATACGAGGAGGGAATGTGGCTCCTATATCTGGGAGCCGCGGCAATCCATGCTGAAGACGGTAACGAAACGCACGGGATTCACAGTGCCCTACAATCGGGACAAGATCTACCATGCCATCGCGGGCGCGAACAGCGACGGCAACGAGCAGATGACGGCGAAAGACATCGACGAAGTCACGAGCCAGGTCGAATGGGACTTCCAGGAGCGCGAGAATGTCACGGTCGAAGAGATCCAGGACATGGTCGAGAAGGAGCTCATGAAGTATGACTTCTACGACATCGCGAAGCGCTATATCACGTACCGCCAGCGCCATACGGAACGCCGCAAGGCGCAGCAGCACCTGATGGAGACGTATCAGGATATCTTTTTCGCGCCGGCCGAGGACTCCGACCTCAAGCGCGACAACGCGAACATCAACACGGACGCATCGATGGGCATCATGCTGAAGCTCGGTGCCGAGGGCGCAAAGCACTTCGTCGACAACTATGTGCTCGAAGACCGCTTTGCAAAGGCAGACCGCGAGAACTACATCCATATCCACGACAAGGATTTCTCTCTGATCACGTTCAACTGCTGCCAGATTGATTTACTCAAGCTCTTCCATGGCGGCTTCTCGACGGGCCACGGCTTCCTGCGCGAGCCGAACAGCATCCGCGCCTATGCATCGCTCGCCTGCATCGCCATCCAGAGCAACCAGAACGACATGTTCGGCGGCCAGTCCATCAACTGCTTTGATTATGCGATGGCCGAAGGCGTTGCAAAATCATTCCGCAAGGCCGTCGTCGACGAGGCGAGGAAGGCGCTGATCTATCGCTTCGAGGCTGACGAGTTCCTCGCCGAGCAGCCATTCAAGACGGACTTCAAGGCGCTCATGGATTTCTCTGCCTGCCGCTATGCCGAGAGCATGGAGACGGCGCGTGCCGAGCAGGGCATCCAGGCTGTTGGCGATGCGCTGACGAAGATCCTCGAACAGCACGAAAAGCCGACGCGCGATGCCTATGTCGATGCGGCCGCCATCTATCGTCTCGCCTGCGCCGACGTCGAGGAAGAGACGCATCAGGCCATGGAGGCGCTCATTCACAATTTCAACACGCTGCACAGCCGCGCGGGCGCGCAGGTGCCGTTCTCGTCCATCAACTACGGCATGGATACGTCGC
>OMZR01000069.1 GCA_900315575.1 uncultured Veillonellaceae bacterium
CCGCGCCAATGGCGCGCTGAACCTTTACAACAACGAAAGCGTCTATCTCATCAAGAAAGATGGCGGCAGCCTGCTCACGAACGCGACGATCGATCAGGATGTCGATCTCACGGTCGGCGTCACCGCTGCGCTCAAGGGCACCGTGGAAAACAAGGACAACAACCTCGTCCTGAATATCGCGGGGCCGGAACGTCCGAAGAGCTCCGGCAGCTCTGGCAGTTCCAGAAGTTCGAGCGGTTCCAGCGAATCGAGCAACACCAGCAGCGCGGAAAATGCGGAATGCGCAAGCAGCACCAGCGAATCGAGCAGCTCCGGCAGTTCCAGCAGCGCGAGCACGCCGGTTGTCACGATCAACCCTGACACGAAGTCGGCCGTCGAGACACGCGCGGCGCAGAGCAACGTCGTCAACATGGGCTCGGACTATCTTGTGACCACGACGATGGCGCAGGTTGCGAATGCGGACTACGGCGCCGATGGTTTTGCCTCGTTCGGTGGATCGAGCGGCAGCGCGCACATGCGCTACAAGACGGGCTCGCATGTCGATTCGCGGGGCACGGCGTTCAACGCGGGCATCGCGAAGAAGAACACGAACAAGGACAACGGCACGCACGGCAGCGGCTCGACGAGCTACACGGGCGGCGGCATCTTCGCGCGGCAGGAGTTTGCAAGTGGTCTTTACGTCGAGGGCTCGCTCCGCACGGGCAAGACGAAGGCGGACTACTCCTCGTCCGACCTCGGCACGGGCTACAGCACGAATGCGCCGTACTTCGGCGCCCACCTCGGCGTCGGCCGGGTGCTGCCGATGGATGGCGGCTCGCTCGACATTTATGGCCGCTACCTCTACAGTCGCACGGGCAGCGACAGCGTACACCTCGCGACGGGCGAGACGTACGACTTCGACGCCGTCGACAGCTCAGCAAATGGTACGCCGGCGCCGCACTGCTCTACGAATTCGGCGGCGAAGCACGGGCTCATTATCAGGGCTACAGCCTCGCGAGCCCGTCGAGCGCAGGCACGTCCGTCATGCTCGAAGGCGGCTGGAAATACACGCCATCGGCGAACTCCCCGTTCGAACTCGACCTCGGTGCAACCGGCTGGCTCGGCAAGCAGCAGGGCCTCATGTTCCACGCGGGCGTCAACTATGCGTTCTGAGACCTTTGAAGCAAGGGGGTGTTGCAGTTACTAAACCGATTTCATATTCGTTCGATGCCGAACACATCTTATTCAGCAGCCTTTCCCTCAGGGAAAGGGGGACCGCGTCAGCGGTGGAAAGGGTGTCGAAGGTAGGACACAGCTCTATATACAAAAATTTTGACGTACCTTCGACACCCTCTCAGTCGCCTGTCGGCGCCAGCTCTCCCGGAGGGAGAGCCTGCTGTATGAGTGACGTTCAACAATTTTATGGAACCGTTCCAGTAACTGCAACAGCCCCTGTCTTTATGATAAACATATCTTCTTTTCTTGCAGATATTTCAAAAAAGAAATATAATATAAGGGGAGTGAGTGGAATGGATGATTTTGAAAAATATCTGGGCGAGCAGATGGAAGATGATACGTTTCGCAAAGAATGGGAAGCCCTTCAGCCGGAGCATGAGATCAATCTAATGCTGATCAAAGCGCGTCAAGAACATCATCTCACGCAGAAACAGCTGGCCGACATCTGTGGTGTTCGCCAGTCGAATTTGAGTCGGATTGAGACAGGAGCAGAATCTCCAAGTGTCCGCACATTGTGCAAAATTGCCCGAGGCCTTGGGAAGCGTTTGCAAATCCAGTTCGTATAAAAATGGAATGAGGCCAACCCGTCGCCAGAAAGGAACAAGCTATGGACATCGATTACCATTTCTGCACCATGTACGTGCTCTCCCGCTGGGCGGATTTCGGGAGCGCGAATTCCAAGATCATCGCCACGAGCGCCCAGCTCGTGGATGACAACATGGATGACAATCCATTCTCTGATCAGGCGGAAGAAGAGGCAAAGGCGCAGGGGATCCGGATCCGCTATTCGTCGCAGCATATCTGGAACAATATCACGGGCAAGGGGAATCTCGAAGTCTGGATTCCCTTTCATTTCCTGCCGGGCCTCCAAGGAGATACGACGGATGAAAAGCTCGTCTGCCGGAAGCACAGCAAGCTTTCGAAAGCGCTCGGAGAGCGGCTGCTCGAAACCACGCTCGACAATTCCCAGTTTTCTTTCCGTCTGGGCGTCGGCCTCCATGTCCTCGCCGATACCTGGGCGCACCAGGGATTTGCCGGCATCAATGCGGCCATCAACCGCGTGCAGAACCTGATCTTCAATGCCTCGGGCGCGACGATTGAAAAGGCGCTGAAGGATTTCATCGACAGCCATCCGATGATTTCGGATCTCATCAACAACTACAGTCCGCTCGGCCATGTGGCGGCCGCGCATTGTCCGGATCAGCCGTATCTCTGGTGGAAGACGAAATACCTGTTCGCGGACGGGCGCAAGAACTGGGAGGAATTTCTCGAAGCGTCGGAAGAAATCTTCCGCATTCTCCAGCAGGTCAGCTGCGTGCCGGTGACGGGGCTCTCTGATGCGCAGAAGACGATGCTGACGGATTGCTTCCGCGGCATCCAGGAGGATGATTTCGACGTGCGCTATGAGGAATGGCTGCGCCGCATTCACGAAAATTATTTCGGCATCGAGAATTTTGACGAGAACGACCAGACCGTGGAATACAGCGCAGGAACCATCCTGGGCGACCCGGATTTCCGCAAGTCGTTCTACGAGGAAATCAATGACCATTTCGACTGGGTACGAGACCAGCTGCTGGAGCAGGACATCAACGTGCTGAGGCAGGACGCCGTGTATTGAATGATTTTCTTGACATATGCCGATAATTGAGCTATATTTTATTTATGACATATGTCGTTTATCGTTTATGAAAGGACACTTCCATGGCAAGACCTGCAAAGCCTCGGCGTATCTGCATGATGCCGCCCTGCACATCGTTCGTGCCTGCGGATACTGCGGATACCTCCACGCACGTTCCCGTCGTGATGACGCTTGACGAATATGAATGCCTGCGCCTCATCGACTACGAAGGCGCGGATCAGTCGGCCTGCGCCGCCTCGATGGATGTTGCGCGCACGACGGTGCAGGCGGTTTACGCGAGTGCCCGGCAGAAGCTCGCACGCGCCCTTGTCTGCGGCCTGCCGCTCGAAATCCAGGGCGGCAGCTACGAAACCTGCGGGGCACCGCGTCCGGACTGCTGCTGCGCTGCGCGCCTGCGTCATGGATGTCCGAGGATTCTCACGCAGAAAAGGAGCGAACATACCATGAAACTCGCTGTCACGTACAGCCCGGATGGGCAGATTTTCCAGCATTTCGGCAAGACGCAGGCCTTCAAGGTCTATGACGTCGAAAAGGGCGTCATCACTGCCTCGGAAGTCAGGGACACGGAAGGCCAGGGGCACGGCGCTCTTGCGGGCCTCCTCAAGGGCTGGGGCGTTGATACGCTGCTCTGCGGCGGCATGGGCATGGGCGCGAAGAATGCGCTCGCGGATGCCGGTATCGACATTTACGCCGGCTGCACCGGCGCTGCCGACGACGCCGTGAACGCCCTGCTGTCTGGCACGCTCGCAAAGAACGACGCAGCGACCTGCGACCACCATCACGGCGCACATACCTGCCACGCATAATTTCATCCATTTTCATAGAGCAAGAGGGTCTCATGCCGAAGCGTGCATGAGACCCTCTTGCTGATTGACTTCAAAGGGAAAGTAACATATAATAGACTTTATAAAACATACACATTTAATAGGTGAAAATCTGTGGAGGAGGGCATTCAATATGGCGGCGTTGGAAGAAATCGGGGAAATCCTGCAGGAAACGTTCCGCTGGCTGCACAGGCATCCGGAATTATCTTATGAAGAAGTGGAAACGACGAAGCGTCTGCGCCAGGTCTTGCAGGCTCACGATGTCGCCATCCTGGACAGCGGCCTGCCGACAGGTCTCGTGGCAGAGGTCGGAACGGATGGGCCGGTGATCGCCCTGCGGGCGGACATCGACGCCCTGCCCGTCACCGAGGAAACGGGGCTGCCGTATGCATCGGAGATTCCCGGACACATGCACGCCTGCGGCCATGATTTTCATACGTCGGCGCTTCTGGGGGCGGCGCTGCTGCTCAAGCGGAAAGAACACGAGCTGCAGGGGCGCGTCAAATTGGTGTTCCAGCCCGCCGAGGAAGCGCCGGGCGGAGCGAAAAAGGTCTTGGAAACGGGCTTGCTGCAGGATGTGTGCGCTATCTTCGGCATGCATGTTTCGCCGCGGCTGCCCGTCGGTACGCTCGGCCTCCGCGCGGGCGCAGTGACGGCTTCTGTCGACCGGTTCCAGATCACGTTTCGCGGGCAGGGCACGCATGCGGCGCATCCGGATGCCGGCATCGACCCGATTCCAGCGGCTGCCGCATTCATCCAGGCAGCGCAGACGATCGTTTCGCGGAATCTGAATCCCTTTGCAGCCGGCCTCGTCAGTATCACGCATGTGGAGGGCGGCAATACGTGGAACGTCATACCGTCGACCGTGCTGGTCGAGGGGACGACCCGCAGCCTCGGAAAGGAGGAGCGCCAGCTCATCCGCGAGAACTTGTGCCGTCTGGCCGAGCGCATTGCCGAAGGGCATGGTGCGCAGGCAGAGATCGACTGGTACGAGGGACCGCCAGCGACGGATAATGCGCCAGAATGGATCGAGGTCGCACGCCAGGCTGCAAAAGAGCAGTCGCTGGAAGTGGTCGAAGCTCCGGCATCGCTTGCTGGCGAAGATTTTGCATATTATCAGGAACAGCTGCCGGGCGCGTTCGTGCTGGTGGGGACGGGGCATTCCTTCAGCAATCATCATCCGAAGTTTCAGCTCGATCCAGCGGCACTCCAGCCTGCGGCGGCATTTCTCGCGCGTCTGGCAGAGGAAGCGCTGCGTCGGAAATCTTGATGTGTTCTGCGTTCTGTATCCATCGAAAGGGGATTATCATGCGAAAGCTATGTGGACAGCACGCTTCGTTTTGCGGCGGATGGCACCGTCACCATCCATCGCAGCTACACCGTCACGGGGCTGTCTGGAGACACACTGACCGTCGCACTCACCTACAGCGACAGCGACGGCTGTGATCCACGCACTGTCACGCTGACGTACACGCGCGGCCTCCACGTCGTCACCGACGCGGACCGTGCGGCGCAGAAAGCACTCGACACGCCGTGGAAGACGTCGAAAGAAGCGGCGGCGGAACAGCAGCCGTCAAAAGTGAAATGAAAAGAAACGATAGCAGCCTGACAGCTGCGCCATTCGTGACGCAGCTGTCAGGCTGCTTTTGAATGATTTCTTGACAAGTCCCGGTTTCGTCGATATATTTTTGATGAAAGGGGATGCATCATGGAAACGACATCGAAAAAGAAACACATCTGCGTGCTCGCGACGGGCGGGACGATTGCTTCGCGGCCGACGCCGAACGGGCTCATGCCCGCGCTCTCGGGCGAAGACATCCTCGCGATGGTGCCCGATTTGCGTGCGCGTTGCGACATTGACTGCGTGCAGCTCTTGCAGCTTGACTCGACGAATCTCCAGCCCGAGCACTGGATTCGCATGGCACGTGCGGTCGCCGAGCGGCGCACGCAGTATGATGCGTTCGTCGTCACGCACGGCACGGACACGATGGCCTACAGCGCCGCCGCGCTTTACTATATGCTCGAAAATATTGACCGTCCCGTCGTCTTCACGGGCTCGCAGCTGCCGGCCGGCGTGCCGGGAACGGATGCCGAGCAGAATCTTCTGACGGCGTTCCATGCAGCGCTCGGCGGCCGCGCAGGCGTCTATATCGCGTTCGGCGGCAGGGTGATGTTTGGCAATGACGCGCGGAAGCTCTGCACGATGCAGCTCACGGCGTTCGGCAATATCAACCGCCCGCTCGCAGGGTGCTTTGCAGGCGGCCGCCTGACTTGGCTTGCCGAGCCGCCAGTTTCGACGGGAGCGTTCCGCCTGCATGACCAGCTCGACACGCGCGTCGGCGTGCTGAAAATCGTGCCGGGCCTGCCGCCCAAGATGCTGGAGGCGTTTGTCAATGCGGGCTTCCGTGCCGTCATCCTCGAAGGTTACGGCCTCGGCGGCATCCCCGACCAGGAATCGCCGATGAACTTCCTGCCCGCGTTCCAGTACGCGAAAGACCACGGCTGCTGCCTCGTCTGCACGACGCAGTGCACGTATGACGGCGTGGACATGGACAGCTACGAAATGGGCGTCCGCGCCCAGCAGCTCGGCGTCGAGCCTGGCGGCACGCTCACGACGGAAGCGCTGCTGCCGAAGCTCATGATCGAGCTGGCAGAGGAGGTATAAGTGCGGTACATGCTATTATCTATTGTATGGAGGCATTATCCGAGGTACCGTAGCATCTGAATCAGATATTGTCCCTTCATTTTGTCTCGTTCGTCTCCATCAAGCTCGCGCTTGCCAAAATTGACGAAGCCGTTGTTCTCGTAAAAACGCAAGAGTGCAGGGACATCTTCGCATTCGAGATACACCAGCTTGCCACCGAGAATGCGTTGTGCTTCTTGAATGGTCTCGCAAGCGATATGGAGGAGCTCATCACCAGAAATCAGAGCATCGTATCCATTCGCGTAATTTTTTCCGAGCTGTCCGATCAGCGGTGCCGAAATGATATATTTTCGTAATTCCTCGTCATACGTAGCAAACTTTCGGATACGGCGGCGAAGATTGCTGCTGAGGCCGCCATGTTTTGACAGATCAACATGAAAATATTTCTGTGTCAATGCGAAATAACCGACGAGGACAGGCTTTGATTGAAAAGAAGCAAAGACGAGATAGGTAGAAGAAATCTGCTGCTTGGAAAATTCGATTGCCTTCAGCTGCAAAAATT
The DNA here is from genome assembly GCA_900315575.1 of uncultured Veillonellaceae bacterium. Lineage (GTDB taxonomy): Bacteria > Bacillota > Negativicutes > Selenomonadales > Selenomonadaceae > Selenomonas_C. Next base: position 6,885 of record OMZR01000069.1, read on the forward strand.
CCTCTACGTCCTTGTTGTAAGGACATGAAAAATCGGAGACGATGGATTCGAGTTTTTCGATTCCGATCTTCTCCGATATGTCTCGCAGATTCAATGTCAGATATCCGAGCATAAATTCTCCTTCAAAAATGCTCCAACAGGAATTTTTGAGCGTCTTCGCCGCGAAGTTCTACCACGGGACGTGACATCTCAACATTCTTGCCAGGGTGCTTTTCTGCATATTCCAATGCGCGGAGCAAATCTCTTGTCTGTTTTCTGCCCTTGATATTGATGTTTTTCAGAAAACTTTTTGTCGCCATTTCAACCCCCTGCTTTCTTCGTGTACTCCCGTCTCTACTTTATCATACGGATACCGTGGTTTCAATCATAGAATTGAGGAATTCAAGATTCTTTTGCCTGCATATTTATATTGATGAATCGGATTTTATCGAAAGGGCGTGACCTTTATGACGAAGCGGCTTTATGAGGATGATGTAATGCAGCGCAGCTGCCGGGCGGTCGTCACGGCGTGCGTGCCGCGCAAGAAGGGGTACGGCGTCGTGCTCGACCAGACGGTCTTTTTCCCCGAGGGCGGCGGGCAGCTCAGCGATGTGGGCACGCTGCAGGCGGCAGACCGGCGCTGGACAGTCACGCATACGGCGGAAGCAGATGGCGAGGTCTATCACGAAGTGGACGAGGCCATCCCCGTCGGCACGCAGGTTGAGGCCGTGCTCGACTGGCAGAGGCGCATGGACAACATGCAGCAGCACTGCGGCGAGCATCTCGTGTCGTTTGCGTTCTGGAAACTCTTCGGCGCGCACAACATCGGCTTCCACATGAACCCCGAACTCGTGACGATCGACCTCGACAAGGAACTCACATGGGAGCAGGCGATGGAGGCTGAGCGTCTCGCGAACCAGCACATCGAGGACGACCGCCCCGTCACGATCCAGATCGTGACGCCCGAGCAGGCCGCAGAGATGCACTTGCGCAAGTTCAACGACAAGATTACGGGCCCCGTGCGCATCATCGCCATCGAGGGCAGCGACACCTGCACCTGCTGCGGCACGCATCCGACGACGACGGGGCAGATCGGCCTCGTCAAGATTTTCAAAGCCCGCCAGCATCGTGGCGGCACGCGCCTGACAATGCTGGCCGGGCGCCTTGCGCTCGACCGCATCCGCAGCGAGATGGAGGCCGCGACGCAGGCGTCGAACCTCCTTTCCGTCAAGGAAGAGGAACTCCCCGACGCTGTCGGACGCATGCAGGACGAGCGCACGACGCTTCATCAGCAGCTCAGCGAACGGACGCAGGCACTTGCGGCGTATCGCGTCGCCGAGCTCCGCCGGCATCCTGTCTTCGACGACGAAGGCCATCAGCGTATCACGCTGTTCGAAGAAGCGATGGAGCCCGGCGAGGCGAAGTTCCTGATGCGCCAGATCGAGTCCATCCCGAACGCCATCGCCATCCTGCTCTATCATCACGGCGAGCGCCTCAACTACATGGTCGAGGTGACGGAAGGTGCCGAGGCAGACGCAAGCAATCTCATCCGCACGCTCAACGACCGCTTCCACGGCCATGGCGGCGGAAAGAAGCGTAATGCGCAGGGCAGCGCACCATATGAGGAAGCGACGGCAAAGGACGTACAGGCGTTCTTGCAGGAAAAACGGGCATGAATCACGACATCATGTCGGGAAAACAGACCAGCCGGACATGGGGGGAGGCTTCCGCCTTTCGCAGAAGGCGGTCGGAAAATATGCGTTTCGTGAAGAGTATCAGGTACTTTTCACGAGCGGAAAAAAGCTCGCTCCGTTCGATGAGCGTGTCCAGAACATCGCTGTCCATCGGTTCGTTCCGCCATTTGCATTCGCAGAAAAGCATCTCGTGATCTCCGTTCTGCGCGAGAATGTCGATTTCTGTCTGCTTCTTTTTTCGCGGGTCATTCCCCCACCAGCGTCCGGCCTCTTCAAAGAGGATGGGGAGCCGGCCGTTCCGGTTCTCGCGCCAAAGCCATTCCAGAGCGATGCGTTCAAAGACCTGGCCCATGAAATCCGGAAGCTGTTTCTCGATGCGGCGGCAGACCATATCGCCCATGTTGTTCTGGATCATCGAGTAATGCTGCGGGATAAAGCGGTACCAGAAGCGGAACATGCCGTCTCTCAGGAGATAGATGCTGCGTCTTGACTGCTTTTCTCCGAGCGGCGTCTCGCGCTCGACGATGCCGAGGGAAATGAGGTTCTTCAGATAGCCCGTGCAGGCGCTGACCTCGATGCCGACCGTAGATGCAATCTGGCTGAGCTTCGTCTTTCCATCGGCGATGGCCTGCAGGACGGCATTGTAATTCGCAGGTTCGCGGAGTTCCTGTTTCAAGAGGTTGGAAGGTTCTTCGAAAAGGTAGCCGAGCGGGTCGAAAAAGCTGTGCGTGAGATTTTCGCGAAGCGTCGCGTGCGCGTCCATCTGTGCCAGATAAAACGGGATGCCGCCCGTGGCACCGTACAGGACGGCGACATCTTCGATGGGCATTTCATGGAAATACGCCTGCGTCTCGAAAATCGTGAAGGGGGCGAGCTTCATCTGCGCTGTGCGTCGTCCGAAGAGCGGGCTTTCGTGGCCGAGCACCTGCCGCTCCATGAAGCTCATGGAAGAGCCGCACAGGATGACAAAGAGATTTATCGCCTGCCAGTCGCGGTCGATCCAAACTTGCAGGAGGGAAGAGATGCCAGGATACGCTTTTGCGAGGTACGGATATTCATCGATGACGAGCACGAGTTTTTCATCTCGCGCCACCGAAGTGATGGCAGAAAGCGCTGCAGAGAAATCGGCATAGACGGGGGCATCCCCGTCACCGCCCTGCGCTGCATAGATGCACTGGCTGAAATTTTGCAGATTTTCTTTTGCCGTCGTTTCGAGTGCCGTAAAGAAGATGGTACGCTTGTCCTGGCAGAATTCCCGGATCAATGCCGTCTTCCCGATACGCCGGCGACCGTACAGGATGATGCATTCAAACCGATTGCGCTCATAGCGTCGCTGCATCTCCGAAAGCTCATGTGTCCGACCGATGAACATGGCAGTTTCTCCTATCAGATATGATTTCGTAAATCGTGATTTACTAAATCATATCTGATATTTTTTTGCCCGTCAAGAGGTTGTTCCAGTCAGCGTTGGAAACTTTATACCCCTGAGACGGAAAAAGCAGCCTGCCCGCTGCGTCGGAGGATGACGTAGCGGGCAGGCTGTTTTGGGTATGGAAAGAATATGGAGAACGTCTTTCCGTGTCATTTTGCAAGATGGATTGCCACGCGTTTCTTGCAGAATGCGATGCCATAACACCAGATCGTGCGGACGCCTTCTTCTTTGAGAGCACTGGCATATTCGCGTTCCTGCATTTGCTGGCATGCAGCGTCTGCAGCAAACTCCAGCTTGCTTTCATCGCCGACGGATTTGAACTCCATCAGGATGCCCGGGAGCTGCCGGTCGTTCGGGAACAAGGCGAGGTCGAAACGGCCGTAGCCGCTTTCCCGGTTCGAGCGGATGCAGTATTTCGTATTCAGCCAGACGGTGAGGCCGAGCATGAGGCCGTGATAGAAGCTTTCGGGCTTTGCTGTATCATGGACGCTGGCCATATCGCGCAGGATTTTCTGCAGGCACGAGGAAAAGGCACTGTCATCGCCGCGCTCCATGGCGCTCGTCATGCGGAGCAGGATGGAGCGGCCTGAAGTGCCGCTGAACTTGCCCTTGATTTCGCGGCGGTAAAGCGAGCGGATTTCCCGGTTCGGGATGGCGAGCTCGCAGAGGAATTCATCATCTTCCATCGTTGTCCGGACGCATTTGAGGTAGCCGGTGAACAGCAGGAGCGTATAGAGGTCATCGCTGTTCTTGCCGATGTCGTCGTAGACGAAAGCTTCGTCGAGATTGACGGTGACGGTCTTGCCATCGATCAGCTGTTCGATTTCTGCGGCGCGTGTCTCGTCGATATGCGCGAGAAGTTCCGAGAGGATGGCGTTGCCGGACGTATTGAGCCAGTAAGGCGCAGGGCGGCAGCCTTCTTCGAAATAGTTGTTGACGGACCAAGGATTGTAGATGTCCACGCCTTGGAAATCGTAGCCGTCATACCAGTCCGCAAGTTCGCCGACTTTGTCTGCATGGCCGAGATCTTGCGCCATTTTCGCGATGTCGTCCTTCGTATAGCCGAACGCATCGGCATAGCCGCCAGATACGACGGTCGACACCTTGAGGTTGTTGAGCCCGCTGAAAATGCTTTCCTTTGCGATGCGCAGGACGCCCGTGAGGATGGCGAAATCGAGGGAAGGATTTGTCTTGAAGGCCGAAGAGAAAAAGAAGCGGAAGAATTTGATGGCTTCCGGGTAATACCCTCCATCCCAGGCATTCTGGAGCGGAGCATCGTATTCGTCGAGCAGGAGGACGACTCGTTTTCCATAAAATGCATGAAGCATCCGGAGAAGGAGATCGAGCGAGTAGCGGAGGGCGGAGACGTTGGCTTCTTCTTTGCAGATCTTGCGGAAAAGCGCCTTGTCTTCAGGCGCAATCTTGTCACAGTCGAGCAAATATTTGAATGGCAGGAAGAGGCTCTGCATGCCATAGGCAAAGCTGTCCTGCATTTCCTTCCATGTATAACCGTCAAAATTCTTGAGCGTCAGGAATACGACGGGGCGCGTTCCCTGCTCCTGCATGGCAGCAGCATCCTCGGTGACGCGCAGGCCGTCGAACAGTTTCCGGTTTTCCTCAGCGTTTTCGAGATCGAGAAAATACTTCATCATGGAGAGCGTCAGCGTTTTGCCGAAGCGCCGCGGCCGCGTGATGAGCGTCACGGCGGCGCGGCGGCGGAAAAATTCGGAGATGAAGCTGCTCTTGTCGACGAAGTAGAATTGTTTGCGGATGTCCTTGAAATCTTCCGTGCCAATGGGAATGCGTAACATCATGTTTGTCACCTGCTTTCATTGCAATGGTTCTTGAGGACAGTATACCACGATTTCTCGGTGGAGAGTGCGCATCATGTGCATTTACACCTGCACGACTTCGATGCCCTGCTTGCGCGCGCCGGTGACGAAGGCTTCATCGGCTTCTTTGTCTGTGATGATGGTGTCGAGCGCGCGGAGGTCGCAGATGCGGAGGAAGGAGGTCTTGCCGATTTTTGTGTGGTCGGTGACGGCAATGGATTTGCGCGCGGTTTCGAGGAGCTTGCGCTTGACGCCCTGGTCGGCGATGTCGGTCGAGAGAAGGCCATCTGCGAGGCTCAGCGCGCTGATGCCGAGGAATGCGATGTCGATGCGGAAGCCGTCGATGTCGCGGCAGGTGAGATCGCCGAAGAAGCCTTTGAGGTCTTCACGGTACTGGCCTGCCATCGTGAAGAGCTGGATGCCGCTCGCGCTCGCGAGGATGTTCATGACACCGAGCGAATGCGTGAGCACGGCGATGTTCTTGCGTTCGGCGAGAACCTGCGCAATGGCCATGCACGTCGAGCCCGTGTCGAGGTAGATGGCGTTGCCTTCCTGCACGAGAGAGGCCGCGTACCTTGCGAGGCGGATTTTCGCCGCCTGCATGACCTGGGCGCGCGCCGTCACGGTCGGCAGTGCCGCGCCGCCTTCATTGTAGATGGCGCCGCCGTGCACGAGCGTCACGACATTCGTCTCCGCGAGCCGCCGCAGGTCGCGCCGCACGGTCATCGTTGTGACGTCAAAGCGCGCGGCGAGTTCCGCGACGATGACGCGCTTGTCCCGCTGCAGGGCGTCCAGAAGCGCCCGCCGCCGTTCTCTGGTATTCATGATGGATTCCTCCGTTCGGTTCCCTTGAAAAGTGTCTGACAATTGTCGCTTTCGCTGTTTGCTGGTCATGAAAATGTTGCTCTGCGAAAATTATCGCCGATTTTCCTGCCTTTTGCAACAGAAAAAGAACAGTTTTATCTTGTCTGCGGGTGCACGATGACGTATACTGCAAGCAACAAAGGAATGAAAGAAAGCGCTAACGGCTGTTTGAAGGAGGAACCCATCATGAAAATGATCTTTGTTGCAAACGAACATCTCGCCACGGCTCTCCAGGAATCCCTGGCCGGCTATTTCGACCGTCCGGACACGGCGGCTGTCGACTTCTGCTATCCTGACCACGAAGCGGGCACGCGCAGGCTCGCGAAGATTCTTTCCGAGGCGCTCGACCGCAATCCGGCTGAGAATTTCCTGATTCTCGCCGACACGTTCGGCAGTACGGCGTACAACGAGACGAGCCTGCTCCTTTCGCGTACGGGTCTTTCTGGCCGCGCCGTTGTCGTGACGGGCATGAATCTGCCGATGGCCATCAAGTATTACGGCCTCAAGGATGCCGTCTCGCTCGGCTACCTGCATGAATTGCAAGAGGATGCTGCGAAGGAAAGCTATGCAGGCTGAAATCATCTTAGATGAGACACGAAAGCCCCCTGCGGAAGACCGATTCCGGTTCCGCAGGGGGCTTGGCGTATCTTTGATGGTTTTGCGAGTGCGTCAGTCGCGTTTCACGAAGTCGCGGCGCGTCAACGTGCCATCGTCGTTGATTTTTCCGCCGAAGACGGGGAAGCCCGCGCCTTCGCCGTAGTTCTGGATGGTCGGCATGGTTTTCAGCGCTTCCATGTCTGCATCCGCGATAACGAAGCCGTCGACGTCGGCATTGTTTTTCATGTGCTCAGGGTTCGCCGTCTTTGGCAGCGGCAGCGTGCCGAGCTGCAGGCAGTAGCGGATGCAGAGCTGGGCGACGGAGACGCCGTATTTTTTCGCCATCGCCTGGAGCTCGGGGTTCTTCAGCACGGCTCCGTGGCCGATGGGGGAATAGGCCTCGACGAGGATGCCGTGCTTCTGCGAGTATTCGATGACTTTTTGCGGCGTGTTGCTGATGTGGCAGAGCACCTGGTTGACGACAGGCTTTACGTTGCAGTGCTTGAGGATGTTTTCAAGGTCTTCCGGCTCGAAGTTTGCGACGCCGATCGAGCGGATCTTGCCCGCCTGCTGGGCTTCTTCGAGCGCTTTCCAAGCCGCGAGGTTTCCTTCCTGATAATGGTCGCCTTCGCGGAACTTGTTCCACGGCTGCGGCGCATGGATCAGCATGAGATCGACATAGCCGACATCGAGGCGTGCGAGCGATTCCTCGATGCCCTGCTTCGCCGCTTCGTATGTCTTGAAATCGGCGTGGAGCTTCGTCGTGACGTAGAGCTCTTCGCGCGGCACGCCCGAGCGGCGGATGCCCTCGCCGACTTCTTTCTCGTTCCCATACGCCCATGCCGTGTCGATGTGGCGGTAGCCAGCCGCGATGGCATCCATGACAGCCTGCGTGGCAGCTGCGCCGTTGATGAGCCAGGTGCCGAACCCGATTTTCGGAATGCTCGTGCCGTCGGCCAGGGGAAATGTCTCGTTCAGAATCATGATAGTCGCTCCTTTTCGTTCGTGTCTTTCTGCTACTGATTGTACGCCGCCCAGGGGAAAGATGCCAATGCTTATCCTGATCGATATATCCATGCCTTTTGAGTATGCAATTGGCCGTCTTGAGTTGCCCATCCCTTCCATCTATGGTATCATAGCGGCGAAACAGGGGCGTTCGTTCTATCTGTATTCGATGGTCGCACATTTGACCATCTTAGACTACGAAGCATTCTTGTAGAAGAAAGGAAAAGGTTCATCGATGGCACAGGACACAGAGCGCGACAAGATGCTGCGCGGCGAATGGTATGATGCAAATTTTGACGAGGCGCTGCTCAAAGAGCGCCTGACGGCGGAGCGGTATTGCTACACGTTCAACCAGGCGATGCCGGGGAGCGAGGAACAGCAGGAGGCGCTCAAAAATCTCCTCGGAGGAGAAATTCCCGACGGCTTGAGCGTGCTCGCGCCCGTGTACTTCGATTATGGAGGCACGCGTACGAAGCTTGGCACGGGAACGTTTGTGAATCATGGTGCGTACTTTATGGACGGCGGTGGCATCACGATTGGGAAAAATGTTTTCATTGGCCCCTTCTTTGCGGGCGACAGCCACAATCCCTATTTCGAGGAAGACCCGAAGCTGCTGGCCGACTGGCGCACGGCGGCGGGTAAGAACGACGGCCTCAACATCAAGGTCACCACCT
>OMZR01000026.1 GCA_900315575.1 uncultured Veillonellaceae bacterium
CACGGACGTGGTCAAGAGCCTGCAAGACAAGTTCCCGCTCTACGCCGCAAACTTCCCTATCTGGGCGCAGCAGTCGAACGGCATGCTCCAGATCAGCATCTGGGCCGGCCTGCGCGAGCTCGGCGTCGGCGCGAATATCCAGCACTACAATCCCGTCATTGATGACGCCGTGAAAAAGCTCTTCAGCCTTCCTGAAAGCTACCAGCTCATCGCACAGATGCCATTCGGCGGCATTGCAAAGGAACCGGAGCCGAAAGAAAAAGAAGACATCACGAAGCGCGTCATCATCGCAGAATGAAGCCAATGAACATCAAACAGCCAGACCATATCGAGGTACGCGGAGCGAAGGTACACAATCTGAAGAACATCGATGTCGACATCCCGCTCCATGAAATCGTCGGCATCGCTGGCGTGTCTGGTTCCGGAAAATCCTCGCTCGCGCTCGGCGTGCTCTATGCGGAGGGCTCACGCCGCTACCTCGAAGCGCTCTCGACCTACACGCGGCGGCGCATGACGCAGGCATCGATTGCCGATGCCCGCTCGATCCGCTATGTTCCGGCGGCGCTCGCACTCCGCCAACGGCCGGGCGTCCCCGGCATCCGCAGCACGTTCGGCACGATGACGGAGCTTCAAAGCAGCCTGCGGCTCATGTTCTCACGCCTCGCGAGCCATCGCTGCCCGAATGGGCACATGGTGCCGCCTTCCATGAACGTCGCAGCCGAGCGAGAAATCGTCTGCCCGACGATTCTCTCACAATCGACGAAGGTGCCGTCCTGCCGTGGCAGCGCCTCATGTGGTCGCTCATGAAGGACATCGCGCGCGACCATGTCGGCATCCGCACAGACGTCCCGTTCCGCGACCTCACGGCGCGGGAAAAGGATCTCGTGTTCCACGGCCCGGCGAAAAAGTACCACATGCTCTACCATAACGAAAAGACGAATACGGCGGGCGAGATGGACTTCACGTATTTCAACGCCGTCTACGCCGTCGAGAACGCGCTCGCAAAGGTCAAGGACGAAAAAGGCATGAAGCGCGTCGAGCCGTTCCTCACGGAAGGGCCCTGCCCCGACTGCCACGGCGCGCGCTATGCGCCACAGGCCTACGAAATTTGTCGGACGGCCGAAGATGGAAAACCGTATGCCCTTCCAGACCTCATGGCCATGAGCATCGACGATGTCCTGCCGCTCTTTTCCCAGCGCACCGCCATCCATCGTCGTCTGCAAGTGCTCCACGACCTCGGGCTCGGCTACCTGACCCTTGGAGAAGAAACGCCGGGGCTGTCCGGCGGCGAAGCGCAACGGCTGAAACTCGCAAGCGAAATGGGGAAAGGACAGGAAGATGCCGTTTTCGTCTTCGACGAGCCAACCATCGGTCTGCATCCCAAGGACGTCATGACGCTGCTCGGCGTTTTCGAGCGCCTCATCCAGAAAGGCGCGACCGTCGTCGTCATCGAACATGACCTCGACGTCATCCGGAATTCCGACTACATCATCGACATGGGGCCCGGCGGCGGCATCGATGGCGGCCGCAGCGTGGCTATGGGGACGCCAGAGGAAATCCATGCCTCTCCCACCAGCATCACGGGACGATACCTGTAATATTCTTGCACGGAATCATGACGCAATGGACTTGTTCTTTTTTCAGACTACAGCTGCCCGAACCACGGCACAAACCGCAGGCACGCGCAGCCGACGGCGGTCGTCACGAGCATGTTGAGCACAGTCAGGCGCAGGCCGAGGCGGATCTGCGTGCCCGCTTCGAGGCCGAAGCCGACGGGGATGGCGCGCGTCGAGACGGGCAGGACGTACGCGCAGTTCGCCGCGACGATGACGATGAGGATGTAGGAAGCTGCGTCCAGCCCGAGCGCCGTGCAGATGCTGATGACGATGGGCAGGGCAATCGACACGGCGGCCGTATTGCTCGAAACCTCCGACATGCATGAAGCGAACACGACGAATGCCAGCACCGTGCCGAAGCCGCCGTCAAGATTCCACGATGCGAGCATCTTTGCAAGTGCATCGACCGCGCCCGTCTCGATCATCACGCGTCCGAGCGCCATGCCGCTCGCAAAGAGGAACATCATGCCCCACATGATGTTGTGCTCGGCGTATTTCCACGTCAGCATCGGCGCACCCTTCTCGTCGTGCAGGAAAAACAGGAGGAAGCCGCAGAGCAGGAAGCTGTACGCGGGCTTGAGCCCCGGCAGCACATCCGCATAGAGCGGGCGCAGAAAGACGAGCACGGCGGCCAGCACGAAGAGCCAGAGCCCGATGCGCTCGCCGCGCTTCATCGCGCCGAACGATGCATAGCTCTTGCGGAAATACGCGCGGCTGCCATGCGCATGGACGTCCGGCGTGTAGTGCCAGAGGAACACGAGATTCAGCGCCGCGACGATCGCGAGGATCGGCAGGAAGCGCACGACCCAGTCGACATACATGAACTCGTGTCCAAGCAGATTCTCGAGATACGAAATCGCGACGAGATTCGCCGAGCCGCCAATCGGCGAGCCGAAGCCGCCGATGCCGCTGCCCCAGCCGATAGCGAGCAAAATCGGCATCGCCATGCGGCGGTCGGTCGTGCCGCCGCCGAGGAATTCGAGCATCGCGACGGCAATCGGGCAGAGGATGGCCGCGACGACGACATTCGGCAGAAAGACGGACAGCACGACCGAGACCATGAGCCATGCGAACACCTGCGCCCGCATCGACGCGCCGATATGGCAGAGCACGCGCACGGAAATACGGCGGTCAAGCCCCGTCGTATGCCATGTCAGGCACAGGAGGTCGGCGCCTAAGAGCAGCACGACGATTTCCGAAAAATACTGGCTGATGACATGCGACGCCGGAATCAGGTCGAAGAGCGAATTGATGACAATCGGCAGCATCGACGTCACGGCGATGTCCACGGGGCGGAATACCCACCAGAGTGCCATCCAGAGCGCCATGCCCATCGCCGCCGCGCCTTTCGCGCCAAGTTGCGGTGCGCAGAGAACATACCCGAGCACAAATGCCGCAGGCCCGGAAAGGAGCGGCATCTGCCGCTGGAGCCAAGATTTCACCATCATCCCGAACGCCTCCAATCGACATCGACAAAAGCAGCTGCACGCCCTCCTGTGCAGCTGCTTTCATTTTAGAAGCGCTCCCTACAAATTGCAAACGGTTCTTTCTTTGTATATACTACAAGAAAAAGCCTGTGAGGTACCAAGATGAACCTTCTTCCCATGCAATACTATCTCGCGGTCGTCAAGGCGCGCAGCATCAGCCGCGCGGCCGCCTCGCTCCATGTCACGCAGCAGACGCTCAGCGCGCACATGGCCGCTATCGAGCGCGAACTCGGCTGCCGCCTGTTCGAGCGCCCGCCCCGTTTCGCCCTGACGGATGCAGGCAGGCGCTTTCAGCAGTATGCCGAGCGGTTCTGTGCGCTCGACGCTGCCATGCACGACGAATTCCGCGACCTCGCAGACGGCCGGCGCGGTACGCTCGCCATCGGCATCGCGCCGTCGCGCGGCCGCTACTGGATGCCGCGCCTGATCCCGCTCTTTCACCGCACGCACCCCGACATCGAAATCCATCTCATCGAGGCGACGAATGCCGCACTCGCCGCACGGCTGAAAGAAGGGGACGCTGACATCATCATCGCGCAGCTCGAACAGCCGCAGCCGGGCCTCCATGTGGAAGCGTTTTACGAAGAAGAAATCGTCCTGCTCGTCCCGCTGTCGCTCCTGCCTGCGGACTGGAACGACGCTGCGCCCATCGCCGAGCGGCTGTACCAGCTGCGAAGCTGCCCCTTCATCCGCAACAGTCCCGAAAACATCTACGGCCGCCTCGGCACGTCCGTACTCGAAACGGCGGGAATCGTGCCGCACACGAGCGTCACAGCCAAGAACATCGAAACCATCCTCGAACTCTGCGCCCGCGGCGAAGGCGCCTGCTTCGTCTCGCCGCTCATCGCGAAGCAATACCTCTCCGAGGGCGAATGGGCCTCCCTCGCCGTCCTGCACCTCGGCATTCACTTTCCGCTGTCGCTCGCCTGGCAGGAAAAGCCCTACGTCCGACAGGCAATCCTGCAATTTGCCGGCCTGTGCCAGGAAGAAAAATCCAGAAAAATAAGGCGCTTCCCCCATGCTTACGGGTGAAGCGCCATGAAACAACGGTATTTTATTATTGAAGAAAAGGGAACGGTGACGAAGTTGAAAGACATTACGAAAGACCTTCTGGCGCGCTGGCGTGCCGATTATGACAGCGATGCATCGGCGCATGTGCTGAATGCGGCGCTCGCGAAGACGGACATGGCCGAGCTCGCCTATGTTCCGATGAACGGGGCAAAGCTCAAGGGCGGCTTTTCCATCGAGGTCAAGACGCGCGGTATCACGGCGCAGCGCAAGTCCGGCCGCTGCTGGATGTTTGCGGCGCTGAACATCTTGCGCGAGCGCGTGGCCGAAAAATGCCATCTGGAAGAATTCGAGCTCTCGCAGAACTATCTGACGTTCTACGACAAGCTCGAAAAAGCCAACAACTTCCTCGAAATGGTCATCGAGCACGCCAGCGAGCCGCTGAACACACAGCGCATGCGCTATGTGCTGCGCGCGATGGATGACGGCGGCTTCTGGTGCGAGGCCGTCGATCTCATCGAGAAATACGGCGTCGTGCCAAAGCAGGTGAACCCTGAAAGCTACCAGTCCGAGCACACGGATCTCTTCCTCAAGACGATCAACCGCCTGCTGCGCAAGGATGCGATGGAGCTCCGCGAGCTCGTACAGCAGGGAAAAGCCCCCTACGCGCGCAAGGAAGAGATGCTTGCCGAGGCCTACAAGGCGGAATGCATTGCCTTCGGCCAGCCCGTGAAACAGTTTGATTTCGCCTACCGAGACAAGGACGAAGCCTATCACTGCGACCGCAATCTGACGCCGAAAGCGTTTTATGAAAAATACGTCGGGCAGGATCTGCGGGAATATGTGCCCATCATCAACGAGCCGACGTCGGACAAAGAGCTGCATGCGCCCGTCGCGTTCCATGCCATCGAGAACATGTACGGCCGCGACATGAAGGCGCTGAACCTGCCGCAGGAAGAGCTCGAAGAACTCTGCCTCAAGCAGCTGAAGGACGGCGAGCCCATCTGGTTCGCCTGCGATGCCGGAGCATTCGGCGCGCGCAAGGAAGGCGTCTGGGATCCAGCGAGTGTGCAGTACGAGCAGCTGCTCGGCGGCTTCGACCTCTCGATGCCGAAAGGTGCCGGTCTCGAGTACCGCAGCTATGCATCGAACCACGCCGTGCTGCTCACGGGCGTGAATCTCGACGCCGACGGCCAGCCTGACCGCTGGAAAATCGAGAATTCCTGGGGCGAAGATGTCGGCGAGAAAGGCTACTTCGTCTGCTCGGAAGCGTATTTCCGCGCCTACGGCTACGAAGCCGTCATCCAGAAAAAGCACCTGAGCGAAGAGCAGAAACAGATGCTCGAAAAGCCGCCCATCCTGGTCAATGCCTGGGATGAAGACGCGGGCTGGTAACACTTTTATCGTACACGTTTTCGAAATATCATCGCGGCGGCGCCGGAGTCCTGTGAGACAACGGCGCCGCCTTTTTTGCGTGCGTTCACTCTGGCAATTGAACAGATATTTTAAATTTGTCAACATCCAATTTTGATATAGATTCGGGGATGTTTCATCGTGTTCCCATACGCTATGATAGAAATGTGGAGAAAATTTTCACACAAGAGAGACAACGAAAGGAGATGGATCTTATGGACGATCGTTGTTTTATGAGGCGGCGCGCTGGGCTGTGGAAAGCCCTGACGGCCGTGCTCTGTGTGGTGTTCCTGATGCTTGCTTTCGCCGGCTGTAGCGATGATGGTGAAAGTTCGTCGGGGGGGCAAGGAAAGATCGATGGCCTCGGCGAGAAGACGACGGGCACATGGGTCGTCGAGATGTACGTCTGCGGCACGGACCTCGAATCCGAGAATGGCGCGGCGTCGGACGACCTCGCGGAGCTCACGAAAAAGAAACCGCCGGAAGGCGTGACGTTCGTCATCCAGACCGGCGGCGCGAAGAAATGGCAGAACAAGGACGTCAAGCGCAAGGAAATCGACCGCTTTGTCTATGACAAGGATGGCCTGCGGAAAGTCGAGCACAAGAAAGATGCCGACATGGCTGCGACGGACACGTTCGCTGATTTCCTGCACTACGCGAATGACAACTACGCGGCGGATCACCGCATCCTCATCGTCTGGGATCACGGCGGCGGCACGGTCGGCGGCGCTTGCTACGACGAGCGCTCTGGCAACATGATGAAGCTGAACCAGATGCAGGACGCGCTCGCGAGCACCTACAACAAGAACACGGAAAAGCCGCCATTTGACATCGTCGGCTTCGACTGCTGCCTCATGGCGACGTATGGCGTGGCGAACGCGTTCGAAGGATACGGCCGCTATCTCGTCGCGTCGCAGGAGCTCGAGCCGGGCAACGGCTGGTATTACACGGGCATCGTCAACGGCTTCAACAAAGGCGTCGGCAGCGATCCGCTCGTGCTCGCGAAAGTCATCTGCAACGCGTACATGAAAGGCTGCGAGGAAGCCGGCACGGAGGACCTAGCGACGCTCTCCGTCACAGACCTTTCGAAGATGCCGCAGCTGCGTGCCGCGTATGAGAAGATGGGCGACGAAGCGCTCAAAGTCGCGCAGGCCGATCCGAAGAAATTCTTCTCGCGCTATGGCCGCCAGGCGAAGAAGTCCGAGAATTTCGGCGGCAACACGCGCGACACGGGCTTCACGAACATGATCGACCTCGGCGATTTCGCGCAGCGGACGGAAAAGCTGCTGCCGAAGACGTCGAAAGATGTCATGGCGGCGCTCGATAATGCCGTCGTCTATCGCGTGAACGGCGACCTGAAGAAAGATTCGCACGGCCTGTCGTGCTACTATCCGTACCAGGTTGAGCAGCAGCCGTACTTCGAGGACGTGCGCGCCGCAAGCGACAGCTACAAGAAGCTCTACCGCTACCTCGCGACGGGCAAGGCGCCGAAAGGCACAAAGAAGTCTGTGATGTTTGATGTCAGCAGCATGGAAGACCTCAAGCTCGATGCGGACAGCGAAGGCACGGTCTTCTGCAAACTCACGGAGCAGCAGATGGAAAATCTCTCGACCGTGCGCTGCGACCTCATCTGGTATGACGTCAACCAGGGTTCGCTCGTCATGCTCGGCAACGACGCGAATGTCGACATGGATTGGGACAGCGGTATGTGCAAAGACAACTTCGACGGCACATGGGTCATGATCGACAAGCATCCCGTCTACATCGACGTGACGGACGAGACAGAAAATCACATCACGTACGCGATCCCGATCAAGCTGAATGGCAAGCAGATGAACCTGTTCGTCTCGTATGATATCAACGCGAAAGCATACAAAATCCTCGGCGCGCGCGCCGGCCTGAACGAGAAAGGCGCGGCCGACCGCAACCTCGTGAAGCTGAAATCCGGAGACAAGATCACGACGCAGTTCTACGGCGCCAGCATCAATGGCAGCGGCGATGACGTCGTGCTCGTCGATGCCGATACGTTCACGATCAGCGACAACACGACGGTTTCCGACGAGCCGCTCGAAGACGGCACGTACGGCTACGTGTTCGACTTCATCACGCCGACCGGCGACTACTCGATGTCCGACCTTGCGACGTATGAGCTGAAGAACGGCAATATCACGACGACGGTATACGAATAAAATTTCCATGTTCCCATAGCATTTTCACCATTCACACACACGAAAGGATGACAATACCATGAGCACGCACAAACTGAATATCCGTTTCACCGACAAGCAGGGCAACCGCGGCAAGATCCGCATGTACTTTCCGGAGATTGATATGGATGAGTACGGCTGGTTCGCACTCGGCGACGAAGGTTCGGAGCACATCGTCGTGGCCTTCGACGAGAAGCCGGACCTCGACGAAATCTTCTCCGAGGACGAAGAGCCGGAGCTCATCAAGGGCACGGACGAGGACGGCAACAAGATCTACATCGCCTATGCCGGCATCGACGATCTCTCCGATATCGAAATCGAAGGCGAGGATGGCGAGATCATCGGGGTGCAGTACAGCGGCGGCAGCTCGAGGTCCCGCTCCGGCGGCGGCTCGAAGAACAAAGCCGGCAGCCTCGCGGACAAGCTCCGCCGCAACCTCGGCAAGGGCGGCAAGTCCACGGGCAAATCCAGCGGCGGCCGCTGCGGCAAAGGCGGCGGGCAGAAGTGCACGAAATCCATGATCAACAAAGCCGCGCGCGCCGCCGGCGTCAGCCCCGCGACGTATGCGTCCGTCATGGGTTATGAGCTCATTTCCGAAGACGAGTACGAGGACTACATGGACTCCGACGACTTCGAAGAATTCGAGCTCGAAGACGACGACGACATCGATTGGGACGACATCGACGACGACGATGATGACGATGATGACGACGATGACGACGACGACGATGATGACGACGATGACGATGATGATGATGACGACGATGATGACGATGACGACGATGACGACGACGATGACGACGATGATGATGAAGACGACGATGACGAGGAGGATGATGACGACGACGATGATGATGAAGAAGATGATGAAGATGATAGTGATGATGATGATGAAGAGGATGATGAAGAAGATGATGAGGAAGATGATGAAGTAGAAGACGAAGGGGACGACTATGACGACGACGGCGGCGATGACTACGACGACGGCGGCGACGACGGCGGCGATTACGACGACGAATAACGTCATTTCGTGATGCCGGAATGCATTTCGTGCCAAAAAAGTGCATTTCGTGCCACATTTCGTCCAGAGCGGGGCGAAATTTGCTATGATGCCATCAGATTAAGGAAATGTGGAGCCGCCATCCGGCGGAAAACAGGGAGGATGTGGACATCATGAAACTCACCATGAACAACCAGAAGAACAACAAACGCATCGCTATGCTCGTGGCCTGCTCGTTCGGCTTCAGCGTCGCGTTCGGCTTCGCGCCGATCGGGACGACGAGCAGCTCAGCCCTCGGCGGAAGCATTGTGGAAGCTGCTTCTGCACAGACGGCCAGCAGCAACCTCGTGGGCCACGACAAGAAAGACAAGAAGGACAAGAAAAAGAAGAAGGGCAAGAAGCACGGCAAGGTCAAGAAGCCGACGAAGCCGCAGCAGAAAGTCAAGAAAGACGGCCGCGGCAAAGGCCAGAAGTGCACGGCGAAGATGCTGTCGAAAGCGGCTGCCCGCTCCGGCCTCAGCGTCCCGGCTTACGCGTACTACATGGGCTATGTTATCGTGACGGAAGAAGAGTATGCGGAGTACATGGAATCCTCGGATTATGAAGAATTCGAGCTCGTCGATGACAGCGACATCGATTGGGATGACATCGATGACGAGGAAATCGAAGACGAGACGGAAGAATGGGAGGAGTACGAAGAGGAAGAGGAAGAGTACGAAGAGGACGAAGACGAGGACGACGAAGACGAGGAGGATGAAGACGAGGACGAAGACGACGAAGACGAGGACGACGAAGACGAGGAGGATGATGAAGAAGACGACGATGAAGATGAGGACGACGAAGACGAGGAGGATGAGGACGAAGACGACGACGACGCCGACGATGAAGACGAAGACGCCGACGACGAAGATGATGAAGACGCCGACGACGAAGACGATGCCGACGATGAAGAGGAAGATGTCGATGAGGAAGAGGATGACGTCGACGAAGAAGAGGACGCTGACGACGGCGGTGACGAAGATTACGACGACGGCGGCGACTACGACGATGGTGGTGACGACGGCGGCGATTACGATGATGGCGGCGACGATGAATAATCGCAGCCGGGCGCAGATTGCCGCCTGATGACAAGGAGGTGTGTCATGGGATTCCTGAATTTCCTAGATAGAAAACTCGACGATCTCAATGATGCAGTAGAACGTTTTGGTGATAAAGTCGATGAGTATTCCGATGGCATTGACAAGCTGGAGGAAGACTATGCAGGCCTGAGCACGGATGAACTCCTCAAGATCCGTGACCAGGACGGCCATTCTCTTGACATCCTCCAGAAGCGCGCGGCAGCTGCCCAAGTGCTCAAGTCGCGCGGCATCGGCGACGACGACTAGGGAGGGCAGCGTGCCTCGGACGGATACGGTTTTTCGCTCCGGGGCCACCACTCCTTCCCGCATTCCTATTCCTATTCCTAATTCACCGAGAGGAGGGCTGCTGCTATCGCACAGCCCTTTTTCTCGTTTCTGAAAACAAATCTTACGGAGGGATCCTTATGGCAGAAGAAAAGAAAAAAGAGGACGGCGAGAAGAAGCTTTCTGACCGCCAGACGAAGCTCGTGGCACTCACGGCACTGCTGCTCGCCATCTGCGCGACGTTCTCGTCGCTGAAAGCCGGCGGCCTGTCGAATGCGGCCATCCTCGCGCAGAGCCAGGCCTCGGATCAGTGGGCGTACTATCAGGCAAAGAGCCTGAAGGAGAACACGTACAAAGTCCAGATCGATGCCATCAAGCTGCACAAAGGGCAGTTTGACACCGCGCAGGCGGACAAGATCGCGGCGGGCTATCAGGAGAAGATCGACCAGTACAAGCAGGAAGAGCAGGAGATCAGCGAGAAAGCGAAAGCGCTCGAAGCGCAGCGCGACCGCTCTCTGGAGCTTCGCAAAGGCTTTTCAAGCGGCCTGACGTACCTGCAGATCGCCATCCTGCTCGCATCGCTGACGGCGCTCGTCAAGCAGATCATGTTCTGGTAAGCGAGCATCGTCGTCGGCGTGATCGGTGCGTATTACTTCTTCTCAACGCTGCTGCTGCTATAACAACAACATACAGGGAGGAATTTTCATGAAACGGTTCTTTTGCTGCCTGCTGCTCGTGCTGAGCCTTCTGACGAGCACGGCATTCGCTGCCGATTTTTCCGATCTCGTCATCCTGCACACGAATGACACGCATGGCTATGACCAGCGCGCGGCGGAAAGCGGCGTCAACGGCATGGCGGCCGTCGCCGAGGTCCGCGACGAACTTCTTGCACAGGGCAAGAACGTGTTGCTCGTCGATGCCGGCGACGCCATCCAGGACAACAACCTCGTGAATTTCAGCAAAGGCGCATCGGCCATCCAGTTCATGAATGCCGTGGGTTATGACGCGATGTGCCTCGGCAACCATGAATTCGACTATGGGCAGGATGTGACGCTCGCGCGCATCCGCGAGGCGCATTTCCCGATGATGGCCTGCAACATCGTCGTCGAGGCGACGGGCGACCTCTTCACGCAGCCATCGACGATTGTCAGGAAGGGCAAGCACAAGATCGGCGTCATCGGCATCACGACGCCGGAAGCGGCCACGAGCGCTTCGCCGATGGCCGTCGCGGGCCTGAAATTCCTGCAAGGCAGCGACCTCTATGCCGCCGTGCAGACGCAGGTCGATGCTTTGAAAGCGAAGGACTGCGACCTCATCGTGGCCGTCGGCCACATGGGCAGCGAGAATTTCAATATCGGCAATCGCTCGAATGACGTGCTCGAAAATGTCAAGGGCATCGACGTCTTCATCGACGGCCATGACCATGCCGTGAAAAATCTCTATGTGAATGGCACGCTGCTCGCGGAGACGGGCAGCTACACGCACAACATCGGCCAGGTCATCTACAAGGATGGCAAGTGGCAGGAGGAACTGCTGCCGTTCGATGAAAACCGCGCGCAGGATGCGAAAGTTGAAAAGCTCATCGACAGCGTCGCAGCCGATGTCAACGCCAAGCTCTCGGCTCCGATCGGGGAGACCGCTTTTCTGCTCGATGGCGCGCGCGATCCCGGCGTGCGCACGATGGAGATGAATGCCGGCGACTTCGTCGCGGACGCTTTCCTCTGGCAGGCAAATCAGGCCATGGTGATCGACGGCGTAAAGGTCGATGCGGCTATTGTGAATGGCGGCGGCATCCGCGCGGGCATTCCGGCAGGCACAGTGACGCTCGGCAGCATTTCGCGCGCCGTGCCGTACAACAATGTGCTCTACGTCATGACGCTGAAGGGCAAAGACCTTTTGGAGCTCATCGAGGCCGCGACATGTGCGACGCCGCGCGCCATCGGCGCTTTCCCGCAGGTCGCCGGCATGAAGTACACGGTCGATACGCGCGTGCCGTATGAAAACGGCCGGCAGTATCCGGCCAGCACGTACTTCGCGCCGAAGAATCTCGGCTCGCGCGTCACGATTACGGAAGTCGGCGGCAAGCCGTTTGACATGGACGCGACGTACCGCGTCGTCACGGTCGAATTCGTCGTCCGCGGCGGCGACGCCTACGGCCACTGCGTCGAGCCCGGCGCCATCACGATGGCCAGCATCGGCTATGTCGACAAAGACGCTATCCAGAACTATCTCAAAGAAGAACTGGCGGGCATTGTGCCGGACAGCTACCGCACCCCGCAGGGGCGGATTACGATTCTGGAGTGAAGCGCAAATGCATTTCGTGCCAAAAAAGTGCGTTTCGTGCCACATTCCGACTTTCGCCCGCAGAAATATGGTAAGGTATCCTCAGAAGGAAAAAAGAGATGCCATCCGGCATCGGGAGTCCTAAAATCCAAAGGAGGAAACCATCATGAAAAACGCAACCACCTCTGCACCAGTCAAAGAGAAGAGCATGGCCATCGCCATGATTCTCGCATTCCTGTTTGCTGCTGGCGGCTTCTACGTCGCGGGCGCGAAGAAGGGCGCGATGCTGTTCTTCGGCTGCTGGATCCTCGGCATCATCCTCATGCAGGTGTCGCCGATGCTCGCGCCGATTACGAACATCGTGAGCTGCTTCGTCACGTACAAGTGGCTGAAAGAGTACAACAGCGGCGTCGCAATCGCGTGAACGCGCATGCGAAGACTGGTGATGCAGAATGAAGCCATGGCGTGTGTGGAAACATACCAACCATACCTGGAAGAAACCAGTGGCGGCGGCGCTGGCTGCGACGGTGCTGCTCTCGGGCGCACCGTGCGGCATGCAGCGCGCCGAAGCCGGATGGGACGGATGGGATGATGTCATCGAAGCTGTCGGCGGCACGCTGATCGCCTTGCTCCAGCGAACACAGCTGCTGGACCTTGGTGACAATCCCGCCGTGCAGGCCGAGCTCTGCAGCCAGGCAGAAAAGGAAAATGACGGCCGTCCGGATCGGAGGGCCGTCATTTTGACGGACAGCGTCATGACGCGCCTCATCGAGCAGGCGTACGCAGACGATGCGCGGACAGGCGCACGGGAGACATTCCTGACAGACGAGCGCGAGCACGAGGCGGACGTCGAGAAAGAACGCGCGAAGCAGGCCGCGGCGGCTGAGGCATCGCCGAAAAAGGCGGCGAACGGCGACATGTATCTCGAACTCGGCCTTACCAATTTCGCCGAAAAAGAATACGCGCGCGCCAAAGCGCTCGACGAAGAGAATCCGGACGCGGCCTGCGGCCTTGCCATGGTCGAAGGGCGGCGCGGCCATCATGAGCAGGCGCTCGCGATGGTGGACGAGGTGCTCGCGAAACATGCTGGAAACGCGCATGCCCTCGTCGCCCGCGCAAAAGCCCTCGAAGCCTACCGCGCCTACCACGAAGCCGCCCCGGAAGCCTGCGACATCCCTGCAGATTACATGACGATGCTGGTCGATGGCATCACACACAGGATGGTGAAGGAAGATGAAAAAACTCGATTTCTGGCTTCGCGCCGGCGCACTTGGTACAGTGCTGGCATTTGCCGTGCCGCAGGTGCTGCCCGCGCCGCGTATGATGTCCGCACCCGTCGCTCGGGCGGCGACGGACTGGGACGCGATGGACGAGGACGAGCTCGCAGAACATCTCGGCGAGATGTCCGCCGAGGCCGTCATTGCTGTCATGCGGGACGAAGACCTCGACGATCCCGACATTCAGTCCGATGTCGAGGGCGAGATCTGGGAGCGCGCGGAAAAAGCTGGCTGCGACCATCTGCTCGATGACGAGACCGTCGAACAGCTCGCAAAGCAAGCCATTGAGGTTGCTTGGGAAGAATTCCCATCCGGCTCGCTCGACGATGAGGATGACGACGATACGACGTGTGAAGACGGCTCGTGCGATGACGAG
Organism: uncultured Veillonellaceae bacterium; assembly: GCA_900315575.1. Classification (GTDB taxonomy): domain Bacteria; phylum Bacillota; class Negativicutes; order Selenomonadales; family Selenomonadaceae; genus Selenomonas_C. The sequence continues at coordinate 14,071 of OMZR01000026.1, forward strand.
GATGACGATGAAGACTACGACGATGACGACGAAGACTACGATGAAGACGATGATGATGACGAGGACGATGGCAGCTACGCCGAATACGCCGAAGACGTCCTTGCCGCCGTCAACCGGAACCGTACCGCGTACGGCCTCAGCCCGCTGACGCTCTCTGAAGATCTTTGCGAAGACGCGGACATCCGCGCTGAGGAAATCGTCTCGAACTTCTCCCATACGCGCCCCAATGGCTCGTCGTGCTTCACCGTCATCAGCGGCAGCTACCACCGCGTTGCGGAAAACATCGCGGGCGGCCATGCGACGGCGGAAGAGACCGTCGATCAGTGGATGAACTCGCCGCCCCACCGCGCGAACATCCTCGACCCCGCGCTCAAAGAACTCGGCGTCGGCTACTGCCACGCACCAGGAAGCGCATATGAGCACTACTGGGTGCAGCTCTTCCGCACGCGCTGACGGGAAAGGAGACGATCATGAATGACATTTCCTGGCCCCGCCGCCTCGCCGCTGCCATCACCCATGCGAGCTGGATCGTCGGCGGCCTCGGCGCGGTCTGGCTGCCTCTGCTCTTCTGGTTGCTGTTCCGAAAGGACGATTTCGTGCGGCCGCATGCAAAGCAGGCGCTCTCGTGGCAGGTGCTGTCCCCCATCTTTGTCGGCGCGGTCGGTGTTGGCGTCGTGCTCGCCGGTCTTGCCGACCAAGACATGCAGACGGCCGCCATCATCCTCTGCGCCGCCATCGTGCCGACCGCGATCTTTCCGTTCATCGGCACGGTGAAAGCGCTCGCAAAGGAGCCCTACGGGTATCCGCTCTTGAAGATTTTTGTAGAATCTGGAAAAGAATGAACGTATTTTGATCACAGGAGCCGTTGCAAAGTGCAGCGGCTTCTGTTTTTTTGATGGATTCTCAAACTTTTCCAAACCTGTGGCAAAATTGGGGCTTGACAAGGTTTTTTATAAAATTTATAAAACTACATGTGTTATCGTAAGAAATAAGAAAAATTTTGAACAAAACTTTGAATAAAAGGAGGGGAACGGCATGGGAAATGAACTGCTGATCTACATCTGCGACGATGAAGCCGACTCCGTCGAGGCCATCGAGACGCTCATCCACCAGGAACGCACAATCCGCGTCCGCACGGAAGCTTTCTCGTCTGGCGAGGAATTGCTGCCCGCGCTGAAGACGCGCCTGCCAGACCTCTTGATTCTCGATATTTTCATGGAGGGCATGGACGGTATCACCGTCTTGCGGCAGATCCGCAGCATTGCGCGCGACCTGCCCGTCGCACTTTACAGCACGAGCACGGACTTCGCGCTCGAAGGCTACCGCCTGAAGGCCGTGCGCTATCTCGAAAAGCCCGTGAAGCAGGCCGACGTCCGCGAACTGCTGCGCTTCTTGCGAAAGACGCAGAGCGGCCGGCCGCTCTTCTACCTCGGGCAGAACGAATCCGTCCCGCTTGCAGACATCCTGTACTTCGAGCAGCAGAAGCACAAGATCGTGCTCCATCTCACGACGGGCGAGGAGCGGACGTACTACGGCAAGCTCGACCAGCTCGAGTCGCTGAGCCCCGCGTTCGTCCGCAGCCACAAGAGTTATCTCGTGAACCTCGACCATGTCGTCGCCATCGATCGCGAGCTTTCGGTCTTCCGCATGCGCAATGGCTCGATGGCCTACATCCGCAAAGGCGAGCTGCCGGCCATGAAGCGGCGCTATGAAGAGAGGCTTATCGAGCGCGTGAGGTCCGAATGATGGCGCGGCTGAAACGGTGGACGACGGGGCATGTCATCGCGGCGGCCGCCGTGCTCCTCATCGTGCTCGCCTTTGCACTTTCGCTGCCGTACCACCTCCGCGCGCTGCCGGGCGGCGCGCTGCCCGTGCAGCATGCCGAACAGGTGACGGCCACGGTGAATGGCGAGCGGCAGCAGCTGACGCTTCCCTATACGTTCCGCAACCTGCCGCCCGAGACACCGGTTGCCATCACGTTTCCTGTCGAATCGCGCGTCCCGTTCTCCGTGCTCGTGAAGACGGTCTACGCGCCGGATGAAGTCGCGTTCAATGGCGAGACGGTCAGCACGTATGGCGCGGAGGGGACATACCCTTCCTTCTTTGACGACCCGCCGACGACCGTGCGCGTCTACAATTTCCGCCCCGATACCGATGGGGATGGGAAAAATACGATTACGGTCACGTACCATTTCCCGCATGACCGCGCGCAGCTGCCGGTCACGCCCTTTGTCATCGGCAACACGTCGGGCATCTTCCGCTATGAGTACATGGGACTCCTGGCCTGCTTCTTCCTCGAAGCCTTCCTGGCAATCACGGGGATTGTGCTCATCCTGCTGTCGCTCTCCGTCTATCGTCTCGAAAAAGGGCGCAGGATGCTGCTGCAGCTCGGCCTGTTCTTTCTCGCCGTCGGCGTCTGGAACATCGGCGAAAATGATTTTTCCGTCTTCGTCATCCGGAACCCCGTGCTGCTGTACATGATGGCGTTCACAGGCCTGTTCTTCGTCATCGCGCCGCTCTACGGCTTCGCGCTGAATGCCGTGCCGTTCCGCTGGCGGCGTTTGCTGACCGCCGTGTTCTACGCGTCGGCCGCACTGCCGGCTCTCGCGCTGCTGCTGCAGCTCGCGGGGCTCGTCATGATGATGCAGAGCCTGTTCTTCTTCCACGTCTTTCATCCGGCGGCGCTGCTGCTGCTGACGGCGGCGCTCATCCATGAGGCCGTCCGCGAGGAAAACCGCCGGGCGCGGTGGATGCTTGTGCCCGTCGCCGTGCTGCTCGTGTCGGCCGTCGTGGAAGTGCTGAACTACTATGCGTTCCACAGCTTCGAGTTCTCGCTGATCTTCCTGTTCGGCTCATTCGTCTTCCTGCTGCTGATGCTCGTGCTGGCCGGCGTCTTTTTGCACAAGGATGCGCAGATGCGGCAGGCGTACGAGCGGCAGCAGCACGAAAGCGAGCTCATGGCCGTCCGCCTGTCGGCGGAAAAAAAGCGCCACGACATGATGATGCGGGAAGAGCGGCGGCTCGCGAAGCTCCGGCACGACCTGAAGCACCATGTCGCGCTCTTGACGTCGTTCATCGCGGACGGCGACCCCGGACGCGCGCAGGACTATCTCGCGGAGCTCTCGGAGAACATCCGCCGCAAGACGTCTGCGCCCTGCTGCGAGAACGTCGCCGTCAGCGCCGTCATCGAGCACTATGCAGCGCTGGCGCGCCAGGACGGTATCGGCGTCGTCATCGACACGGACGTCCCCGAAAAGATCGGCGGCCTTTCCGACACGGAGCTCGCCTCCGTGTTCGGCAACCTGCTCGAGAACGCGCTCAAAGCCTGCCGCCGGGGGAATGGAGAGAAGGCATCGTTCATCCAGCTGAAAGCGCGCATCCTCGACCAGCGGCTCGTGATCCTGATGGAAAATTCCCTGTTCGAGCAGTCGAGGCCGAACGGCGAGTTTTACCATTCGTCGAAGCGCGGCGGCCAGCACGGCATCGGCCTGCGCTCCATCGCCGACATCGCTGAGGCGCATGGCGGCACGGCGCGCTTCGAAGCGGACGGGGACGCGTTCCGCTCGTCGGTGATTCTGGAGCTTTCGGCGCAGTGAGCCGGCGAAAAAAGGGAAGGGAGGGGAAGACGATGGAAGACATGCGGATCATGATTCTCGACGACGATCTCGAGGCCCGCACACGCCTCGAACGGCTCGTCGAGTATTGGATGACGAAAGAGCATCAGGAAATCTTCCGTGTGCGCACGTATGGCGACGCGGCCTCGTTCCTCGAAGCGTTCCGCGCGCGTCCGGCCGAGATCGTCTTTCTCGACATCCTGCTCGAAAAAGATGTCAACGGCATTGGCGTTGCGGCTGAGGTGCGCGAGCTCGCGCCGGAGTGTGTCATCTTCTTCACGACGGGCACGCCGGAATATGCCGTCGATGGATTTGCCGTCCATGCGCTGCACTACTGCGTGAAGCCGATCCGCCCCATCGACATCGCCGAGTGCATGCGGCGCGCACAGGAAAAGCTCCACTGGGCTGAGAGAAGCATCGACCTGCGCATCTCGGCGCAGACGATCCCCGTCCCGCTCCGCGACATCACGTATGTCGAGAGCGAACTGCACGACCTGATCGTCCACCGCGCAAATGGAAAGGCGCCGCTGCGCACGCGCATGACGATGACGGAGGCGGAAGCCATCTTCACCGATCGGTGCTTCCTGCGCATCGGGCGCAGCTTCCTCGTCAACATGGACGCCATCCGGGAAGCGCGCGGGGATGTCTTCGTCCTCACGAACGGCACGGAGCTCCCCCTGCGCCGTCAGGGCCGCGCCGAGCTGCGCCGGATCTATGAAACGTACCGGTACCAGAAGATGCGGGAATGAAGTTAGGCCCCCTCGATGAGGGGGCTGGTTTGTACACGAAATGCATTTCGTGCCAAAAACATGCATTTCGTGCCAGGTTCGGCCATCGGCCCGATATTTTCTGCTACAGTAGAGAAGGGAAAGAAGGTGCTGGATATGGAGATGAAACGCCAAGATTTATCGGCGCGTTCTCTGACGCTCGGCCTGCCGCCGTGCATTCTGGCCGTTGATGATGACGAAATGAGCCTCATGATGATTGAGCGCATCCTCGGGGAATCGTATGAAATCGTGAAAGTGACGAGCGGGAAGGACGCGCTTGCGTATCTTTCGGAACACACCGTCGATCTCGTGCTGCTCGACTACATGATGCCGGAGCACGATGGTATCACGGTGCTCACGCGTATCCGCGAAACGCTCGAGACGGCAGACCTGCCCGTCATCCTGCTGACAGGCGACATGACGGCAGACTTCGAGGCGCGCGGCTTCCAGGCTGGCGCGACGGATTTCCTGCACAAGCCGTTTTTCCCCGACGTGCTGCGCATGCGCGTCGCGAGTATCCTGCGCTATGAATACCTGCAGACGCATCTCGAAATCGAGGTCGAGCGCAAGACAGCGCTCGCCGAGGAACGTCTCGCATCGAGCGAGCGGCTGCTTGATGAGCTCATCCTCGCGCTCGCGAAGACCGTCGATGTCAAAGACCGCTATACGAGCGGCCATTCGGAGCGCGTCGCGACGTATTCGCGCGAAATCGCGCGGCGCGCAGGCGATAACGAAGAGGCGCAGGCGACGATCTACGCCGTCGGCCTCCTGCACGACATCGGCAAGATCGGCGTCCCGATCGAAATCATCAACAAGACGTCGCGCCTCACGGATGGAGAATACGAGGTCATCAAGTCGCACACAACGAACGGCGCGAGTATCCTGAAAATGGTCAGCGAGTTCCCGGATCTCTCCGTCGGCGCGCGCTCGCATCACGAGCGCTACGACGGGCGCGGCTACCCGGATGGCCTCAAGGGCGAAGAAATCCCGCGCATGGCGCGTATCATCGCCGTCGCCGACAGCTACGATGCCATGACATCGCGCCGCAGCTACCGCGACGCCCTGCCGCAGGCCGTGGCGAGGAGCGAGATCGTGAAAGGCCGCGGCACGCAGTTCGACCCGCAGTTTGCAGACATCATGCTGCAGATGATTGACGAAGATACGGAGTACACGATGCGGGACAAATCCTGAGCCTCCCCCACTGGGGGAGGCTGGCGCTGAAAGGAGCGATTCCATATGACGGAGCAGAAAACGGTGCTCATCATTGATGATGACGAAATGAACCGCATGGTTGCGAAAATGGTGCTCGAAAAAAGCGTCGGCTGCCGCGTGATTGCAGCACCGGGAGGCTTTGACGGCATTACGATGATGAGCATGGAGCCCGTCGACCTCGTGCTGCTCGACCTTGAAATGCCGGAGCTCGACGGCTTCCAGACGCTTGACATCGTGCAGAAGCGGCCGGATCTCGCAGCCATCCCGGTCATCCTGCTCACGGCCTCGTCAGACCGTGATACCGTCGTGCGTGGGAGCACGTACGGCATCCGCGACTACATCAAGAAGCCGTTCCTGCCGGACGACCTCGCGCGGCGCGTGAAGAAGCTGCTGCTGAATTGAAAGCCTCCCTCTGAGAGGGAGCCAGAAGCGTGAGGAAAGGAGGCGGCCTCTATGCGCATGCTCGCTGGAATCGGCACCATCTTTTTCATCGTGTTCCTCATCATCGCCGGGCTCACGTCTTCGCCGCATGCCGCAACGCGCCCGCCGGCCTACCGTGTCGGCGTGCTCCTGATCGGCGATGCCGCGATGAGCAGCTGGAACGCCGCGCACATGCAGGGCCTTTCGAAAGTGGCGGACGAGCTCGGCCTCACTCTGCAGTACAAGGAGAACGTGGCACCGGAATCCTGCCGTGAAGCCACGGACATGCTGATTGCGGACGGCTGCAACATCATCGTCAGCACGTCTATTTCTTTCGAAGAGGGTATCGTGCAGGCAGCCGAGGCGCATCATGACGTCATGTTCCTTCAGGCGACGGGCACGAAGGTGCGGCCGAACCTCGTGCCGTACATGGGGCGCATGTACCAGGCGCGCTACCTCGCCGGGCTCGTCGCGGGCCGCACAACGAAGACGGGCGTCATCGGCTACATCGCGTCGACACAGATTCCCGAAGTCGTGCGCGGCATCGATGCATTCACGCTCGGCGTGCGCCGTGTCAATCCAGAGGCGCGCGTCTATGTCCATTACATCGGTTCGTGGTCGGAGGACGGCGAGGCGCAGCAGGCGACGGAGCAGCTGCTCAGCGAGGTCCCTGCCATCGACATCCTCGCGATGCACGCCGACACGTATGGGCCGCTCGCCGTCGCGCGCGCGCATGGTATCCATGTCATCGGCTGCAACATCGCAGCCCCCGCATATCAGGACATCCTGCTCACGGCGCCGATCTGGCACTGGGAGGCAATCTATGGGAAATACTTGCGCGAGGCCATGAAGGGCCGCCTTTCCGGCCGCAGCTATCTCGCGGGCATCGAGACGGGCATCGTCGGCCTCGCGCCGCTCTCTTCGGACGTGACGCCCGAGACTTCGCGTGCCGTGCGCCAGATGACGAAGCTCCTCGAAGACGGCGAGATGGATGTATTCTATGGCCCGATTCGCGATACCAGCGGGAAGCTCCGCGTCGCCGAAGGCGACAATCTTTCGGATACCGAGCTCTTTGACCAGCTCGACTGGTACGTCGAGGGGGTGGAGCTGCGATGAAGCCGATGTGGGAAAATCAGATGTGGGAAAACCATACGCTCTTTTTCGTGTTCTGCGCCATCGCGCTCGCGCTCGTCATGGGTATCTCCGCGCTCATCGTCTCTATCCGGCGGCAGGAAGACGTCATCGCCGTGCGGCAGAAGCCGCGCATCGGCCTCATGCTCTATGGCGGGCAGGACGAGGCCGGCTGGAACCGGCAGCATGCGGCAGGCGTCCTCCAGGCGGCGCGCCGCGTCGGCGTTGATGTCGATATCATCGATCATGTGACGTTCGATCAGGCGCGTGCCGATGAGGCGCTTTCGCGCCTGGCTGCGGAAGATGGCGGCCATGACTTCACCATCGCCACGAGTGCCGATTTCGCTGAGGCGGCCCAGATGCTGCACGACGGAGGCAGCTACATGGACGTCGCCCTGCCGAGGCTCGATGGGCAAGGCAAGAACTGCGTGCCCTATTTCGTGCGCCTGTACCAGGCCGAATACCTCGCGGGCATCCTCGCAGGCATGGAGACGCAGACGGGGCGGATCGGCTACGTCGCCTCGACGCGCAATCCCGAAGTCTGCCGCTCTGTCAATGCCTTTCTGCTCGGTGCGCAGGAGACGCGGCCGGACGTCCGCGTGCTCGTCAAGTTCGCCGGCGGCTGGAGTGCGCCAGATGACGAGCAGCAGGCCGCTGCAGAGCTCGTCGCAGAGGGGTGCGACATTTTGAACAGCCATCAGGACACGATGAACGTGCAGGCGTATGCCGCCGCGCATGGCGTGATGTTCCTGGACTACCTCGAGCCGTATGCGACCTCGTCCGGCCTCGGCCTCGCAACTGTCGAATGTCGCTGGGACATGGTCTATGAAGCGATGCTCCGCGACTACCTGCGCGGACGGTTCCGCAGCATGTACTGGATTGGCATCGAGGACAATGCCGTCGGGCTCGGCGGCTTTTCCCTGCGTGTCAGCGAGGAAGCGCGGGCCCGCGTGATGGTCGAGGAACAGCGCATCCGCGAGAATGGCAGCGTGTTCACCGGCCCAATCTATGATACGGACGGCGTGCTGCGCGTCGCAGACGGCGAGATGCTCTCCGACGCTGCGCTCATCCATCTCGACTGGTATGCGGAAGGAGTGGAGTTCCCATGAAGGCAGAAAAAGTCCTCCAGAGGCTCGAAAGCCGCAAGACCGCGCTGCTGCTGTTCCCCGTGCTGTTCCTCGTGCTGCTCATCGTCGTCGGCGTGCTCCTGCAGCAGCGCATCCGCACGATGTTCCACACGTACGTCGAACAGGAAGTCGCCATGAACGTCGACATGCTCGCGAACCGTCTCGACGCGCGCTTCGGTGCCGAGCTCATGGGCATGGAGAACCTCATCCGCGTCAAGGGCACGGACTCGTGGGAGAGCCTGCTGTCGGACAATGATGTCGACGGCATGGGCATCAAGCGCATGGGCGTGCTCGCGCACCGCGGCCGCGCCATCGTCGGCGACTCGCTGAAAGTCAGCGAGTGGGACGGCATCCGCCAGTCGTTCCAGGGGTATCCCGCCATCAGCTATGCAAGCGGCAAGGGGCTTCTCTTGACCGTGCCCGTGTTCTATGGCGAGAACATCCGCTACGTGTTGTACCGCCATTATACAGAGCGTGAGCTCGCGCGGGAATTCGACATCGACTGCTTTGACGGCGCGGGCCGCGTGATGCTCGTGCTCTCGGGCGGCTCCGTGCCGATGAGCAGCCGCGAATGGTCAGAGGCCGACCGCAGCTACATTGACCGCATGGAGCTCGGCGGCATCCTGCGCCAGCTGCGCGCGCGCCTCTACAGCGCGCCGTCGGCCGCGCTCTACGATCAGGAGGAGAACGTCGTGTTTATGGCCGACCTCAAGCGCATGGACGGCCAGGTCATCGGCTTCGTGCCAGCGTCGGCGCTCGACGGCGGCCTGCTCGCCGTCACGCGGCTCGTCATCTGGGTGTTCTCCATGCTCGTGCTGCTGTTCGCCATCAGCGCGGCCTATCTCTTCACGCGCGAGCGCCGCGTGATGGAGGCCGACCAGGCCAGCCAGGCAAAGAGCGCGTTCCTCGCGCACATGTCGCACGAGATCCGCACGCCGATCAACGCCATCCTCGGCATGAACGAGATGATCCTGCGCGAGAGCCGCGAAAAAGACACCCGTACCTACGCGCATCGTGCGCATGAAGCCGGGCAGACGCTGCTGAACCTCGTCAATGACATCCTCGACCTCTCGAAAATCGAAGCGGGCAAGATGGAGCTCGCGCTGGCGGGATTCCGCCTCGCGGACGTGCTCGAGCGCGTCTGCACGCTCGTGCGCCTGCGCGCGGAAAAGAAAGGGCTCGATTTCCATGTCATGGTCGATCCGGAGCTGCCGGCCGCGCTCTACGGCGATGGCGCGCGCGTGCAGCAGATCATCGTGAACCTCCTGACGAATGCTGTGAAATACACGCGCAAGGGCAGTGTCTCGCTGACCGTCCTTCGCGCAGAGCCCGAGGAAGCACCGGAGGGCGTTATCGTGCCAGCAGGAGACGTCCTGCTCGTCGCCAGGGTCGAGGATACGGGCATCGGCATCAAACCAGAGGACAGGAAGCGGCTGTTCGGCGACTTCGTACGCTTCGATGCGCAGCGCAACCGCAACATCGAGGGCACGGGCCTCGGCCTCGCGCTCACGCTCCGCTTCGCCCGCCGCATGGGCGGCACGATCACGGTCGAGAGCACCTATGGCGAAGGCTCGATCTTCACGGCGTGGATTCCGCTGCGCGTGCGGTCGAAAGAAACCATCGGCGACTTCGATGCGGAACGCGTGACCGAGAGCGAGAGCGTGCATACGGCCCCGTTCGTCGTGCCTGACGCGCACATCCTCGTCGTCGATGACAACGAGATGAACCGCTTCGTCGCGCAGAGCCTGCTTAAAGAGACGAAGGCGCACGTCCGCCTCGCCGCCAGCGGCCGCGAATGTATCGGCCGCCTCCGCAGCGAGCATTACGACGTCGTGCTGCTCGACGACATGATGCCGGAGCTCAGCGGCACGGAGACGCTCGAACGCATCAAGAATCAACATCTCGCCGACGGCACGCCTATCGTCGCGCTGACGGCGAATGCCATCACCGGGGCACGCGAAGAGTACCTCGCCGCCGGCTTCGACGACTACCTCGCCAAGCCCATCGCGCCCGACGCCCTCATAAAACTGCTGCGTCGCACGATCCCCGAGACGCTGCAGAAAACGGAAGAAGCGCAGGAGTCGAAAGAAGCGCAGAAACCAGAAGGGACGCAGGAACCAGAAGGAGCGCAGGAACCAGAAGAGACGGCGGCGAATATCGAAAACGCGGGACAACCGGAAGAAGCAACGCCGAATGCCGAGGACGCGCCGCTGCTCGACACCGAGCTCGGCATGAGCTACGCCGGCGGCATCCTGGAACTCTATCAGCCCATGCTCCAGATGTTCGCCGACCTCCAGCCCGAGAAAACAAAAGCCATCGCGGCCGCCTACGATACGGACGACTGGAAAACCTACGCCATCGACGTCCACGCCCTGAAATCCAACGCCCTCTCCATCGGCGCCCGCAGCCTGTCAGAGCTCGCAAAGACGCTCGAACTCGCCGCCAAAGCCATCGGCAAGGAAGAAACGACAGACGAAGAAAAGCAGGAAGCCGAAGCCACCATCCGCGGGCATCATGAGGAACTGCTGGAAATGTATGAAGCCGTCGCTGAAGAAGCAAAAAAGTTACTTGCCAAAAATCCGTAAAGCAACGCAAATTTTAGCCTCCCTCACAGAGGGAGGGGGACCGCGAAGCGGTGGTGGGAGTGTCGAAGGTAGGAAGAACGTAATCCTCGATTGTGCAGTCGAAGGTATTGCATAAGTTTTACCTTCGCCGACAAAATCTTGCAAATAACTCTTGTCCTACCTTCGCCACTCCCCCAGTCAGCTTCGCTGACAGCCCCCTCTGAGAAGGGGCCTAAATTACCACCCACACCCAAAAGGAGGACAACACATCATGGGACTCATCAAAGCAGCTATCAACTCCGTCGGCGGCGTGCTCGCCGATCAGTGGAAGGAATTTTTCGTCTGCGAGAGCCTGGACGCCGACACGCTCATGGCGAAGGGCGAGAAGCACAAGGGCAAGCGCAGTTCGAACAACGGCGACGACAACATCATTTCGAATGGTTCCGTCATCTCCGTTGCGGACGGCCAGTGCGCCCTCATCGTCGAATCCGGCAAGGTCGTCGAACTCACGGCGGAGCCCGGCGCGTTCACGTATGACAAATCGACGGAGCCGTCCATCTTCACGGGCGACCTCGGCAACAACATTATCGACATCTTCGGCGAGATCGGCCGCCGCTTCTCGTTCGGCGGCGACACGGGCAAAGACCAGCGCGTCTACTACATCAACACGAAGGAAATCACGGGCAACAAGTACGGCACGCCGAGTGACGTCCCATTCAAGGTCGTCGACCAGGCGTCGGGCCTGAACCTGCTCGTGCGTATCCGCTGCTTCGGCCAGTACAGCTACCGCATCACGAACCCGATTCTTTTCTACACGAACGTCGCCGGCAACGCGGCGGATGTCTACACGCGCGACCAGATCGACAGCCAGCTCAAGACCGAGCTGCTGACGGCGCTGCAGCCCGCGTTCGCGCGCATTTCGGCACAGCACATCGACTACACGGAGCTGCCGGGCCGCACGCTGGAGCTCGCGGACGCGCTCAACGACGTCCTGTCGAAAAAATGGCGCGACCTGCGCGGCATCGAGATCGTCTCGTTCGGCGTCAGCAGCGTGCGCGCGAACGAAGACGACGAAGAAAAGCTCCAGAAAATCCAGATGGGCACAGCCATCGGCGGATGTCCCGACATCGCCATGGGCATGGCGGCTGACGCGCAGGCCGACGCCATGCGCCTCGCTGCGCAGAACGAAAGCGGCGGCGCGGCGATGGGGATGTTCGGCATGCAGATGGCAGGGCAGGCGGGCGCCGGCCTCTACCAGCAGGCCGCGCAGCTCGCCGCACAGCGCCAGGCGTTCCAGCAGCGCCCGGCCGCACCAGCCGCAGGCACCTGGACGTGCGCGTGCGGCACGGAGAACACGGGCAAATTCTGCCAGAACTGCGGCAAGCCGAAACCGGCCCCGGCCGCCACGAGCACATGGACATGCTCGTGCGGCGCAACGAACACCGGGAAATTCTGCCAGAATTGCGGCAAGCCCCGCCCGGCCGGTGACTGGACCTGCTCCTGCGGCACAAAGAATACCGGCAAGTTCTGCCAAAATTGCGGGAAGCCACGGCCGTAAGAATGTCATGAAGTTCAGAAGGAAAACATCAAATGATGGGAACGCTTGCGAAACGTACCTGATACAGCAGGCTCTCCCACTGGGAGAGCTGGCACGCGAAGCGTGACTGAGAGGGTAATTGGGAGCATTTTGCCGAACAATTTCCAGAAGCATTTCCTTAGGGATGCCGATATCATTGGCGGGCTTCTGCCTCCTGCTACCCTCTCCGCCTCGCATACGCTCGGCACCTCTCCCAAGGGGAGAGGCAGCTGTATTCGTTGTGTTCAGCAATAGACCAATGGGATGAATGACATTGAAATCCATCTATTTTGAAGAAATGAGGTGAGCACATGCCAGCAACATCGGTCAGCTACAAATGTCCGAACTGCGGCGCGCCGCTCTCGTATCTCCCCGGCACGGATCACGTGACGTGCGAGTACTGCGGCACGAGGTTTGAAACGGACGTCATCGAAGATATGTTCCAGAAAGCGCAGGAGCGCGCCGCCGCCGCCGAGCGCGAGCAGGAAGAGAAGTGGGCGACGGAGACAGCGGGCGAAGGCTGGAGCGAGGAAGAAGCCGCCGGGCTGCATGCCTTCCACTGCTCCGCCTGCGGCGCCGAGCTCGTCACGGACGCGAACACGATGGCGACGGAATGCTGCTACTGCGGCAACCCGACGATGATTCCCGCGCGCTTCGACGGTGCGCTGAAGCCCGACGAGATCATCCCGTTCCAGAAGACGAAGAAAGAAGCCGTCGCCGCGCTCAAAGCCTTTTACGAAGGCAAGCGCCTGCTGCCCGCGGCCTTCAAGAAAGGCAACCGCGTCGAGCATGTGCAGGCGATGTACGTGCCGTACTGGCTGTTCGATGCGAAAATCAAGGCGCAGGCCACGTTCCGCGCGAAGCACATCCACGAATACGATGACGGCGACGAGAACGTCAAGGAAATCTCCGTCTACGAATGCTACCGCGAAGGCAAGATGACATTTTTGCGCGTCCCTGTCGACGGCAGCGAAAAGATGGACGACACGTTCATGGAAAGTATCGAGCCGTTTGACTACAGCCAGCTCGAAGACTTCACGCCTGCGTACCTCACGGGCGCGCTCGCCGACCGCTACGACGTCGACGCCGACGCCGCCGTGCCGCGCGCCGACGAACGCATCGCGCAGAGCGCGGCCGACCTTCTCGAAGACACCGTCGAAGACTACGACGAGGTCGAAATCAATGGCGAGCCGGACATCCGCAAGAAGAAAGGCGATGTCGCCTACGTCATGGCGCCCGTCTGGATTCTCACGACGCGCTACGAGAATACGCCGTACATGTTCCTCATGAATGGCCAGACCGGCAAGATGGCGGGCAGCCTGCCATACGACAACAAAAAATCCTATGTCTACTTTGCCATCTCGACGCTCATCTCCTGGCCCATCCTCTACTTCCTGATCGACTTCGTCAGCGAGGACGACGGCATCCGGTTCTCCCTCCTCGTCCTCTTCGTCGCGTTCGTTGCCGCTCTCTTCTGCGGCTACGCCGTGCGGAAATACTTCATCGACCAGATGAGCAACGTCCATCCCGCGCCCGACGCGACGGAGTACCTCAAAAAAGGCAGCTTCAAACTCACCGACGAAGACGACACGTATCTCTACACCCGCACGATCCGCACGAAAAAAGGAAAGCGGCGGGATGACGACGACTAGCATCTGACAACCTCCAGCCTCCTCTCGTTCTGCGAGGGAGGCTTTTTTATGCTTTTTATGCGTTTCGTGACAAGAAAATGCATTTCGTGCCACATTTCCCCAAAACGTCGTGCCAACATGGTAAGATGATTTTGAACAGAAACAATAGAACTTTTCACGGAAAGGATCATGACAAGAAATGCAGGAAAGCGAGGGGAAGGATCGATGAAATGGAAAGAGATGCAGGCCGGGCTCTTAGGGTGCGTCTGCGTTCTCGGAGCTTCTGCGGCGCCAGCGATGGCGGCGCAGCCGTATTGGACAGATTACGATGATGGCGTCGCCGCGCTTGAGCGGCACGACAATGTGACAGCAGAGGCTTGCTTCGAGCGGGCAGTCGCAGAAGTCCCCGAAGAAGATCGGCAGCGTTTCCGCTTTGACGTGGATGCGAAGCGGGCGGCGCTCTATATCAAGAACGGGGAACCCGACCGTGCGGAAAAGATTCTCGCGCCCTATGTGATGGCGGGAACGGACAACATGAAAGTCGTCAGCGACTATCTCATGGCGCTGCGCATGAATAACAAGCCGAAAGAGGCCATATCGTATTTTGAAACATATTGCACGGACTGGAGCCGGATGCCGGTCTACGGCCTTCAGAACATGGGCGACGTGTACCTGCGCCAGGGAGATTGGAAAAAGGCGCACAAGCTCTACACGTACACGCTGCCGCAGTCGGACAGCGACTTCGTCCGCATGGGCGACGCCTACGCACTCGCCAACCTCGGCCGGAAAGAGGAAGCAATCGGAGAGTACAAGACCGTCGTCAAGCGGAACCCCGTCCGTCAGACCATCGTGCCGATCGATGCGGCCGTCTTCCTCCAGCATGGCGACGTGGCGTTCGCGCGGAAGATGTTTGCCATGCTCGGCCAGACGCCGGAGGAACGCGAGCATTACCAGCTGGCATATGCTCAGGCGCTGCTGGATGCGCAGCGTGACAAGATTGCAGACCCGAAGCAGCAGTTCCTGCGCGATGAGCGCCTGTCGGGCCGCGACTATCATCGCGAAATCGACAAGGTGCTCGCGCCGCTGCTCGAAAGCGGAGACGAAGACGTCCGCACGCAGGCGCTCGCGCTCAAAGCGCGCAACCAGCTGCAGCGCGGCGCGGTTCGTTCGGCGGAAAAGACGCTCGACCTGTCGCTCGAACATAACACGCAGGCCCCGGCTGCCTTCCGCACCGGCTCGGATCTCTCAACGACGTTCCGTCACGAGCTGACGGTCACGGCGGGCGAAAATGTCGATACCGACAGGAACCATTACCGCGATGTCGGCGTGGATTATCGGCAGTATCTCGGCAGCAATCTCTACGCCCTCGCGGGCACGGGCTGGTCGCGCACGGAAGACGGCGATGTGGCGGGCACGTACAACGAATCGTATGCGGGCTTCGACTGGCGCCAGCCCTGGGGCTTTTTCCAGCTGACATACGACCGTGCGATGGGGGACATCGAGCGCGACGGCTATGACGCGCTGCTGCATTACGATCCGAACGACCTCACGAGCATCGAGCTCGCGGCCGGGCGTCATCCCTACGACGCGGCGCGGGCCGTCCGCGCTGGCATCTACCGTGATACCTATGCGCTCCGCTTTGATCATTTCCTGACGAACCGCTGGCGGCTCGGCCTCACGGGCGAGCGGGCGGACATCTCGGACGGGAATGACTGGTGGGCGTTCGGCATGGACACGTCGCTCGACATCGGCGGCCGCCACAACTACCGCGACCAGCTGCTGGCCTCGTACCGCTACAGCCATTACGACGAACCAGCTGACGAATACAATGCACCAAACCGCCGCGTCGAATACGCGTTCGGCACCAGCCGGAAGTGGACGGTGCCGCGCCTCCTGGCGTCGTGGGAGCTCACCCCGATGTTTGGATGGAATCAGGAGGACGGCGAAGGGACGGAATTCTCGCCGAGCCTCCGTCTCGCCTACCGCCGCGACTTCGCCCACTACCAGAGCCTGGCACTCGGCCTCCAGTATGACTGGCGGCAGCACCGGCCTGACCGTGCCGATGTCAATCACCGCAGGAGCGGCTGCAGCGCAGACATTTCGTATGAAGTAGGATGGTGAACCAGATGAAAAAGACAAGGAAGCTCCTGGCGGCGTTCGTCGGCGCATGCTGTGCAATCGGTGCGTTCTGCATGTCCGGCGGGACGGCCGCCGCGCAGGTCTCGGTTTTCTGCTATCACGAAATCGAGAAGCCGAAAGACCCCTATGCCATCCCGCAAAGAGAGCTGGAGCAGCAGATCAAGGACTGGAAGGCGCAGGGCTACCGCTTCGTTTCGCTCGATGAATACGAAGCCTACATGAAAGGCGAGCTCACGCTCCCCGAAAAAAGCGTCATGCTGACATTTGACGACGGCTATGCGTCCGTCTACACGAAGGTTTATCCGCTGCTCCAGAAATATCAGGTCCCGGCGATGATTGCACTCGTTACTTCGTGGACGGAGGGCGAGAGCAAGCCAAGCGACGTCGGCGACCTCCTGACATGGGAGCAGATTCGCGAGATGGAGGCGAGCGGCCTCGTGAGCGTCGTGTCGCATACGCATGCCATGCACAAGCAGCAGGCCATCGACCCGCAGGGGGACCGCAATGCCGTAGCGGGCAGTCATCTCTATTTCCAGAACCTCCCGCAGGCGGACGGCAGTGTCCAGAATCGCTACGAGACGGAAGAAGAATATCAGACCCGTCTCCAGCAGGATTTGAAGAAGGTCCAGTCGGTCTTTGAAGAGCGCCTTGGCCATCCCGCCCGCGCCATCGTATGGCCGTATGGCACATTTTCCGGCGAAGCGCAGCGAGCTGCGCAGGCAGCCGGTATGGAAGCCGCGTTCAATCTGAATGCGAGCGCGAACAACACGCCGGGTCAGACGACCCTCATGAATTCGAACCGTGCCCTGATTTCCAAAACGACGCAGAAAAAGGAAATCCAGCATGACCTTGCGGGCTATCGGGTGCCCATCCGCATGGCGCAGGTGGACATCGACGCCATCTATGACGAAGACCCCGCCGTGCTCCGCGAGAACATCCGCGGCGTCATCGAACATCTCAACAACAACAAGATCAACCTCGTCGCGCTGCAGGCATTCGCCGACCCCGACGGCGATGGCAACGTGGACAAAGTCTATTTTGAGAATTCCGTCGTACCCGTCGAAGCAGACGTCTTCAACACCGTGGCGGACGCCATCGAGGCCGACGGCATCGACGTCGTGGCCTGGCTGCCGGGCCTGAGCTACACCGCGCTCGCAGCGGCGGACGGCAGCAACCTCGTACAGGCGGATGGCGAAGCGGGCTGGTATCATCGCCTGTCGCCGTTCGATGCGGCGAACGAAGCGAAGCTCGTGGCGCTCTACCGCGATCTCGGACGCTACACCGTGGCGCAGGGCGTTTTGTTCCAGGACGACCTCTACATGAACGATTTTGAAGACGTTTCGCCTGCGGCAAAGGGCGCGAATACGGCAGCGAAAACGAAGCGCCTGACCGACCTCTCGCTCGCGCTCGGCGCGGCATTCCGCGAAAGCCATCCCGATGGCCTGCTGCTGCGCGACATCTACGACGAAGTCGTGCTGAATCCGGCGTCGGAAGAATGGTTCGCGCAAAACTACAAAGACTGCCTGCAGCACTACGACTACGTCGTCGTCATGGCGTATCCGTACATGGATCACGAAAAGAAGCCGCTCGACTTCCTCGCTCGCGTCGCCAAGGCCGTCGAGAAAGCTGGCGGCACAGACAAGACCATCGTCAAGATCCAGTCGTACGACTGGGAGAAGGAACGCTGGTTCAGCAACAAGAATTTTTCTGCCCAGATGAAGACGCTGAAGCAGGCCGGCATCCGGAACCTGGGATACTATCCGAACACATTCTGCTACTGGGAGAGATGACACAGCTTTGAAATCTTACGAAAGGACTGTTTGATATGACCGCGAATGGATTCGTGGAAATCATGAAAGCGTATGTTTTTTTCTATCCGCTCATCATGAGCATCGCCTGGATCATCGGCGGCATCTTCTTTTATTGGCGCAGGGAAAAAGGACACAGCAAGGAGCCGCCGAAGCTCAAAGAGCATCCGAAGGTCAGTGTCCTGATCCCCGCGCACAACGAAGAGCGCGACCTGCGCGATGCCGTCACATCGATTTACAGCAACTGCTATGAAAATCTCGATGTCATCGTCATCGACGACGCCAGCACGGATGGCACGCAGGATGTCATCGAGCGCCTCATGGTGGAATATCCGACGCTCCGCGTCGTCCGCCTGACGCGGAACATGGGCAAGGCGAACGCCCTCAATGCGGCGCTGCCGATGACGCGGGGCGAGATCATCGTCACGCTCGACGCGGACAGCATGCTCGACGAGCACGCCATCGAATGGGCGGTCTGGCATTTCGTCAACTTCCCGCGCGTCGGTGCCGTGACCGGCAACCCGCGCGTCCGCAACCGCACGACGCTGCTCGCGAAAATCCAGACCGCGGAATACGCGAGCGTCATCAGCCTCATCAAGCGCACGCAGCGCCTCGTCGGCAAGCTCATGACCGTCTCCGGCGTCGTCGCGGCCTGGCGGAAGACGGCGATCGTCGGCGCCGGCGGCTGGGACCCGCGCTCCGTGACGGACGACATCGACATGACATGGCGTCTCGAGACGCGCTTCTGGGACATCCGCTACGAGCCGAACATGCTCTGCTGGATGCTCGTGCCCGAGACGCTCCGGGGCATCTGGCGCCAGCGCTTGCGATGGGCGCAGGGCGGCGTCGAAGTCATCCGTATGCACAAAGGCGTCTGGACAGACTGGCGCGAACGGCGCATCTGGCCAATCTACGTCGAGTATGTCATGGGCATCCTGTGGTCGTATGCGTTCCTCGCGTATCTCCTGCTCTGGGGGATGAGCCAGCTCACGGGCGTCGGGCGGGAGATCGTCGGCAATCCGTTCTGGGGTTGGAACGGCGCCGTCATCGCCTGCGTCTGCCTGCTCCAGTTTGCCATCAGCGTCCTGCTCGACATGCGCTATGACGAAGATTTGTGGAAAGTGATTTTCTGGGTCGTCTGGTATCCCGTCGTGTACTGGGCCTTCAATGCGATGGCGGCAGCCGTTTCGTTCCCGAAAGGGCTGTTGCGTTCCATGGAGCAGCCGGCGACCTGGGTGAGTCCTGACAGGGGGGTTCGATGATGAAACAGCAGAAACCAGTCATTGATTGCAGTGAAAAAAGAAACATTCTGATCCGTCGGGCGGAACAGCTCATTTCCACCATCGCCACATTCGTCTTGTGGATTGTCGCGTTCTACGCCATCCGCCACATCCTCGTGCTCGGGAACTATCCGCAGGATTCGATGATGAAAGTCCTCGCCATCCTGCTCCTCGCGACGCTCCTGCTCCTCTTCACGAGCGCATTCTGGCAAGTGTACAACATCTGCCTCTTCCGCGGCCGCGACCGTCGCAAAGCCGTCCCGATGCCATCGGAAGAACAGCTGGCCGCCACATTCTCCATGACGCTCCAGACCTACGAAGCCGTCCAGCACAGCGCATACGTCGAAGTCTCATCGCTCGACGGCAGGGGATATTGCGTGATGAAATGAATGGTATGAAAAAGATCGAGGCCGCAGAACGTGTCAATCTCTTGCCCCAGAGTTTTTTTTATCGTATAATAAACAGAGAAGTAGCAGGGAGGGTGAGCAGTATGAAAACGTTGGACGGTGTTCTTCGACCGGAAGTGCTGGCGAAATTGAAAAAAGAGGCGCGTCAGAATACGCATTATAACGAAAACGGATATGCGACGATGAAACGTGGCAGCGAGATCGATGAAGACGATGTTTGGGAGAAGGACTATGAGGAGCTGATCAAAGCTGAACGAAGATCTGCTGTTGCAACTGCTGAAACCGCGTGACATCTGGCTTGCGTATTTTCCCTACGAAGACCGGCCAGATGAAGGAAAGGTTCGTCCCGTTCTTGTTCTGGACGTGCAACAGGAGACAGCAGAAGTCCTCGTCATGATGATTACGTCTCATCCGCCTCGAAGTGATGATGATATTGCCATAGAACATTGGGCGGAGATTCCATTGTTGCATCAGTCTACTCTTCGTACCCAGCGCGTCCAGTTTGTATCTGTTCGAAACATCCGAAAGCGTCTGGGCAAATGTCCGCAGGCGGAATGGGTGCTTGCGCTTGAAAAACTAAATGAGAGATAAAGCCACGACGAAAAAGGAGGTACTTCCTGCTGGGAGGTCCCTCCTTTTTTTATTTTCTGCATTTCGTGCCAAAAAAGTGCATTTCGTGCCACATTCCCCCATCTGCGAGGGATTTTGTGGTATGGTAGCGGTGTGAAAGAAGGAACTAGGAAAGCCTCCCCCAACGGGGGAGGCAGGAATCGTACAAGGGAGTGGAGCATTATGAAGACGACATGCCGTACAACGCATATTTACAAACCGCACAGCAGGGCGGAGCGGGCGCTGGTGCTCGCGGTGCTCACGGCGCTGCTGTCGGGCGCGGCGGCGACGCCGGCGATGGCGAGAGATCGAACGATTGCAGAGGACGAAACGGTCACGGTGACGAATGCGACGAGGGAAACCAATCACAGGGCATGTCTCACATACAGTGCGACGGAAAAAGAGTCCGACACGAACAACATCACGAACAGCACCTCCGGCAACACGCTCACCCTTCTTGGTACGGTGGATGCCAGCGTAGGGAATTATATGGCATGGATTACACCTGCTTATTCGGGGGGGCAGATGTCCTCTCTAAGAACCATGTATTCATCCAAGGCGGCACGACCTACTATGGGATTGTTTATGGCTGCTGGTCCAAGAGCGGCGCGGTGAAAGAGAACCGGGTGGATATGTCGGTCGGCAATGTCAATTTTGCCTACGGCGGCTGGTCCGTAAATGGCGACGCGACGGACAACACCGTCGCGCTCACCGGCGGCAAGATCTCTGGCGATGCCTACGGCGGCCACTCCAACAATGGCGCCGTGACGGGCAATAAAGTCGCGATCTCCGGCGGCACGGCTCTCTGGGTCTGCGGCGGCCATTCCGAAAATGGCGCCGTGACGAAAAACACCGTCGCGATCACCGGCGGCACCGTCGGGATCGCCCAGGGCGGCTATGCCACTCAGTATGGCGCCGTGACAAACAACACCGTCACGCTCGCAGGAGGCACGGTCAAACTTGTCGTCGGCGGCCAGTCCGACAATAATGGCGACGTGACGGACAACACCGTCACGATCTCCGGCGGCACCGTCCAATATTCTGATGTGGGCGTCTACGGCGGCCGCTCCGTGAAGGGCACCGTGAAGAACAATCACGTGAACATATCAGCCGGTACGGTCGATGGCAGTTACCCATCTACATCTAGTGGCATCTTCGGCGGCTGTTCCTATAATGGCGCCGCGACAAACAACAACACCGTCACGATCACCGGCGGCAAGATCACGGGCAAGGTGGTCGGCGGTGCGAGCAATACCGCGACGGACAACAACATCATCCTCGCCAAAGGCGCAGCCGCAGCCAATCTGCAGAGCGCCACGCTCTACGGCTCTATCCGAGACGCCTCCTACCATGGAGACGTCAGCCTCCCAGACACCCACAGCGGCAACACGTTGACGGTCGAGGGGGAGAAAAACATCACGGTCGCGAACGTGAAAAACTTTGATATTTACAATTTCGTCCTCCCCGCCGACGTGCAGAACGAAGCCCCCTTCCTCATTATCAACGATGGCGGCGATACAGACCTCGGGAAAGCATCGGTGACGGTCACGGGCGAACCAGCCCTTTCCCTCAACACGGGCGACACGCTCTACCTGCTGAAAAAAACCAGCGGCGCCCTCACAAACATCGGCGAAACGAACCTCGTCTACACGAACAAAGCGGGAAACGCCACGGTCCGTACCCCGGGCACGCTGGCGTCGGACGGCAAAATGACCGTCGGCGACAAGACGTACTGCACGTTCGACCTTTCCCCCGATGTGACGAACGGCTACAAGTTCCTCGCCTCCAAGTACCTGGCAAAGAAGAAGATCGGCATCGATAACGTGGCGGTGACGACGAGCGGAGGAGTCCTCAGCAAGGGAGACAGGCTCGCCCTGGTGGACGGCACCGCCGTCACGCCCACGTACACCGGCGACGCAAAAGCGGTGGATGTCACCTACGAGAACGACGACAAAACCGCCACCATCCAGACGACGGGCACGGTGAAAGCGGACGGCAAAAACCTCGTCCTGGACATTGACGGCGTGAAGTACCATTTCGTCCTTGCCCCGACGATGGTGAAAGGAGATACGTTCCTCACGTCTGCGAACACGGGAGAAACGAAGATCGACGCCGACGACGTGACGCTCGACGAGAGCAAACTTGCCAATCAAATGCTTTCCCTCCGCAAAGGCGATACCGTCTACCTGCTGAAGAACGACACGGCGGGCACGCTCGCGTATACCGAGACCAGCGGCGCAAAAGAGCTGAACCACACCTACGAAAACAGCACGGACGCCGGAACCGCTACGGTCACGACGCATGGCAAAGTGGAGGCAAGCGGCAACGACCTCGTTTTGAATGTCAACAATGTGAACTATACGTTCACGCTCGCTCCTGCCGTGACAAGTGGGGCGAAGCTCCTTTCCCTTTCAAGCGCGGGAGAAACGAAAATCTACCAAGACGACGTGAAAGTGACTGCCAGCGACGCGCTGAAGAATCTCAAGGCGAAGGACAAAGTCTATCTGATCCAGAATACGGGCGGCGGCAAGCTGAGCGCTGATGGCACGAAGACCGTCACGCTGCCCATCGTCTTCCAAAACGTCACGGGCACGGTGGCAGCTGTTGACAACAACCTCGTCCTCACAATCACAAACGCGGAATCCCTTACGCCTGCGGATAGTTCCTATAAATATATCGTCATCGTGGAAGATGCAACGAAAAGCGCGAAGAACGCGGTCACGGTCGGCACGGGCGAAACTGCCGACAAGAGCGCCATCGCCGCTTTGGCGAAGAGCGACACGGATGATACGGAGCTGAAGGACAACACTCTGACCGTCAATGGCAAGGTGACCGACCGCGCCGTCGGCGCGAACAGCGTGGCTGGCAATGCCACGCAGAACAACGTCACGATCGGCGCTGGCGCAACCGTGGACGGCTTCGTCGCCGGCGGCATGACGCAGGACGGGACGGCGAATAACAATACCGTCACCATCAACGGCGGCACGGTCACGGGCGACGTCTACGGCGGTTATAGCGAAAAGGAAGCCACGGGCAACACCGTCACGATGAGTGGCGGCACGGTCAAAGGGACGATTTACGGCAGCAACCTTGGCAGCGGCACGAGTTCCGGCACGACGGTGAAGAAAAGCAGTCCGCGGCGGGCGCCAGCTTTGACGGAAACTGAAAGCACCTCCAGCGGCAATACGATGAAGATTTATGGAAAGGACAACACGGCTGGCAATATCGCGAAGTTCGACAACTACAACTTCTATCTCCCCGCCGGGACGTCGAACGGAGCCACCATGCTCCATCTCAC
>OMZR01000158.1 GCA_900315575.1 uncultured Veillonellaceae bacterium
CTTCACCCATTGGGTAGAGGGATGGAAAGCAGCGTTACGTTAGTTATGGCAAGGGATCGACAATCCCGATCCTTTGCTTGTTGAATAATTCAGGTATAATAATCCACAGACACGGCAAAGGCGCCGGAGTCAGATGGAGGGATTCTCATGGATACGAGAGATTTGTCAGTCGCAAGAGTCAAGATCATCGCTCTGAGCCGCATCCACCAGATTGTGGACGATGTTCGGAGGAATCCGCTCGGTTATCGCAAAGATACGCGCGAGTATTGCGATGCGATGTATGAAATCATCGATACCATGCCAGAAGACCGCCTGACGGAAACGGTCACTTCCATCTACAACGGCTACGCGGAAGTCGGCATGGCGGACGAAGGCTACACGGCCGATTCGCTCATGACGCTTGCGCTTGCGATTTATCAGGACGAGCTTGGCGAACAGACGATTTACGACATCGGCTGGGACAAGTACATCGAAGAATTCTTCCGCACGGTATCTGCCTGAGTGTTCCATGTTCTTCTAGAAAATCGCATAGAAACATCATAAGAATAGAAGAAAAGCAGGAACTTTTTCTAACGAAAAAGGAATCCTGCTTTTTTCGTGGAAAAAGCAGGATTTCAAACGAAGATGTAGAAGTAAATAACAATATATAAACTTTAAGTAAAGTTTTGCGCTTGCCATCATCCTTGGGGGAAGGTGGCGGCAGGCGGGGGAAGAAGACAGATAAGGAGTGTTTTTTATGAAGCCATGGAAGAAGTGGCTGGCCATTTTGCTGACAGGGTGCATGATGCTCTTTGCAGCAGGATGCGGCGGCCAGGGAAGCGGGTCGAAGACGATTGCTTTCGTCTCGCACGACGATCCGACGCTCGGATTCACGGCGATGCTCGAAAAGGCCATCGAAACAGGAGCAAAGGGCATCGGCTGCGAGGTCGAGGTCACGAATGCCGGCATGGATGCGAACAAGCAGATCGACCAGATGAACGAGGTCATCGCGAAGAAGCCGGGGGCCATCATCCTGCTGCCAGTCGAGGCGAATGCGCTGACGCCGGCTGTCGAGAAGGCGAATGCAGCGGGCATCCCTGTGCTGATCACGAACCGCGACATCGCGGGCGGCAAGACGGCGCAGGTGCACTCGGACGAGGAGCAGGCCGGCCGTATGCAGGGTGAATATATGGCAAAGCACCTGCCGCAGGGGGCGAAGATCGTCTATTTCCTTGGCGACAGCACGCAGGCATCGGCGCAACTGCGCTGGAAGGGCTTCAAGGAAGCCTGCCTCGACAAGCGTCCCGACGTCGAGCTGCTTGCGATGACGGATGCGGGTTGGAGCCATACGGAGGCGCTCAAAGACATGACGCTCTGGCTCAAGCTGTTCCCGCAGATCGATGGCGTTGCTTCGGGCAATGACGACATGGCGCTCGGCGCGCTCGACGCGATGAAGGCAGCTGGCCGTTTCGACAGCCATGTCGTCATCTGCGGCGTCGATGCCGGCGATGCCGCGCTGAAAGCCGTCGCGGCTGGCGAGATGAGTCAGACCATCAAGCAGGATGTAGACACCACGGCCACGACCATTCTCGACCTCATCCAGAAGATGGCGAAGGATGGACAGGCGGAAGCCGACGAGAAAGTGCCCTTCATCGAAATCACGAAGGACAATGTCTTGCAGTTTCTGAAGTGAGCGGGAGGTGTGCATTTTGAAAGATCTCAGTGTCAAAATCAAGATCCTGCTGCTCGCAGTCATCATGCTCGTCATCACGTGCATCGTCGCGGCGGTCGGCATCTATTCGAACCACCAGTCGAAGCAGGCGGCCGATGACATGTACAACCGCAACCTCATGACGACGCAGTACCTCAATGAGGCGACGGTGCAGCTCCGCACGATGGAGAGCGACGTGGACTACCTGCTGCTGCAAGATTTCACGCCAGAAAACCAGAAGCTCCTGATCGACGACCTCATCGCGAAGGCGAAGACGATCCAGGGCGATGCCGACAAGATCAAGGACATCGATACGGGCGACCGTGCACAGGCGTCCATCGAAAAGCTCAATGGCAATCTCAGCGACTTCATCACGTCGGCCGAGAGCGCGAAGAGCCTCACGACGTCGCAGGAAGACAAGGCGAAGCTCATGAAGAGCCTCAGCGGTGTCAAGGAAATCAGCGCGCGCCTCTCCGAGCTCACGCCGGACAACATCCAGCAGGGCAAGCTGCTGTTCGAGCAGTCAAATGCCGTCTATGAGCGTTCCATCAAGATTTTCCTCGGGATCATCCTCGCGGGCCTGATCATCGGCGTCGCGGCCGCCCGCATCATCTCGAAGAACATCGCTGACCCGCTCGAAGAGTCCGTCGGCCTCCTCAATGCCGTGGCCGATGGCGACCTTACGCAGGAGCTGCCGCCCGAGCTCGCCGACCGCAGCGACGAAGTCGGCGAGATGGTGGCTTCGCTCGAGAAGATGCAGCAGGCGCTCCGCACGTTCCTCAAGGACGTCCACGAGGAGGCCGAGCGCAGCGTCACGATGGTGCACGAGGTGCAGGAACTCGTCGGCGCGCTCAACGACGGAGCGCAGGACATGTCGGCTGTCACGGAAGAGATGGCAGCGGGCATGGAGGAGACGGCGGCATCGACGTCGAACCTCGAGAATCTCAGCGACCAGATCAGCGCAAGCGTGAAGTCGAATGCCGACGAGGCAGAAAAGAGCGAGGCGTACACGAACGAAGTCGCCGAGCGCGCGAGCAAGCTCAAGCAGGATATGGATGCGTCGAGCAAGCGGGCGGAAGACGTCTATCATCAGACGAAGGGCTCGGTCGAGCAGGCCATCGAGGCGGCGAAAGTCGTCGACAACATCACGCTCTTGACGAAGGACATCACGGACATCGCCGAGCAGACGAACCTCCTTGCGCTCAATGCGGCCATCGAGGCAGCACGCGCGGGCGAAGCGGGACGCGGCTTCTCCGTCGTCGCCGACGAAGTCCGCAAGCTCGCGGAACAGTCGCAGGAGACGGCCGAGAAGATCCAGGCGCTCACAGGCAAGGTGACGAGCTCCGTCAACAATTTGTCCGAGGGCGCGAATGGCCTGCTGCAGTTCATGGAGCAGAACATCGCAAAAGACTATGAAGCCATCACGAAGACGGCCGACCAGTACCGTGCCGATGCCGATTACCTGCGCGACTTCGCGCGCAAGAGCAGCGAGGCGTCGCAGGGCATCACGAACGATGTCGATACGATGAACAACGCGATGACGCAGATTGCGAAAGCCACGCAGGAAGAAGCGCAGGGCAACACGCAGGTCGCCGAGAAGGTCACGGAAGTCGCCGAAAAGGCGAACCAGATTCTCGAGAAGGTCCGCGAGTCGCAGGAAGGCGCCGAAAAGCTCAAGGAGCAGGTCGCGAAGTTCAAAGTTTGAGCATAATTTGATAGTAATGAAAGAATCTCCACCAGAAATGGCAGGAGATTCTTTTTTTCTGTAGAATTTTTGGATAAAGAGACAGAGAAACAGACAGGGAACATGGAAAGAGGCGCAGATGGGATGCCGATGTTTCGAAAATCGATGATCGTGCTGCTGCTGATCGCACTCGTCGCGGGCGGCGGAGCGATGTATGGCATGCAGGCGCAGGAAGATGCGACGATGCTCGATGCAGCGACGCAGCCAGCATCGTCATCCTCTGGGAGCGGCACGTCACAGGACGGCGGCCTCACGGTCTACGTCACGGGTGCCGTGAACCAGCCCGGCGTCGTGACGGTCGCATCCGGCGCGCGGGTCGCCGATGCCGTCAACGCTTGCGGCGGCCTCTCGCCGGAAGCGGATGGCGACGCCATCAACATGGCGCAGGCGCTGAAGGACGGACAGCAAGTCCGCGTGCCGGCGAAAGGCGCGCAGAAAGCGGCGACCGGCGCGGCCGCCTCGAAAAGCGCGGGGAGCGCAGGAAACGCCAGCGCCGACGCAGGCGGCCTCGTCAACATCAATACGGCAGATGAAAAAGCGCTCGACACCCTGCCAGGCGTCGGCCCCGCGACGGCGCAGAAAATCATCGAATACCGCGAGACGGAAGGCGCGTTCCAGAGCCCCGAAGACATCATGAAAGTTCGCGGCATCGGCAAGGCGAAGTATGAAAAGATGAAGGACAAGATCACGATATAAGTTCAGCCTCATCATTGAGGCTATACCGTCAGGTGAACAGCGGAGGCATTCAAACTTCAGCCTCCTTCTTTGAGGGAGGGGGACCGCGAAGCGGTGGAAGGAGTAGTTGGGTGCTGGAGACTGGCAATTAGCACAAGCGAGGCGAAGAATCTATGAAACAGCTATTTGCACGTCTCATCAACTTCGAAGAAGGGCAGCAGCAGGAGAGCTTTCTCGTGTTGCTGCTCTTCGTGCTTTCGCTCGGCATCTTCCTTGCAGCCGAGCTGCCGTGGCAGCTGCCCGTCACAGTGCTCGGCGGCGCATTCGTGCTTCTGCTCGTCGCATCGGCCGTGCTCGTCTTCCGCCGAAGCTGCTGGGCGTTCCTGCCGCTCGCACTGATGTTCCTCGTGCTCGGCGCTCTGCGCTTTGTGACAGCGGACGCACTGCCCACGAATGATATTTCTGCTTTTGCCCGTCAGGACGTCCATGTGACCGGCCGTCTCGTCGAGGAGCCGCGCGTGACCGAGGACGCGACGGGGCAGACGAAACTCCGCTACCATGTCGAGGCGGAATCCATCCGCCAGCAAGGCGAAGCGCCGCAGACGGCGACAGGCGGGCTCTACATCTACAGCCGCC
>OMZR01000094.1 GCA_900315575.1 uncultured Veillonellaceae bacterium
TTCCCGCATATCGGCGGCGTCGTCCACACGCATTCGCGCTGGGCTACGACATTTGCGCAGGCCGGACAGGGCGTCCGCGCCTATGGCACGACGCATGCGGATTATTTCTACGGCGAGATTCCCTGCACGCGCGAGATGACGAAAGAGGAAATCGCGGGCGGCTATGAGTACGAGACGGGCCGCGTCATCGTCGAGCGCTTTGAGAAATACGGTGTGAACCCCGACGACATTCCGGCTGTCCTCGTCAAGGACCACGGCCCGTTCACCTGGGGCAAGGACGCGCACGAGGCCGTCTATCATGCCGTCGTGCTCGAGGAAGTCGCGATGATGGCGCTCCATACGCAGCTTTTGACGCAGTCTCGCGATCCGATGCCGCAGGCGCTGCTCGACAAGCACTTCCTGCGCAAGCATGGTCCGAACGCCTACTACGGGCAGAAAGGCTGAGGTGGCAGCATGCACGATTATCTGCTCGGACTCTACGAAAAGTCCATGCCGAACGAGCTCACGTGGGCGGAGCGGCTGCAGGCCGCGAAAGATGCCGGCTTTGACTATGTCGAGATGAGCGTCGATGAAAGTGACGCGCGCCTTGCGCGGCTCGATATGAGCGAAGGCGAACTCGACACGATCCGCGCGGCCATGCGTGCGACGGGCGTGCCCATCGGTTCCATCTGCCTCTCGGGACATCGCAAGTATCCCTTTGGTGATCCGGATCCTGAAAAGCAGGCGCGGAGCCTCGAAATCATGGAAAAGGCCGTCCGCCTCGCGGCGGCGCTCGGCATCCGCACGATCCAGCTCGCGGGCTATGATGTCTACTACAGCGAGGGCACGGCAGAGACACGGCAGGCGTTTGAGGAAAATCTCGCAAAGGCCGTCCGCATGGCGGCGCGCGTCGGCGTCCAGCTCGGCTTCGAGACGATGGAGACGCCCTTCATGGATACGGTCGGCAAGGCCATGAAGTACGTCGCGGCCATCGATTCGCCATATCTCGGCGTTTATCCCGATGCAGGCAACCTCACGAATGCTTCGCTGCTTTATGGCAGAAGCGTCGAGGAGGACATGGAGACGGGACGCGGCCACATCGTCGCCGTTCATCTCAAGGAAACCGTGCCGGGCAAGTACCGTGAGATTCCATTCGGCACGGGCCATGTGGATTTCGCTGCCATCACGCAGAAAGCCTGGTCGCTCGGCGTACGCCGCTATGTCGCCGAGCTCTGGTACAAAGATGGTACGGACTGGCAGCAGGTCATCACGGATGCAGCGGCCTTCCAGCGCAAATGGCTCGATGCGGCAGAAGAATCTGCAAGTGCGTAAGAACTTTGATAAATGAAGGAAAAGGAGAACCCTATCATGTTGCATGTCAAGAAAAAAGTCCTCGGCAGCCTTGAAAAATGCTATTCGCTCGCAACACTCCAGTATCAGGGGAAGGAACATTTCCTCTGCGCGGCGGAGAAAGTGAATCCGTGCTATCTTTTCAGCCTCGACGGCGAAAAGGAGGAAACGGTCTGGGAAGGCCCTGGCGGCGTCATGACGATGGTGCAGGTGCCGGGGACGGACGGCCAGTTCCTCGCGACGCGCAAGTTCTATTCGCCGAATGATTCGAAAGAGGCGTCGATCGTCATCGTGACGCCACATGGCAAGGATGACTGGGAAGTCCGCACGCTCTGCGACCTGCCGTTCGTGCACCGCTTCGGCCTGCTGCAGGCGGGCGACAAGTGGTATCTCATCGCTTGCGCGCTGAAGTCCGATCACGAATACCGCGACGACTGGCGCTTCCCGGGCAAGGTCTTTGTTGCCGAGCTTCCGCAGGATCTCTCGGGTTTTGACGATGACCATCAGCTCGAGCTCACGATGCTGAAGGATGGCATGCTGAAGAACCACGGCTATTACCTCCATCAGGATGATGAGGCGCATACGAGTGCCGTGGTCTCGTGCGATGGCGGTGTCTACCAGTTCATCCCGCCGCAGACGGCAGGCGGCAGCTGGGACATCCGCACGCTGACGACCGATGCCGCGAGCGACGGCCTGCTCATGGATCTCAATGGCGATGGCGAGGAAGAGCTGCTGACGATTGCGCCGTTCCATGGCGATACGGTGAATATCTACGAGAAGAAGAACGGGAAGTATGAGCTCGCTTATACGTACCCTGAGAAGCTCGAATTCCTCCATGCCATCTTTGGCGGCGAGGTCTGCGGCCAGCCAACCTGGATCATCGGCAACCGCAAGGGCGATCGTCTGCTCCTCGCATTCACGTATGAGAATGGCGCATACACAGCGCAGGAGCTCGACCGCGGCCGCGGCGCGGCAAACGTGCTCCACTACGTGCATGAAGGTCGCGACATCCTGATCGCAGCGAACCGCGAGACGGATGAAATCGCGATGTATGAGCTGACGAAGTAAAAAGCAAAGCAAAAGAGGCGGCAGCCGGGAACGCATGGTTCCTGGCTGCCGCCTCTTTATGTGCCATTCGGTATTATTTCATCATTGCGCCGTCAAAGCCTGTCAGCGTCGCGAAGTGGTCCGCAAGCGTCTCGGCACGGCGGATGAGCTCGATGCTGCCGTCTTCCCGGAGCAGCAGCTCGGCGCACCAGAGCTTGCCGTTGTAGTTGAAGCCCATCGCGCTGCCGTGGGCACCGGTGTCGTGGATGATGAGGAGGTCGCCAATCTCGATTTCCGGCAGCATGCGGTCGATGGCGAACTTGTCGTTGTTCTCGCAGAGCGAGCCCGTGATGTCGTACTTGTGGTCGCACGGCGCATTCTCTTTGCCCGCGATCGTGATGTGGTGGTACGCGCCATACATCGCGGGGCGCATGAGGTTTGCCATGCAGGAGTCGAGGCCGATATAGTCTTTGTACGTTTTCTTCTCGTGGATGACGGTCGAGACGAGCCAGCCGGACGGGCCCGTGATCAGGCGGCCGCACTCCGTGAAGATCGCGACGTCACCGAGGCCGGCGGGCACCATCATCTCGTCATAGAGCTTGTGGATGCCCTCGCCGATGGCTTCGAGGTCGAGCGGCTCTTCCTCGGGGCGGTACGGGATGCCGAAGCCGCCGCCGAGATCAAGGAACTCGACATGGATGCCGAGACGTTCCTGCAGTTCCCTTGCGAGGCCGAACATGAGTTTTGCCGTGAAGAGGAACGCCTCGGTGCGGCGCTCGTTCGATGCGACCATCGTGTGGAGGCCGAAGCGCTTGACGCCTTTTTCCTGCGCCATCTTGTAGGCTTCGAAAAGCTGGTCGCGCGTCAGACCGTACTTCGCTTCCGTCGGCTTGCCAATGATGTCGTTGCCCTCCATGAGGTCGCCGGGGTTGTAGCGGAAGCAGAGGCATTTCGGCAGGCCCGCGTTTTCTTCGAGGTAGTCGAGGTGGCTGATGTCGTCGAGGTTGATGATCGCGCCGAGCTCGATGGCTTTCTGGAACTCGTCGGCCGGCGTGTCATTCGACGTCAGCAGGATTTCTTCGCCCTTGACGCCTGCGACGTCCGAGAGCACGAGTTCGGCGAGGCTGCTGCAGTCCGTGCCCGCGCCTTCTTCGTGGAGAATCTGCACGATGCGCGGGTTCGGCAGCGCCTTGACCGCGAACTGGTTGCGGAATTTCGGTGCCCAGCGGAACGCGTGGTTCAGGGCGCGGAGCGTCGCGCGAATCTTCTTCTCGTCATAGATATGGAACGGCGTGGGAAATTTCTTCACGACGTCCTTGAGTTGTTCGTAAGTGAGCGGGAACGTTTTTTCGGACATGCAGGTCACTCCTATGCACAAACACCTGTAAAAATGTAAATCAATTATAACAAAATATGCATAGCTGTGTCAATTTCGATTCCATGAATTTCTATGGGAAATATATGGAAGGACTAGGAACAAGCAGCAGACTTGTGATAAGATAGAGGGGACATTTTCTGGAGGTGGAAGACGGTTGCGTTTGTATATTGCCGAGAAACCGAGCATGGGGCGCGAGATCGCGAAGTGCCTGCGCGGGCCCGTGCAGCGCCACGACGGCTATCTCGTGACGCAGGACGGCGTCGTGACGTGGCTCTTCGGCCATATCCTGCGGCAGGCCGAGCCGGAGGAGTATGATGCGCGCTACAAGAGATGGCGCGCCGAAGACCTGCCCATCCTGCCGCAGGAGTGGAAGCTCTATGTCGCAAAGGACAGTGCAAAGCAGTTCGGCATCGTGAAAGGGCTCATCGCGAAGGCGGACGAAATCGTCCATGCGGGCGACCCGGATCGCGAGGGGCAGCTGCTCGTCGACGAGGTGCTCGACTACCTCGGCAACAAGAAGCCCGTGCAGCGTATCCTGCTCAACGCGCTCGACGAAAAGAGCATCAAGAGCGCGAACGCACACCTGCAGCCGAACGAGAAGTTCTTCAACCTCAAGCAGTCGGCGCTCGCGCGTGCCCGCGCGGACTGGCTCATCGGCATGAACCTTTCGCGCGCCTATACGCTCGCCGCACGGCGGGCGGGCCACAGCCGCATCGTGCTGCCCATCGGCCGCGTCAAGACGCCGACGCTTGCGCTCGTCGTGCGGCGGGAACGCGAAATCGAGAATTTCAAGCCTGTCGATTACTATCATTTACGGGCGACGTTCCAGCATGAAAACGGCAGTTTCACGGCGGAATGGAAGCCGCGCGACACGATGGCAGGGCTCGACAGCGAGAACCGCCTGATTGACAAAGCCGTCGCCGAAGCAAAGCTCAAGGCGCTTTCCGAGGCACCGCGCGAAGGAACGCTCACGGGCTACCAAAAGCAGAAGAAGCAGGAGGCCGCGCCGCTGCCGTTCTCGCTTTCAAGCCTGCAGGTGCTTGCGGGCAAGCGCTTCGGTTACGAGCCGCAGCTCGTGCTCGACACGGCAACACGGCGCAGAAGCTCTATGAAAAGAAGCTCACGACGTATCCGCGCTCGGACTGCGAATACCTGCCGACAAACCAGTTCGGCGAGGCGAAGACGATTCTCCAGAACCTCGCGGCGGCCGAGGGCAGCGTGCTTTCGCCCTGGGCGGCGGGGGCCGATGTGAAGCGCAAGAGCCGCGCCTGGAACGACAAGAAGATTTCGGCGCATCACGCCATCATCCCGACGACGGTGCGCGTGAACCCCGAAAGCCTCCCTGCGACGGAGCGCAACCTCTACGAACTCATCGCGCGCGGCTACATCGCGCAGTTCTATCCGCCGCACGTTTACGACCAGACGAAGGTCGAAGTCACGTACAAGGACGAGCTCTTCACGGCGAGCGGCCGCACGGAGCGCGACCCCGGCTGGAAAATCATGTACCAGTCAAAGAAGAAAGCAGCGAAAGCGGGCGGCGCAGACGAAGAAAACGGCGACGAGAGCGAAAGCGACAAGCGCGGCGAAGACGAGAATGATTCGCTGCCCGTCATGAAAAAAGGCGACGACGTCGAGTATACGCAGGGCGAGCTCAAGAAGTCTGTGACAAAGCCGCCCACCCGTTTCACGCCCGCGACGCTGCTTGCTGGCATGAAGGAAATCCACAAGTACGTCAAGAATCCTGAGGCCAAGAAGCAGCTCAAGGACGTCTACGGCATCGGCACCGAGGCGACGCGGGCGACGATCATCGACGACCTCATCAAGCGGAAATTCCTGCACCCGCAGGGCAAGAAGAAGTACCTCGTCCCGACGCCATCTGCATACCTGCTCGTTGACGCCTTGCCCGACGAGATGACGTATCCCGACTCGACGGCCATCTGGGAAGACCGCCTGCACTCCATGTCCGAGGGCGATGGCACGCTCGACGACTTCCTCAAGGCGCAGATCGATTTCACGAAAACGCTCTGCGAAAAGGCTTGGGGCGTCAAGATGGAAGTGCATGGCGAGTACGTCTGCCCCAGGTGCAAGAGCGGCGTGCTCGTGCAGCGCAAAGGCAAGAACGGCGTGTTCTGGGGGTGCAGCAACTACCCGAAATGCCGCCTGACGACGGATGATAAGGACGGCAAGCCCGATATGGACGAGGCGAAGAATCGCGCATCGGGGAGAGTCGGCACATTCGCAGGCAGCGTCAGCGAACCGGCGACACGGTCGGCAGCCGCGATGGCAAGAGCTGCGGGCGGCAGCCGTCGCACATGGCGCAGTGCAGGAGTACAGGCCGCCAGCGGAGCCTCGTCGTTTGCCCCCGCGCAGGTCGCCTACGCGGAAAGCGCGGGCGATGCCCAGCCGAGCGCAGCCGACTGGGACGAGCTCAACACCCTGTTCGGCCCACCGGAACCGTATGTGCCGAAAAACTGGAAGAACTGGAACGACAAGCCGAAATACTCCGCGAGCCCGATGGAAAAGATGGGCGCGGAGCCGGAAGAAAAAAGCAAGGACGGCAAGCCTCGCGAAAAGATTCTCTGCCCGAAATGCAAAGAAGGCCACCTGCGGAAGCTGCGCGGCAAGAATGGCTCGTTCTGGGGCTGCAGCAACTACCCAAGATGTACCGCGACATTCGACGATTTGCACGGGAAACCCGTGCTGGAATAGCGTAATATCAGCCTCCCTCTCAGAGGGAGGGGGACCGCGAAGCGGTGGTGGGAGTAGTAAGGTGCTAGAGCCTGACTGAAATGCATGCGTCTCTAAAGTCCTTTAGCAACGTTTGGCATATTCGTTTGGCTACAGCATCTAACTACTCCCCCAGTCAGCTTCGCTGACAGCCCCCTCAAGGAAGGGGCCTTTCAGTTTGTAATGCCTCGTCTGTTATGCAATAACAAGGAGATAATGAATGACAACCTTTAAGGATTTCGATTTTGGCGACCGCACGGCATCGCTCGTCGCGGCGCTTTCCGCGCAGGGCATCAAGGAGCCATTGCCCGTCCAGGCCGAGGCTGTCCCGCGCCTGCTTTCAGGCGGCAATCTCGTTGTGCAGGCGCCAACGGGGACGGGGAAGACGCTCGCATACCTCCTGCCTGCGCTTGCGCGCATCGATGCGGAGAAAGCGCAGGCGCAGGCCGTCGTGCTCGCGCCGACGCATGAGCTCGCGATGCAGATTGCAAAGACAGCGCAGGAGCTCGCGCAGGCGGCGGAACTGCCCATCCGCGCGCTCGGCCTGATCGGCGGCGCGAACATCCAGCGCCAGATCGAGAAGCTCAAGAAGAAGCCGCAGCTCATCGTCGGCTCGGCCGGCCGCCTCATCGAGCTTGCGCACAAGGGCAAGCTCAAGCTGCAGGACGTGAACTTCCTCGTCCTCGACGAGTTCGACCGCCTGCTCGATGACCAGAACGCAAAGAACACGGCTGACATCGTCCAGCTCGTGCGCCGCGCGCGCGGTGACCAGCCCATCCAGTACGCGCTGTTCTCAGCGACGGCGCCGAAGAACGCCCTCGAACGCGCCGATTTCCTCGATCATCCGGAAGTCCTGCGCATCGAAGCCGCGCCCGCAGCTGCCCAGACCGTCCAACACTGCTATCGCATGACGCCATTCCGCGAGAAAATCGCCGAAGTCCGCAAACTCACGCGCCGCCTCGGCGTGAAGCGCGGCATCGTTTTCATCAACCGCACATTCGATGCCGAGCGCACGCTCGAAAAGCTCCGCTACGACGGCATCCGAGCGGAGGCATTGCTCGGCCACCAGGGCAAGCAGGCCAGAGCCAAAGCCCTCCAAGACTTCCGCAGCGGCAAAGCTACGCTCCTCCTCTCCACCGACCTCGCAGCACGCGGGCTCGACATTGCTGATGTCGATACCGTTTTCAACCTCGACCTGCCAGAGGATGCAAAGACGTATCTGCACCGGGCCGGAAGAACCGGCCGGGCCGGAAAAGAAGGCCGCGTCGTCACGCTGGCGGATTTGAAAGAAGCGCTGAAGCTCGAACGGCTGTCGAAGAGTCTTGGCATCGAGTTTCGGAGGATGGATAGCAGGCGGAGGAAATAAATCCTCTAGCGACGGTTGCAGGCTTGTCAGTCTCCAGCATCCTACTACTCTCCCCGCCGCTTCGCGGCCCGTCCCCCCTCAATGAGGGGGGCTGCTGGATAAGAGTCGTTTCGTTTTTCACGAATTGTTCTCGAGATAAGAAGCGTTGCGCTCACAGACTCTTCTTCGCGAAGCAGTAAATTTCTTCGGGGCGACGGGGTGAGGGCATAAGGAAACTTTTAGCTGTGCGGACGGTAGGGCATGTGTTTTCCTATCGGCAAAACAAGTTGTCAGAAAGAGACTTTTATTATCATCGAAACAAGTTCGCAGCAGCGTTGTTTCCGTTGCCCTCGCCCCGTCGCCCAGCGACCGAGAAGTTTTCGCGACCACACGTATTCACTTTCACCCTCACAGGAGGCCCCACAATATCCATGGACATCATCCCGATCCTCCTCCAGCTTTTCCTCGTCCTTTTCCTCATCTTCATGAACGGCTTCTTCGTCGCGGCGGAGTTCTCGGTCGTGAAGATCCGTCCTTCGCGCCTTGAGACGCTGATTGAGGCGGGGAACAAGCGGGCGGCGTATGCCAAGAAGCTCACCGACCACCTCGACACGTCGCTTTCCGTCACGCAGCTCGGCATTACGCTGGCTTCTCTCGGCCTCGGCTGGGTCGGCGAGCCATTTGTCGCGACGCTGATCCTGCCCGTCACGCGGCTCGCGGGTCTCGACGACGCCATCGGGCATACGATTTCGCTCGCGCTCGCGTTCGCCATCATCACGGGCGGCCACATCGTGCTCGGCGAGCTCACGCCAAAGACGATGGCCATCCAGAACGTCGAGCACATCGTCCTGACCGTCGCGCTCCCGATGCTCATTTTCGAGCGCATCATGTACCCGTTCGTCTGGCTGCTGAACCACGTCGCGAACTGGGTCGCCGCTCGCATGGGTTTCGAGGCGGCCGGTGAGGGCGAAGAGGCGCACACCGAGGAAGAAATTCGCCTGCTCATGGAGGAAAGCTACAAGCAGGGCCTCATCGACGATACCGAGGCCGACTTCGTCGACAACGTCTTCGATTTCACCGACCTCAACGTCCGCGAAATCATGACGCCGCGCACGGACATGGTCTGCCTCTACATCGAAGACGACCTCGACACGAACCTCCATGTCGTCTTCGAGGAACAGCTCACGCGCTATCCGCTCTGCAAAGAGGACAAGGATCACGTCATCGGCTTCATCCATGTCAAAGACCTCATGAAGGCGCTCTACACGACGCCGGGCCGCCGCATCAACCTGCGCCGCCTCGTGCGCAAGGCGCTCGTCGTGCCGGACAGCATGGACGTCTCCGTGCTGCTCAAGACCATGCAGAAAAAGCGCGCCCAGATGGCCATCGTCGTTGACGAGTACGGCGGCACGGCCGGCATGGTCACACTCGAGGACATCGTCGAGGAAATCGTCGGCGACATCCAGGACGAATTTGACGAAGAGCGCCCGACGGCCGAGCAGCGCGGCGACTGCATCTTTTCCGTCGATGCGAAGCTGCTCTTGGAAGAGCTCGAAGACATCCTCGAGATCGACATCGACGACGTCGACGTCGACAGCGTCGGCGGCTGGCTTTACGCCCAGCTCGGCATGGCACCGCGCGTCGGCCAGATGGCGTCGTACCGCGGCCATGCGTTCTACGTCGAGGAAGTCGACGGCGTCCGCATCACGCGCATCCTGATTCACCGCGCCGCGCCGCTCGCGGAAGCGCACGACGAGATCGTCGACATGCGCGAGGACTGAGTTTTCGGCGGGGAAATTAGGAACTGTTTCTGAAATTTCGACCATGCCCCTATGATTTTCGGGCAAAACACGTTATAATGAGAAAGATGGCATCGAAAGACATGCCATTTTCAAAAAGAGAGGAATTCTTCATGCTTCTGACCCTGGAAAACTTCACGAAAAGCTATGGCGAAAAGACGCTGTTTGCCGGCGTCGATTTCAGCATCGATGACGGCGAGCGCGTCGGCATCGTCGGCGTGAATGGCACGGGGAAGAGCACGTTCCTCAAGGCCGTCGCGGGGCTGACGCCCGTCGATGATGGCACGCGCGTCGAACGGCGCGGCCTGCGCATGGAGATGCTTGCGCAGGACAAGGTCTTTGCGCCCGAGAATACCGTGCTCATGGAGGTCTTTCACGGCACGTCGCCGCTCATGCAGGCGCTGCGCGACTACGAGCTCGCGCTGCGGGCGGCGGAGGAGCGGCCGGACGACATGAAGGTGCAGCAGACGCTCGCGAAGTGCTCGGCCGCCATCGACGCGGCGGAGGGCTGGCAGCTCGAGAGCGAGGCGAAGACGGTGCTGACGCAGCTCGGCATCACGGACTTTGCCGCGCCAGTTGGCACGCTTTCGGGCGGCGAGCAGAAGCGCCTTGCGCTTGCGACGGCGCTCGTGCAGCCCTGCGACCTGCTGCTCTTGGACGAGCCGACGAACCATCTCGACAGCGAGACGATAGCATGGCTCGAGACGTATCTTTCGGGCCGCAAGGGAGCACTGCTCATGGTCACGCATGATCGCTATTTCCTCGACCGCACGGCGACGAAGATTCTCGAGCTCGACAAGGGACACGCCTACACGTACACGGGCAACTACTCCGACTTCCTCGAGCAAAAGGCCGCGCGCATCGAGCGCGAGCAGGCGAGCGAGGCAAAGCGGCAGAATTTCCTGCGCAACGAGCTCAAGTGGCTGCGGCGCGGCGCACAGGCGCGTTCGACGAAGCAGAAAGCGCGCATCGAGCGCTATGAAGAGGTCAAGGCGCAGACACCTGACCTCGACCGCAGCACCGTTGAAATCGGTCTCGCGGGCAGCCGCCTCGGCCGCACGGTCATCGAGCTCGACCATGTCCATTACGAGGTGGACGGGCAGACCATCGTGAAAGATTTCTCTTACACGGTGCTGCGCCACGACCGCGTCGCGATTCTCGGCCGCAACGGTACGGGCAAGACGACGCTTCTCGACATCATCGCGGGGCGTCTCGCGCCGACGTCGGGAACGGTGAAAATCGGCCAGACGGTCAAGATTGGCTATTTCACGCAGAAAGCCGTCGAAATGGACGAGCGCCTGCGCGCCATCGAGTACATCGAAGAGGCCGCGCACACCATCACGCTCGCGGACGGCACGACGATTTCGGCCTCGCAGCTCATGGAGCGCTTCCTGTTCCCGGGGAGCCTCCAGTGGACGCCGATTGCGCAGCTCTCGGGCGGCGAGAAGCGGCGGCTGTATCTTCTGCGCATCCTGATGGAATCGCCGAACGTGCTGCTCCTCGACGAGCCGACGAACGACCTCGACCTCGAGACGATGGCCGTGCTCGAAAGCTTCATCGACGACTTCAATGGCGCCATCCTCCTCGTTTCGCATGACCGCTTCTTCGTTGACCGCCTCGCGGACAAGTGTTTCGTCTACGAGCCGGGCGGCGAGCTCCGCATGTATCCGGGCGGGTACAGCTACTACAAGGAGAAAGAAGCGGAAGAGCAGGCTGAAGCAGCAGCCGCAGAAACGCAGAAGCCCGTGGCGCGGAAACCGGCGGCAGCAGAAAGAACCGCCGAGGCCGCGCCAGCGGCCAAGGGCGCGGCTGGGCAGTCAGCCCGCCCGAAGAAACTGACGTTCAAGGAGCAGAAGGAGTACGCCGAAATCGAGGACATCATCGCGAGCAAGGAAGGCGAGCTCAAGGCGACCGAGCTCCTGATGCAGCAGAACGCCTCCGACTACGGCAAGCTCGCCGACCTCACAAAAGACCAGCAGCGCCTGCAAGAGGAGCTCGACCACCTGATGGAGCGCTGGGCTTATCTCGAAGAAGTTGCGGAATCCTCGAAATAAGAGCCCCCTTCCCAGAGGGGGGAGGGCCACGAAGTGGCAGGGGGAGTCCCTTGTACGCCAAAACAACCCGCACAACATAACCTTCCGCGGGTGCGATATAGAAAAGGAGAACCGAATCATGTCATTTGACCAGAACCAATTCGAATCCATCCTCAGCGACTTCACCATCGACAGCGACGAGCTGCGCGAGATCGCGGGGGCGTTCCGCTATGACCTCAAGCAGGGCCTCAAGGATCCCGACCTCAGCTCCATGCGCATGCTGAAATCGTACATCGGCCTGCCGACGCGCAAGGAGACGGGCGAGTATCTCGCACTCGACTTCGGCGGCACGAATGTCCGCGTGCTGCGCATCCGCCTCGATGGCGACGGCAAGTTCGAAGTCCTGAAGAAAGTCGCGAAACCGCTCGTCGTGCCGGGCAAGTACAACTACATCGCCTCGGATGCTACAGCCGACCAGATGTTCGGCTTCATCGCCGACCTCGTGGAAGAGGCCGTGGAAGGCGATCATACGAAGAAGTATTTCCTCGGCCACACGTTCTCGTTCCCGTCTGAGCAGACCGACCTCTACAACGCGAAGCTCATCATCTGGACGAAGGAATTTGCGACGCCGGGCGTCGAGGGCAAGGTCGTCAATGACCTCTTGAAGGATGCGCTCCACAAGAAAGGCCTCGACAACGTCGAGCCGACGGCTGTCATCAACGACACGGTCGCCGTCCAGCTCGCGGCCGCCTACAAGCATGACAACGTCAACATCGGCTGCATCTACGCGACGGGCCACAACACCTGCTACCTCGAGCCGTACGCCGACAAAGCGCAGGAAGCCATGATCCTGAATCTCGAATCGGGCGGCTTCAACCGCCTGACGCCGGGCCGTTTCGACATCGAGCTCGACAAGGTCTCCGAGAAGCCGGGCGAGCAGCGCCTTGAAAAGATGGTTTCGGGCCGATACATGGGCGAGCTCTTCGGCATGGCGCTCGCCGAACTTTTTGACGAAAAGGGCAAGAACTACGGCTTCACGAGCATCGATATGTCGGCCATCATGGACGACGAAGACCCGCAGCATCCGGCTATCATCAAGCTCGTGGCCGAAAAGACGGGCCATACGCTCGATGCCGCTGACGCCGACAAGGTGCAGGATCTCGTCCTGCGCATCGTGAACCGCTCGGCACGCCTTGTCGCCGCCTCGTTCGTCGGCATCCTCTGGCAGCTGCAGGGGGCCGAGCAGCACCTCGCGCCGCAGACGATTGCCGTCGACGGTTCCGTCTACGAAAAGATGCCGCACGCGAAAGAGAACCTCATGAAGGGCCTCTCCGAGCTCCTCGGCACGGACGCCGCGCAGGTCACGACCGTCCTCGAAAATGGCGGTTCGGGCCTCGGTGCCGCCATCGCCGCCGCCGTGGCCGCCAGCCGCAAGTAAGAAAGCAGGAACAGCCGCATGGAACAGTCACAAGCGCTCACACAGAACCTTTCCCAGCATCTCGCCATGACGATGAAGATGCAGCAGGCCATCAAGATCCTTGCGCTCCCAGCGCAGGAGCTGCGCGGCCTGATTGAGAAGGAGTATCTGGAAAATCCCGCGCTCGAAATCGACTACGACCATGCGGCGCTTTCTTTTGAGGAAACAGCAGGAGCGCCAGATACCGTACGCGAAGAACGCGAGCAGGCGTACCGTGCTGAGGACATCTCGGCGCTCGCGAGCTATCTCGGCCGCCCCGAGCGCGGTGACGGCTGGGACGGCGGCGAGAGCGGCGAGCCGCGCGCGTTCGAGCAGGCAAAGCCCGTGAGCCGCACGCTGGAAGAAGAACTTCTCGAGCAGGTCGAGTTCGCTTATCCGGCCGGGCGCGAAAAGGAAAAGGCCGTTGCGGTCTTCCTTGTCGGCTCCATTGACGAGCGCGGCTATCTTGCCGTGCCGCTTTCGGAGGCTGCCCGCGCGACGGGCACGACGGAGGCAGAGGCGGCGAAAGTCCTCGCCGTCATTCAGTCGTTCGAGCCCGC
This sequence comes from uncultured Veillonellaceae bacterium, assembly GCA_900315575.1. Lineage (GTDB taxonomy): Bacteria > Bacillota > Negativicutes > Selenomonadales > Selenomonadaceae > Selenomonas_C. Next base: position 13,675 of record OMZR01000094.1, read on the forward strand.
CGGTGTCGGCGCGCGCACGCTCGCGGAATGCCTGCGCCTGCAGGCGAAGCGGCGCGGCATTTACGAAGGCCTCGTTGCTCGCATCATCGACGCGCACCTCGAAGACGTGGCAGATTCGTGCATCAAGGAAATTGCTTCGACCGAGGGCGTGCGCCCATCCGACGTCCAGATGGCCGTCGACATCGTGCGCACGCTGACGCCGAAGCCCGGCGCGGCCTATGGTTCGGATGATCCCGGCTACATCACGCCCGATGTCATCGTGCGCCCGTATGGCGCGGGCTGGCGCATCGAGCTCACGAGCGGCGGCGTGCCCGGCCTCCATATCTCGCGCCTCTACCAGGAGGCGGCGGGTTATGACGAGGAGACGCAGTCGTACATCCGCGGCCGCCTGAGTGCGGCGGCGTGGCTCATCAAGAACATCGAGACGCGCCGCGAGACCATCCGCCGCGTCGCCGAGGAAATCGTGCGCCGCCAGCGCCCCGTGCTGACGGACGGCCTCTCGCGCCTCGCCCCCATGACGATGCAGGACGTCGCCGAGGCGGCGGACGTCCACGAATCGACCGTCAGCCGCGCCGTGCAGGGAAAATACATTGAGATGCCGAGCGGCATCTACCCGATGAAGGCGTTCTTCACGGCGAACCTCGCGGCCGGAGCAGGCGAAGCCGCCTATGGCGCGCGGCAGGTGCAGGATGCTCTCGCGGCGCTCGTCGCGGCCGAAGACCCGAAGAAGCCGCTCTCCGACGCCAAGCTTGCGAAGCTCCTTGCGGACAAGGGCCTCGAAATCTCCCGCCGCACCGTCGTCAAATACCGCGAACAGCTCGGCATCCCGTCATCGGTCAAACGCAAACGGTACTGAGTAAGATAGCATTGAACCGAATGAGAACGAGGAGGCTGGTGCAGTTACTAAAACGATTCTATCTTTTGTGAAATATGCGGATTTAGCAGTCTCTCCTTTTGGGAGCAATGTCATTAAGATTAAGCGTGGATGTTTGCAAACTCCTGCCTCCGACACACCCCTAGTCAGCTTCGCTGACAGCCCCCTCGGTGAGGGGCCTGGATTTACTGGATTTTCGCTAACTTAATGGCATTATCTTTGGGAGAGGTGCCCCGAAGGGATGGAGAGAGTAGTAGGATAAATATAAAAAATGTCGGTAAGGTATCAAGACGTTTGTATTTCAGATGTGATGCCTTATCGACATTTGCGTATCAGGGTGGCTCTAGCCCCCGGCTACCCTTTCAGCCGCGCGCAAGGATGACATTCATCGCTTTTCGTCGTATTCTTTTTGAAATTTTAGGATTTCGCTTTTTGAGAGAGAATAATATTTCATATAAGAGTTCATATTATTGTTTGCAGTAACTGGTAATCGGTTACTACCATAGGAGGTTATGAATGTGAAGGGAATCGCAGCGGTAGATCAAAATGACTTGATTGCAAGTAATTTATCGAGTGTAAAAAAATCCACGTCGAAGGCTGATGATGCCATTGCTACTAATACCTTGGCACCAGCGGCTGATGTAAGCATTTCTGCTGAAGGATTATCCATGTCCTTACGGGTAAGAAAAACAGGCATACAGCAAACGATAAGTGATACGCTCAGTGATATTTCAACAGCAGAGGGCACAGCAAATGGCATGTTGCAATATTATGATCAACTTAGCGGTAATGATCGTTACAGTATGGAAAGAGATATCACCAGAGCAGTAAACTACATGTGGCAATCAACTACGGCGACACATCCATTGCGTAACGAATGGAGCCAATACGGTGTCATTACATCGTCAGGAAAAAGAATTGTTACGCAGGGGCCGAAACCGTTGCAGCAATCTATGACTTCGTTATTTAATGATTTGCGCTTTGATAGCAAGGAAGCTGTTCAAAAATCTTGTGGTATTATTCAAGAGGCTCATAAAATGATGATTATCTACATGTAATGCGAGGTGCATGAAAAATGAAAATTTCTTCTAACATTATGGCGTCACAAATCAACTCGTCATTTTCAGGAAACCATCATTCGGTTCCCACCTCGGCGCTCCCAGATGCCACAAATACGTTGGGAAACAAGGCAGTAGAAGTTAGCATCAGCCGAAATGGCAAAGCGCTCAGTGCAGCTTCGCGTCTTCGGGTAGACCAGGAAACGGGCGCAGAAAGTAGCTTGAATGAAATCAAGGCAGGAAAAGAACAGACAGCTCGCGATAAAGACCGCATCGCGGAAATCGACGACACGCTGGCAAAAGACGATGGCCGCCTGACGGATAGTGATTGCTTGGCGCTGCAGAAGGAGCGCGCTGAACTGGAAAAGCGCAGCAAGACGCCGGAAGATCTGTTGCACGAAAAATACCAGCAAGTGCGCGCTTTAGAAAAAGGCTATGTCACAACAAACAGTTGATAAATAGCCATTTTTATAGGGGAGTATCAGAACTCCCCTACAAACTGTTATTTGCAGTTATCTATACTCATTT
>OMZR01000088.1 GCA_900315575.1 uncultured Veillonellaceae bacterium
AGCACAAAACTCGTGAAAAGTTTACTGTCGGACTGGTTTGCCTCTCAGAGCAGATATGTACAGGGATTGCTTGGAAATTTGGCGTGGGAAAGTTGAGTATATAAAAAGCGAGGCCGTGAATATAACACGGTCTCGCGTCTTTGCGAATATCGCATAAAATATAAAATTCTGTGCAGCAGTGCTTCAGACCTTGAACTTTTGCGTCGCTTCCTGCAACTTCGCTGCGAGGTTCGCAAGCGACTGCGATGCCGAAGCGATTTCCTCGGCCGAGGCGCTCTGCTCTTCAGCCGCCGCGCTGATGGTCTGCGTATGCTCCGACGTCTCGCGGCTGATCTCGTCGACCTGCCCGATGACGCCGACAATCTTCTTCGTGCCCTCCGCGAGATTCTGCATCGTCTCGTTGATGGCCGTCATGTCGTCGTTCGTCTGCGCAATCTTGTCCATGATGCTCTGGAACTCCGCGCCGACCTTGCGGATGGCTTCCGTGCCTTCCTGCACGCGGCCGCGGCCTGCCTGCATCCTGGCGACGGCCTGCTCCGTATCCTTCTGGATGACGCCGATGCGCTCCTCGATTTCGCTCGCGGCCTGCTGCGACTCCTCGGCGAGCTTGCGGACTTCGTCGGCGACGACGGAGAAGCCGCGTCCTGCCTCGCCAGCACGCGCGGCCTCGATGGCGGCATTGAGCGCCAGGAGGTTCGTCTGGTCGGCGATGCCGCTGATGGTCTCGACAATCGCGCCGATTTCCTTCGAGTTCTTGCCGAGCATATCCATGACATCGGCCGTCTCGTTGACGCTCTTCTCGATTTCCTCCATCTTCGTGACGGAGCTCTCCATGAGGCTCTGGCCATGTTTTGCGGCATCCGCTGTATCAGCCGAGCGCTCGGAGACGCCCTGCGCGCGCGCCGTCGTCTCGAGCACCTGCCCGTCGACATTATCGACGCTTTCCTTCACGCCATCGATGCTCGTGAGCTGCGCTTCCATGCCGTTTGCGACATCGACAATCGTCTGCGCGACGCTTTCATTCGCCTGCGCCGACTGCTGCGAGCTCGCCGTGAGCTGTTCGGACGACGCCGCGACCTGATCCGATGTGTTCGCCACATTGCCGATGAGTTCCCGCAGATTCTTCGTCATCGCGTCAAATGCATGCGCGAGGTCACCGAGCTCGTCGCTCGAATCCACGACGATGCCTTCCGACCGCAGATCGCCGCCTGCCAGCAGCTCGGCGCGTTCCTTGAGCAGCACGACCGGCTCCGTGATGCGACGCGCGAACATCTGGCAGATGACCATGATGACGATGAGGCCGATGATTGTCACGATGGCGAACGCAATCTTCATCGTCGTCAGCTCGCTGTAGACGACACTCTCCGGCACCGTCATCAGCATGATCCAGTTCGTGCCGTCCACCGTCGCGTATGCAGCGACCGTATCCTCGCCACCGACCTTCTCCATCATGACGCCCGAACCATTCTTCACCATCTCGTCAAATTTCGTATCGAGGCCCGGGATATCCTTGACATCCTTGTCCTGCAGCGCAGGGTCTTTCGATGCGACGATCTTGCCGGACGGCGTGATGATCGTGCCCATGCCCTCGCCCTTGTAGTTCAGCTTTTCGATATAATCATCGAGGCGCTCGAGCGAAATGTCCTCGCAGACGGCACCGCCGAAGGCACCATCCTTCTTATAGTACGGCACCGCAATCGAGACGCAGAGCTTGTTCGTGATCTTGTCGACATACGGATCCGTATAGAGCGTCTTGCCCGTCGCCTTCGCGTCCTTATACCAGGAACGTTCGGACGGAATGAGCTTGCCCGTCAGGTCGCCGGACGGGTAGCTCACGACATGGCCGTCCTCGCGGCCGACCGTCAAACCAAGCAGCATTTCGTCCTTCGACGGCTGGATTTCGTCCACCGTCGGCACGCCCGAAGCGTCATCGAGCGCTCCCATGTGCGCGGCCGCATCTTCCGCGACGCGCGTATGTGCCGCGACCCAGCCCGAAAGATTCTGGCGCTGGCTCTCGAATTCGCCCGGATTTCACCGTCGATGCTCGCATCGAGTGCCCTCTGTGCCATGAAATACCCCAAAAACGAGACGACCGCCAGCAATACGCCGACGACGCCCGTCAGCAACAGAAATTTCTTTTTGATCCCCATAGAGCCCTACTCCTTACTCCGCATTCCTTTGCACCGCTCTTCCTCACAAAGAGCGCTTCCCAGCAAGTTGCGGCTGTCAAGACAACAGTTTCTGCATTATCTGTCAATCCCGAATGGAACTATGTACATTTTACGAAACAAATCCTAGAAAATCTAGAGAATGACGAGAAAAAGTTTTAGCCAACTTTGTATTCCACATGATGATGGCATCCTCGCCATTGTCGCTGTAGTATCCCTTGCGCCGACCCACCTCCTCGAAATCAAAATGATGATAGAGCGCAAGCGCAGGTGCGTTCGACGGCCGTACCTCGAGCGTCATCGCCGTCGCGCCGCGCTTCACGGACGCCGCGATGCTCGCAGCCATGAGCTGCGTGCCCGCGCCGCAACCGCGAAAGTCCGGCAGGATAGCCACGTTCGTAATCTGCGCTTCATCCCCGAGAATCCAGCAGCCCGCATAGCCGACAACTTCACCCGTGCCCTCGTCGATGGCGAGGATGTACGACGTGTTCTCATTCGACGCCTCGCGCCAGAACGATTCGCGCGACCACGGCACGGGAAAGCAGGTCTCCTCGACCCGCGCGACAGCGTCGGCATCGTCCGGCACCATCTTGCGGAAGGAGAGTTTCGCCGCCGTCATCGCGACACCTCGCGACGGCCATGCGCCTCGTCAGCGGCGAGCGTTTTTTCATTATCGACGACTGTATTCTCATCGTCCGCATGATGCTTCGCCCACAGGAGTTCCGCCTCGCTCTTTCGGATGTAGATGGGCTCGAGGTCCATGACATTGTCCGCTTCGCCCTTCGCGAGACGCTCGGCACCGAGCCAGGCCACATGCGAAGCGCGCGGCAGCACGAGCTCCGGCGGCGGCAGCAGCACGCCATCAGGCAGCTGCATCTTGCCCGCCCTTCGGCCGTCCTTGCCCGCGAACCGCTTCTGCACGATGTCGCCGACGAGCACGACCGTCTGGCCGTCTGCCGCAAGCTTTCCCGCCTCGGCGAGCACATCCGCAAGCGGCTGCACTTCAACAGGCGACTGCACCACGAGCGCGAGGTCGCTTCCCTCGCGCTGCCATGCGAGCTGCTCGACGTAGACATTCTTCTTCTGCGCATCCATCAGCGCGAAAATCGTCACACCCGGCACGCGATAATGAAGCGCCAGCGCCTCAAGGCTCGGCACGCCGACAATCGGAATCCGGAGCGCGTAGCTCATCGCTTTCGCAGCCGCAAGCCCGATGCGGAGCCCCGTGAACGAGCCCGGCCCGATGCTCACGGCAATTCCCGTCAGATCTTCCTTTTTCACGCCCGCCATACGGAGCGCCTGCTCGATGTGCGGCAGCAGCGTCTCCGAATGCGTCAGCTTCGCCTGCATCGTGATTTCCGCCGCGAGGCGCCCCTCTTTCAGCACCGCGACGCTTGAAACCTGCGTCGATGTATCTAGGCTCAGAATCGGCAAAACTCTTCCATCTCCTTCAAATCATCCTCGAACTCTTCGCCCACGCAGCGGAATGTAATCTTCCGCTCATCCGACGCGCCACCCGTGCGCTCGAAGCGGATGGCGATGTAGTCCTCGGGCAGTTCCTCGGGGAACTTGTCCGACCACTCGATGAAGACGATGCCGTCCGGTTCCTCCGTATATTCATAGAAGCCGATGTCGTCGAGCTCCTCCGCGCTCTCGAGCCGATAGAGATCGAAATGATAGACGCGGCAGATGCCCTCATAGACATTCATGAGATTGAACGTCGGGCTCGTGACCTCACCCTCGATGCCGAGCATCTGTGCAACGTTCTGGACGAACAGCGTCTTTCCCGCGCCGAGATCACCGTCGAGGCAGACAACCGTCCCTTCATGCAGCTTCTTGCCAACCATCTGTGCGAGCCGGGCCGTTTCGGCAGCCGACTTCGTGATTCGCGTAAACATGTGTGTCGTATCCCCTTCTCACATACTTTTTCTCATTCTAGTCCATCATTATACCATCAAAAAGACTCCATTGGAAGGAGTTTCCATATGTCTACAATCAATAATTATTCTTTGATAGTATTATTTTCTTTATAAAGTACGATGAAGCAAGATTTTTAGAGCATTTACGAGCATACGGGTGTTATTTTCATTTTATCGCTGAATTTCCGCTTTTTCTTTCCCACGTCCATGCTTTATAATAAAGTCAACGACAAAGTTCAACCGCCATCACCGAGAGCAACATGCGGCCGATGGCTCCCATCATCATATAGTAGGAGGACGAAAACATGAAGAAATTTGTTTGCAGCGTCTGCGGTTATGTCTATGAGGGCAACGAGCCCCCGAAAGAGTGCCCGATCTGCCATGCACCGGCCTCGAAATTTGTCGAGCAGTCCGGCGACCTGACGTTCGCGGATGAGCATCGCGTCGGCGTCGCCAAGGGCGTCGATGAAAAAGTTCTCGAGGGCCTGCGCCAGAACTTCACGGGCGAATGCTCCGAAGTCGGCATGTACCTCGCCATGAGCCGCCAGGCAGACCGCGAAGGCTATCCGGAAATCGCTGAGGCCTTCAAGCGCTATGCATTCGAGGAAGCCGAGCATGCAGCAAAGTTCGCAGAACTCCTCGGCGAAGTCCTTACCGACTCCACGAAGAAGAACCTCGAGATGCGCATCGATGCCGAGCATGGTGCTTGCGCTGGCAAGAAAGACCTCGCCACGCTCGCCAAGAAGCTCAACCTCGACGCCATCCACGACACGGTTCATGAGATGTGCAAAGACGAAGCTCGCCACGGCTGCGGCTTCAAGGGCCTTCATGACCGCTATTTCGGCAAATAACCCCATCGCCTCATAAAGACAACCGCCGGTGCGAATGAAACCATCGCACCGGCGGTTGTTTTTTCATGTGGAATCAGGACAGTATTTACGCCTCCAGCATACTCGCGCGTTTCTTCTTCCGCTCGATCTGGAAAAACAGGATGATGGCGAAGATTGCAATGCCTGTGAGGTCGGTCACTGTGCCCGGATCGATGAGCAGCAGGCCGCCTGCAATCAGCAGGATGCGCTCGTAGATGCGGCAGTTGTCGGCGAGGTAGCCGATGAGAGCCGACGAGAGCGCAATCATGCCGATGATGGCCGTGACCGTCGTTATGACGAGGCCCGGAATCGTCGCGTCAATCATGAGGATGACCGGCGAAAGCACGAACATGTACGGGATGATGAACGCCGCAATGGCAAGCTTCGCTGCATTGACGCCTGTTCTGAGGGCATTGCCGCCCGCGATGCCAGCGCCAGCAAACGCTGCGAGTGCGACTGGCGGCGTGACATCGGCGATGATGCCGAAGTAGAAGACGAACATGTGTGCCGCGAGCACGGGCACGCCCATCTGGATGATGGCCGGTGCCGCAATCGTCGAGGTGATGACGTAGTTCGCCGTCGTCGGCACGCCCATGCCGAGCACGATAGCCGTAATCATCGTGAAGAACATCGTCGGCAGCAGCATGCCGCCCGAAAGCGTCAGGAGGCCGGACGCGAGCTTGAGACCGACGCCCGTCTTCGTGACGACGCCGATAACGATGCCTGCCGAAGCGCAGGCGACGAGGACGGAGAGCACGTTGCGCGCACCTTTGTCGAGGCCGCGGACGATTTCGATCGGCTTCATGCGCGTCGACTTGCGGAGCGCCGAGCAGATAATCGAGAGTACGATGGCGACAAGAGCCGCACGCATCGGCGTGTAGCCCGTCACGAGCAGGTAGACGATGACGACGAGAGGAATCGCGAGGTGGCCGCGCTCGACGAGCAGGCGGCTCATCTTCGGCAGTTGCTCGCGCGGCAGGCCTTTGAGGTTGCTGCGCTTCGCCTCGAAATGGACGCCGAGCCAGACGCCCGTGAAGTACAGGAGCGCCGGGATGACGGCCGCCTTGACGATGTCGATATACGGCACACCGACGAACTCTGCCATCAGGAACGCCGCAGCACCCATGACCGGCGGCATCAGCTGGCCGCCTGTGGAGGCCGCTGCCTCAACGGCGCCTGCGAAGTTCTTGTGGTAGCCGAGCTTCTTCATCATCGGGATTGTCAGCGAGCCCGTGCCGACAACGTTCGCGACGGAGGAGCCTGAGACCGTGCCCATGAGGCCCGAGGACAGGACAGCGACTTTTGCCGGGCCGCCGCTCGCCCAGCCTGCGATGCTGTTCGCGAGGTCGATGAAGAATTTGCCAAGGCCTGTCGACTCGAGGTAGGCGCCGAACAGGATGAACAGGAAGATGAACGTCGAGGAAACGCCGAGCGGGATGCCGAAGATGCCCTCGGTCGTGAAGAAGAGATGGCCGACGAGCTGCGAGAGCGTCAGCCCGCGATGTGCGAGCACGCCTGGCATGTACGGCCCGGCGAACGCATAAGCGAGGAACAGCAGGACGACCGTGACCATCGGGATGCCGACGACGCGGCGCGTCGCCTCGACGACGAGCAGGATGCCGAGGATGCCGACGACGAGGTCTGGCGTTGTCACGAGGCCGGAACGCATGACGAGCTGATTGTACTCGATCAGGATGTACGCCGGTGCCGCCGCGCCGAGGATGGCGAGCAGCAAGTCAAACGGATGGAGCTTCGTGCGCGACCAGCTCTTCCGCGTCGGATACAGCAGATAAACGAGCGCGAGGCCGAAGCCGAGATGCACGGCGCGCTGCAACTGTGCATCAAGCACGCCGAACGTCGCCGTATAGAGCTGGAAGATGGAGAACGTGATGGCGATAGCGGAGACAATCTTCGCCATGATGCCCTTGTACTCCATCGTGTCCGAGTCCTTGTCGTACTTCTTCAGCACCGCCTCCGCTCGCTCTTTGTCGGTCATTTCTTCAGACATAAAAAACATTCCTTTCATGTTCAAAGCCCAGACAGCGCCTCATATGCGGGCGCAATGGAGAGGTCGATTCTCTCCCCCGGGGGAAACATCTCGTAAAACCGCAACGTCCGGCCTGCCGCGCGGAGCGTCAGCTGCGTGCCGACGCCCGTCCGCAGCGAGAGCGCGGGGAAATGGCGGTCCATGTGGTCGAAGACGAAATAATCTCCTTCCTCATGAAACTCTCCTTCGCTCTCCATGAATGGCAGGCCGACGCCGAACGACTGGTAGCGCGTCCGGAGCAGCCGGAATTCTCCTGCCCCGCCCCGTGCCTCGGCATCCGCGGCGAGGTCTTCCTCGACGGGCGTCTTCTGCACGGAGTGGATGAAACGGACGGTAAACGCTTGCGGCCGGGAAACAGGCAAGGCGAGGAGCGTCCGCCCCCCGCCTTGCACCAAGAATACCGGCTGCAAAAGCTGCCAAGCGAGCAGCGCCATTGCTGCAACGATGGCCAAAAAAACTTTTCTTGCCTTCATTTACTTTTCGTCAAAGAACTTCTTTGCGCCAGCGTTCATGTCAAGCGACATGCCCTTCTCGGCATTCTCTTTCGAGATCATCTTGCCGACGGCATGTGCGGCCTGGATGCGGTCGAGGTTCGAGAAGATAGCTTTCGTGATTTCATAGCCGAGCTTGTCATCGACCTTGTCGTTGACAACGAGCATTGCCATGACGGAAATGGTCTGGACGTCTTCGTCAAAGCCCTGATACGTGCCAGCCGGAATCGTCGTCTTCGTGTAGAACGGATACTTTGCAATCAGCTCATCCGCTTTGGCCGGATCGACCGGGAGCAGGCGGATCTTGTTCTGCGAGGAGATGTCCTGCACAGCTGCCGTCGGGAAGCCCGCCGTCAGGAACGCGGCATCGACGTTACCGTCTTTGAGGGCGCTTGCGCCTTCGCCGAAGGAGAGGTACTGCACCTGGATGTCATCATACGTGATGCCATAAGCTTCGAGGATCTGGCGCGCATTCGCCTCAGCACCGGAGCCCGCAGCGCCAACCGCGACGCGCTTGCCCTTGAGGTCTGCAATCGTCTTGATGCCCGTGCTGTCGAGCGTCACGAACTGGCAGGTCTCAGGATAAAGCGATGCGATGCCTTTGAGGTTCGTGACCTTCTTGTCCTTGAACATCTCCGTGCCATTGACGGCGTAATACGTGATATCGTTCTGCACGATGGCCATATCCACAGAGCCATCCTTCAGCATGTTGATATTCGCGACCGTCGCGCCCGTGCTCTGCGCACTTGCGTTCATGCCGTCGATTTTATTGTTCAAAATCTCGGCAATCGCGCCGCCGATTGGATAATACGTACCAGCCGTGCCGCCCGTGCCGATGTTCAGGAACGTCTTGCCGCCGCCACTCGACGCCTGGTCGCCGCCACCACCGCCGCAACCCGTGAGCAGCGCCGCCGACATCACGACCGCCAGTCCTGCAGTGACAATCTTCTTCATGGAACAAAAACTGAACTTGAACTGCATACTCGATCCCTCCAAATCACAAAACGCCCATATCGTGCCTGTTTATGGAACCTACGAAGATTATATCATACACAATGTACACTCACAAGGGATATTCCGAAATTTCATGGATTATCGTAAAGTAATATTGTATACAGTAACCAAAGAGCGGGCAGATGTCCATCAAAGTATCTTCCCATCATCGCACCATACTTCTTCAAGTTACCGCATTTTTCTTGATTGCCGAACAAAATCCGTGTAAAATAAGAAGTAAGAAAGCGAGGTGTTGCCACTGTGTCATCCATCAAACCGTGGAAGGAACTGACCTTCACGGATGACTACATGTTCAAGAAGGTCATGGAAGCTGCCGACATCTGCACGGAATCTCTGAATGCCTTCCTTTCATGGGACATCGAACGCATCACCTATTTCGAAGAAGAAAAGCCGCTGCAAGCCTTTTATGACAGCAAGGGCGTACGCCTCGACGTCTACATCCATGACGAAGTTGATCGCATCTATGACGTCGAAATGCAAGTTCGCAAGATGCGCGAAAAGATTGGCATCGATGCCATGGAGAGCCTTGCAAAGCGCTGCCGCTTCTATCTCGGGCAGTTGGATGCCGACTTCCTTCGAAATGGCTCCCTATACTCCGACCTGCGACCGACCATCATTATTTTCTTCTGCCCCTTCCCGTTGTTTGATGGAAAACGTTCCATCTATTCCTTCCGTCACATATGCACGGAAGATCCTTCCATCGTCCTCCCGGACGATGCTGAAATCCTGCTCATCACATCCAAAGGAGACCGCAAGGGACTTTCCGAGACTGCCTGCGCTCTGCTGGATTATATGGACGGCATCGTCAGCAATCATCCGCTCGTCCAGAAAATCGAAGGGCGTATCCATACCGTCAAGAAAAATGAACAAGAGGAGCGTGATTATATGACCTACGAAATGCGCATCCGCGAAGAACGCGCCGATGCAAGAGCCGAGGGCAAAGCCGAGGGCAAAGCTGAGGGCAAAGCCGAAGGCAAAGCCGAAGGTATTGCCGAAAAGGCTTTCCGCACCATCTGCAACCAGCTGAAACGCCGTGTTCCCTATCAGGACATCGCCTCCGACAACGAAGTTTCCGTCGACGAAGTCATCCGCATCGCCAAGGAATCTCATCTTGCATATTGAATCATTACAAAACGAGCCCCTGCTGCCATCAGCAGAGGCTCGTTTGCATCTTCACTTCTTTCGCGGCCGCCCGCGTTTCTTTGGCGCCCATGCGTCGACGCCGTGCGCTTCGTACTCCTGCACCCAGCGGTTCAGCGTCGCTGGCGTCTTGATGTGCAGCTGCGCAGCGACTTCCTCGTAGGAATCGAGCCCCGCCAAGTAGAGCTTTACCGCCCGCTCCTTGAACTCCGCATCGTAGACCTCCTTCGACCACGACGCCTTCAGCCCATCCTCACCGAACTCGCGGTATGCCTTGATCCACTGGTGGACGAGTGACTTGCCGGGGATGCCGTACTGTTTCGCAAGCGCCAGCACGCCGCCGCGATGCGCCAAGTAATCCTCGACGACCTTGCGCTTGAATTCGTAGGTGTATTTCATCTTCTGGATTCCCCCATCAAGCATTGGATTTTGTCTTGCTTGACAGCCAAAATCCTTGTAAAATAAGAGGTAAGAAAGCGAGGTGTTGCCGCTGTGTCATCCATCAAACCGTGGAAGGAACTGACCTTCACGGATGACTACATGTTCAAGAAGGTCATGGAAGCTGCCGACATCTGTACGGAATCTCTAAATGCCTTCCTTTCATGGGACATCAAACGCATCACCTATTTCGAAGAAGAAAAGCCGCTGCAAGCCTTTTATGACAGCAAAGGCGTGCGCCTCGACGTCTACATCCACGACGAAGTCGAACGCATCTATGATGTCGAAATGCAGGTTCGCAAAATTCACGAGAAAACTGGCGTCAATCCTATGATAAGTCTCGCAAAGCGTTCCCGATTTTACTTAGGGCAACTCGACGTCGAATTTCTCGCGAAAGGCTCCCTCTACTCTGACCTGCGTCCGACCATCATCCTCTTCTTCTGCCCATTTCCATTATTTGATAAAAAACGTGCAATCTATGCTTTCCGTCACACATGCACAGCAGATTCCTCTCTCATCTTGCCAGACGAAAGCGAGTTCATCTTTATCTCTTCTAAGGGAAACCGTACCGGTCTTTCCGAAACTGCCTGCGCCCTGCTTGATTATATGGACGGTATCGTCAGCAATCATCCGCTTGTCCAGAAAATCGAAGAGCGTATCCATACTGTAAAGCAAAACGAACAAGAGGAGCGTGATTACATGACTTTCGAAATGCGCATCCGCGAAGAACGCGCTGATGCAAAAGCTGAAGGCAAAGTTGAAGGCATCGCCGAAAAGGCTTTTCGCACCATCTGCAACCAGCTGAGACGTCATGTCCCCTATCAGGACATCGCCTCCGACAACGAAGTCTCCATCGATGAAGTCATCCGCATCGCCAAGGAATCTCATCTCGCATACTGACAAGATAAAAGCGAGCCCCTGCTGCTATCGGCAGAGGCTCAATTTTGTATCTCAAAGTTTCTCCTTCACTATTTCTGCCCATCCGCCCGACACGATGACGCACGCATCCTGCACATCATCGGAAAGCTGGAACATCTGATGCGCAATGCCATGCACGTCCAGAATCTTCCCGATGTCCTCAATCATCATGCGCTCACACGGCTCTTCAGCACAATCGACAAGAATGACGAAGTCCTCCGCAAGCAATTCGGGCAGATACGGCATGATGTCCATAGAGGGCGTACCCCCCCCCCGCGTACAATCGACCTTTTCAAGAGGATGCAATCATATTGCTCTTCCGGATGCCTTTGGCGCTCTTGCGCAAAAGCCGGATAAACGATTCCATCTTGCTCCTGCCGTTTGACCTCCACAGGCTCCGATCCACGAATCACCGTATGATGGAGAGGCAGCGCCCAAGATTTCAACATATCCATGACGCGATTCCGATTCCAGTCGTATACGTGATGCTGCGCGCCTTCATGCTCTGCATATTGGCTTGTGATTTTCGTCGCGACATCAAAACCGAACTCCAAAATCTGACGCAGACGAAAAACGCTCAATACACGGAGCAAAGCATAAAGAAACGGCTTTCCTATCTTGTCATCAATATCCAATCGTTGCTCAGGAAGAAATCTCGCTCCATCCAAAGCCAAGACAAGAAATTTATCCCATGCCTTGCGCTGTTCAATTTTCGTTTGTTCTCGTTGATTATCCAGCTGCTTCCGAATTTCTTTTGTCTTTGCATTCTGTTCATACATCATGTGCCATATATAATTGAAAGCATCCACATGATGAACGTCTTCTAGTGACAACCGACCATCCGCAAATTTCTGCGCAATGAATACGATATAGGGGAAAAGCTCTCTCGGTTCTTGCGAACAATACCCGCCTTTTGCATCATATCCCCACAGCAAGACATTCTCTTTCTGTGACAATCCATATGTGAGTTCCATCCCCATGTCTTCAGCGAAAAACGCAATTTGTTTCTCCGCATCATCATAGCTTTCGACATTATAAACAATAACAAAACGAGACGAACTCTCTCGAATGAGTCTTGAAATTTCATTTCGATGAAAAGGATCTTTCTCATCAAAATCAATTCCAAGAGTTTCAAGGAGGGAGTGTAAAATAGTTTGTGTAAAAGGCCTTTACAAGTCAACGTCGGTTCTTTCATACTGACAGAATCACTCGCAACCGCAAAGGATGAACACAATGG
>OMZR01000065.1 GCA_900315575.1 uncultured Veillonellaceae bacterium
GAGGGAGCTGCTGAGCGAAGCGAAGCTGAGGGAGTCTCACAAGATGGACGTATGAGATTTTAGATCGTGATTTACGCGGGCTGTGCTATTGCTTCTTTCGACGCCCGCGTAAACAGCAATCGTACATCTCATATGACATGCTTGTGAGACTCCCTCTGCCCTTCGGGCACCTCCCTCTGAGAGGGAGGCTTATGTTATCTTACTTTGCCGCAGCGCTTGCCGCGTGCTTCTTTTCTGCCCAACTGCGGAACGTGACCCAGAGCGGGCTCGCGATGAAGATGGACGAATAGCAGCCGCTGCCGAAACCGATGAGCAGTGCGAACGCGAAGTCCTTCGTCGTCTCGCCGCCGAAGAAGTACAGCGCGAGCGTCGTGAACATGACCGTGAAGACCGTGTACAGCGAGCGCGTCAGCGTCTGGTAAATCGACGTGTTGACGAGGACATCGACGTCGCCGCCGCGACGGAAATGGAGCTTGAGGTTTTCGCGGATGCGGTCGAAAATGACGATGGTATCGTTGATGGAATAACCGACGATCGTGAGGAGCGCTGCGATAAACGACGAATCGATCTGCCGCTGCGTCAGCGCGAAGACGCCGAGCACGACGAGGATGTCATGGACGAGTGCGAGCACGGCCGCGACGCCGAATTTCCATTCAAAACGATACGCGACGTAGGCGATGATCAGCACCCACGAAATCAAGAGTGCTTCGACGGCGTTCGTGATGAGCTCGCCGCCAATCGTCGCGCCGACTTTTTCCTCGCGGAGCACCGTGTAATTGCCGACGTCATCTTTGAGCGTCGCCATGACTTCTTTGCGCTGATCCTCTTCGAGGTCCGTCGTGCGGATCATGACGTCTTCCGATGCCGTGACATCGGACTGCGCGCCCGACAGCTGGATCGTGCTGCCGTCGAGGCCGTATTTGCCGAGGCTCGTGCGGACATCGGCGATCGTGACGGGCTGGTCGAACTTCAGGTCGATGATCGTACCGCCCGTGAAGTCGATGCCGAAGTTGAAGCCGCGCACGACCATGCAGACGATGCCGGCGATGATGATAATGGACGAAAGGAGGAACCACCACGTGCGATGGCCGGAAATATCAAATTTAGGCATTGCGCTTCAGATCCTCCTTTTTCCAGAGCATGAAGCCGGAGGCGCCATAGGCACCCGGTGACGTGAAGATTTTCGAAGCAATCATGAGCTTCAGCATGAACTGCGTCAGCGTGATGGCCGTGAACATCGAGAGCAGCGTGCCGAGGCCGAGCGTGATGGCGAAGCCGCGGATCGTGCCCGTGCCGAGGAAGAACAGCACGCCGGCCGCGATGATCGTCGTGATGTTCGAGTCAAAAATCGTCGTGAACGCGCGCTTGAAGCCCGCGTCCATCGAGAGGCGCAGCGTCTTGCCCTGAATCTGGTATTCCTCTTTGAAATGCTCGAAAATCAGCACGTTCGCATCGACGGCCATACCAATGGACAGAATGATGCCCGCGACGCCTGGCAGTGTCAGCGTCGCATCGAGCGCCCAGAGGAGCGCGAGCAGCATGACCGTGTAGGCCATGAGGGCGACGTCGGCGATGAAGCCCGACATGCGATAGAACAGCAGCATGAACAAGAGGACGGCGCCGATGCCGACGGCAAACGCGAACTCGGACTTGTCTTTCGAATCCTGGCCGAGCGACGGGCCGACCGTGCGCGTCTCGATGATGTTGAC
The DNA here is from genome assembly GCA_900315575.1 of uncultured Veillonellaceae bacterium. GTDB lineage: Bacteria > Bacillota > Negativicutes > Selenomonadales > Selenomonadaceae > Selenomonas_C. The sequence continues at coordinate 1,710 of OMZR01000065.1, forward strand.
CTTGACCGGCAGTGCGCCAGAGCGCAGGACGACGGCGAGGTTCTGCGCCTCGTCGAGCGATTTCTGACCGCTGATTTCGGCTTTGCCGCCGAGAATCGGCTCGCGGACATTCGGCGCCGTCAGCACTTCGCCGTCAAGCAGGATTGCAATCGTGCGGCCGACGTTCTTCGACGTGAGGTCGGCGAATTTCTTCGCGCCTTCATCCGTGAATTCGAGGTTGACGACGTTCTGGCCGTTCTGCTGGTTCGTCGCGGCCTGAGCGTCCTTGAGGTCGGTACCCGTGAGCACCGTGTTGCCTTCCTCGTCCTTAAATTCGAGCATGGCCGTCTTGCCGATGGTCTTGATGGCCGCATCCGGGTCCTTGACGCCCGGCAGCTCGATGATGACGCGGCGCTCGCCTTCGCGCTGGATGATCGGCTCCGTGAGGCCGAGCGCGTTGACGCGCTTTTCCATGATCGTGACGACGCGGTTCATGGCATCGTCATTGACCTGCGCGACGTCAGTGTCCTCCGCTTCAAGCACGACATGCGTGCCGCCCTGCAGGTCGAGGCCCTGCCGGATGGAATTCGCCAGCGGCTGCACGAACGCGAGGAAGATGCCGACAATCGCCACGACACAGACGATGAGTTTCAGGAGACTGTCTTTTCTCAACTAGTTCAATCCCTTCTCGGAGGTAAAAATAACGCCGATATCCCATCTTACCACATCCTTTTCCGCCTGACCGTTGTCGCCGAATCCTCGACGTAGCTCTGCTACGCCTTGCGGTTCGGCTCCTAGGTCATGCGAAAAATCTGCGGCAATCTGGGACATCTTCTTATATTTTTACCTCCTTAGTTTTTAAAAAATTTATAACTTTATTTTTTACTGCTTCAGCATCAAGATGGTCCGTCTGGATGTAGAGGTCCGCGTGCTTTCGCGCGTCCGCGAGCCTCTCGTGCTGCATGTCGATGCGGTCCTGGCCCCAGTAGACGACGCGGCGCTTGTGGACGGCCGCGAGCGTCGCGTCAATCATGACGAGGACGTCGGGGTGATGCTTGTTCCAGAAATCATGGATGCAGGAATGTTCCTGCGCGACGTTGTAGGCATCATAGCCAGCTTCGCGCAGGCCGCGCACGAGCGTCGTCTTGCCCGAGGCGCAGATGCCAACAATGGCAATCCGCATGACAAATCGCTTCCTTCTTTATACTGGATAGACCGCTTTGAGCTCCTCGATTTTCGGCGCCCCTTCCCGCCCTTCGGCGATGCCGAGCACGACGACGGTCATGTCGTCGCTCGCTTTGTCGTCATCGAGCGAGAGAGCGTATTCGAGGATGCTGCGCGCGATGTACTCGACATCGTCGGCCGTGTTGTCGCGCACGATGTTCATGATCTTTTCAAAATCCGCCTCGTGGCCCGTGCGCTTGCGGCCCGCGTGGGCGATGCCGTCCGTGTACGAGACAACGATCATGCCCGGCGTGAACGGGACTTCGTACATGCGCGGCTTCATGTGGCGGTGGACGCCGATGGGCTCGACGTCCTCGTCATAGACCGTCTCATAGTCCGGTGTCACGACAATCGTCGGGCAGTTCGAGTTGCGGCTGATGACGACGGTCTCGGTTTCGAGGTCAGCCGACACGACCGTCAGCGTGCACGAGACCTTGCGGTCCTTCATCGCATAGAGGTAGTCATGCACGGCACGGGCGACTGCGCCGTCGCGTGCGCCGTCATTAATGAGCGACACGGCTTTCGACACGACCCAGTTGCTCGTATGGTGCGCGGCGAGGCCGTTGCCCTGCCCGTCCGCGATGATGGCGGAAATGCCGCCATGCGGACGCTCGGCGAGGTCGCAGCTGTCGCCGCAGTATTCATTTGCATATTTGGCCGTCTTTGCGAGGCCGATCTTGATTTCCATATTGCTCACCGTTTCCTGGGAAGCGATGGTGAAAGACGGCAGTCCAGATTGACATAGATTTTCTGTTCCTATCTAGGAGACAAACCGCAGGCGTAGCAGCGCTACGTCGAGGATTTGCCGACGACGAGAGGACGGAAAAGATATGCCAAGATGGGCTGGCGGATTTCATCAGTGCTTCCTTTTGTCAAATGAGAGGACACGCGTCTCTGTGACGAGGACGTCGGCCCAGATGTCGTGCGCCTCCATCGGAATTTTATGCCGCTCGGGACGTGGCAGCACGAGCGCATCAAACGCGAGTGCCACGCGCTCGGCCTGCGGAGCTCGATTGCCGAGATAGCGGTCATAATAGCCGCCACCAAGGCCGAGCCGTGCGCCTTCGACGGTAAACGCCGCGCCCGGCACGATGGCAAGGTCGATGGCTTCGGGCGCGATGACGCGGCGCTCGGCGGCCGGCACATTGCGGATGCCGTACATGCCCACTTCGAGGCTCTTGAGAGACGAAACTTCGACGGCCTCCATCGTGCCCTTGTCCGTAATCCACGGAATAGCCACGCGCTTGCCGTCAGACATCGCGCGCTCGATGAACGCGTCGAGCTGGACTTCGTCTGCCATCGAGGCATAGGCAAAGATGGTCTGCGCGTTCTGGTAAGCTGGGAGTTTCACGAGGCGGTCGATCATCTGAGCCGATGCGGCCTGCCGCGCCTCGGGCGTCATGTCCTTGCGGACCTTCGTCATTTTGCGGCGCAGCGTCGTCTTGGCCGCCAAGGCCTCAGCATGAATGGCCGGATCGCGCCTCCCGCCCTCTTGTGCGGCGTCCATCAGTCTTCATCCTCTTCCGATGCTGCTTCTTTGGCGACCTTTCCATTGATGGCCGCGCGCGCGAACGTGATGACCGTGCCCGGCGCGACTTCGAGCTTGACCGTCTTGTCGTCGAGCGCCTTGATGCGGCCATACATGCCGCCAATCGTGACGACATCGACGCCGACTTCGAGGCTGTTTAAGAGTTCCTTGCGCTTTGCCGCCTGCTTCTTCTGCGGACGGTACAGCATGAAATAAAAGAGCGCGATCATGACAACGATCATAAAGACCGTGCTGGTGGCTTCCTGTGACATGGGGTATTTCCTTCTTTCCTTTGCCTCCTCCCTCGCAGAGGGAGGAACTCAATTCTTTCGGTGCGGGTCGTACTGTTCCAGAAACTCTGCGCGGAACTGCGGGAACGTGCCATCGAGGATGGCCTTCCGCATCCTGCGCATGAATTCTTCGAGGAACCAGAGGTTGTGGAGCGACAGCAGCCGCAGGCCGAAGATTTCGCCCGCGCGCACGAGGTGGCGGATGTAGGCGCGCGTGTAGCCGTTGCGGCAGGCATAGCAGCCGCAGCCTTCTTCGATGACATGGTGGTCGTGCTCGAGGTTCGCATTTTTCATGACGAGGCGGCCGTCCCAGGTCATCGCCATGCCATTGCGGGCGACGCGCGTCGGATAGACGCAGTCAAACATGTCGATGCCGCGCGCGACACCCTCGACGAGGTGGTCGGGCGTGCCGACGCCCATGAGATAGCGCGGCTTGTTTTCCGGCAAGAGCGACGTCGAGTATTCGAGCATTTCATACATGAGTTCGGGCGGCTCGCCGACGGACAGGCCGCCGACTGCATAGCCCGGCAGGTCCATGTCCACGAGCTTTGCCGCGTGCCATTTGCGCAAATCCTTGTACATGCCGCCCTGCACGATGCCAAACAGGCCTTGATTCGGGGCCGTCATGACTGTCTTGCACCGCTCGGCCCAGCGCTGTGTGCGCTCCGTCGAGGCTTTGGCATAGTCGTAATCGGCAGGATACGGCACGCACTCGTCAAATGCCATGACGATGTCGGAGCCAAAGCACATCTGCGCCTTCATCGAGATTTCGGGCGACAGGAACTTTTTCGAACCGTCGATATGCGAGCGGAACGTCACGCCTTCCTCGGTGATTTTGCGCAGGTCGCCAAGGCTGAAGACCTGGAATCCGCCGCTGTCCGTCAGGATTGCGCGATCCCAATGCATGAACTTGTGCAGGCCGCCGGCCTCCTTGATGAGGTCCATGCCCGGCCGCAGGAAAAGATGGTACGTATTGGAAAGAATGACGCCGGCGCCAAGGCCCTTCAGTTCGTCAGGCGAAACGCCCTTGACCGACGCCTGCGTGCCGACCGGCATGAAAATCGGTGTCGGGAAACTCCCGTGCGGCGTGTGCAAAATGCCCGCGCGCGCGCCCGTAGCTTCATCCTTCTTTACGAGTTCGTATGTGATTGCTGGAGTCAAAAAGTGACCTCCCCTGTTTGAAATTTGCATACGATAATAACTATATCACATTTTGGGCACAAAAAAAAGGAGTTGGAGGTTTTATCCTTCGACTCCCTTTTCATATATGAAGTTGTGTCCTACCTTCGACACCCTCTCCACCGCTTCGCGGTCCCCCTCTCCCTGTGGGAGAGGCTCTTTCAGTCGACCGGCTTCATCGTCGGGAACAGCAGGACGTCGCGGATCGAGGCTGCGTCCGTCAGGAACATGACGAGGCGGTCGATGCCGATGCCGACGCCGCCCGTCGGCGGGAGGCCGTACTCCATGGCCGTGATGTAGTCGCGGTCCATGACGTGCGCTTCGTCGTCGCCGGCCTCGCGCTGCTTGAGCTGGTCGAGGAAACGGCCTTCCTGATCAATCGGGTCATTGAGCTCCGTGAAGCCGTTCGCGAGCTCGCGGCCATAGGCGAAGAACTCGAAGCGGTCCGTGATGCGCGGGTCGTCAGGGTTGCGCTTCGCAAGCGGCGAAATCTCGGTCGGATGGCCCGTGATGAACGTCGGCTGCATGAGCGTCTCTTCGACTTTTGCCTCGAAGGCCTGGTTCAGGATGCCGCCGATGCCGTGGCGCGGCTCATACGTGACGCCGATTTCATCGGCGAGCTTGCGGGCCTCTTCGACGGTGGAGCATGCCATGAAGTCCTTGCCCGTCGCCTCTTTGACAGCGTCATTCATCGAAATGCGCTTGACATGGCCGAAGTCGATTTCCGTGCCCTGATACGTGACCTTCGTCGTGCCAAGGACGTTCTTGGAGACGTATTTGACAACGCCTTCCGTGATGTCCATCATGTCCGTGTAGTCCGCATAGGCCTGATAGAATTCGATGGTCGTGAATTCCGGATTGTGGCGCACGTCCATGCCCTCGTTGCGGAAGACGCGGCCCATTTCGTAGACACGCTCAAAGCCGCCGATGATCAGGCGCTTGAGGTTCAGCTCCGTCGCGATGCGCAGATACATGTCGAGGTCGAGCGTGTTGTGGTGCGTGACGAAAGGACGCGCAGCCGCGCCGCCCGCAATCGTCGAAAGCACCGGCGTTTCGACTTCGAGGTAGCCGTGGTCGTCAAAGAACTTGCGCACAGCATGCACGATTTTCGTGCGCTTGACGAACGTGTCGCGGACTTCGGGGTTCATGATGAGGTCGAGATAGCGCTGGCGGTAGCGGATGTCCACATCCTGCAGGCCGTGGAATTTCTCCGGCAGCGGGCGCAGGGATTTCGACAGCAGGTCAAAGTCGTCGACGCGGACGGTCAGTTCGCCGCGGCGCGTACGGAAGACTTTGCCCTGGATGCCGACGATGTCGCCGATGTCGAGGCGCTTGAACTCTTCCTTGTATTTGTGTTCGCCGAGCACATCGATCTTGAAATAGACCTGGATATTGCCCGTGCGGTCATTCAGCGTGCAGAACGACGCTTTGCCGTGGCCGCGGATAGCCATGAGGCGGCCCGCGATGCGGACTTCTTCGTCGCTCTCTTCCTCGCCTTCGAGGTGGTCGAATTTCTCGTGGATGTCGGCCGTATGGTACGTGACATCATAGCGGTGGCCGAACGGCGGCACGCCCATCTGGCGGAACGCCTCCATCTTCTCGCGGCGGACCTTCATCATCTCATTGAGGTCTTCCGCAGGGGCCGCCTGCTGCTGCCCCTTTTTCTGCTTGTTTTCGCTCAAAATAAACTGCTCCTTAGCCTTTGATTTCCTGGATTTCGTACTTGATGATGCCTGCCGGCGCATGCACGTCGACGACGGAGCCGACTTTCTGGCCTAAAAGGGCCTGGCCGAGTGGGGACTCGTTCGAAATCTTGCCCTCGTCCGGGTCGGCTTCCGTCGAGCCGACGATCATGAACGTCTCGGGGCCGTCTTCGGCAAATTCCTGGTCGATGACGACGACGGTCGAACCCATCTGCACGACGTCGCCCGAGCCCGTTGCGATGATCTCGGCGTTGCGGATCTTCGCCTCGGTCTCGAGAATCTCGCCCTCGTTGAATGCCTGCTCGTTCTTGGCGTCATCGTACTCCGAGTTCTCGGAGAGGTCGCCGAGCGCGATGGCGGCTTTGAGGCGGTCAGCGATTTCGAGGCGCTTGACGCTCTTGAGGTAGTTGAGCTTTTCGACGAGCTTGTCATAGCCTTCCTGGGAGACGAGGACTTTTTTATCTGGCATAATAGGATTACCCCTTTTCCATCGGATTTTTCAACTTATTCATTATAGAAAGTTTCGTCCGCCTTGTCAATGAATGGCGTCCCCGCTCCCTCGTGACGACGCCACCAGCGCGAGCTTCTGCGCGCGCGACAGCCGCTTGATATGCCACTCCCGACTCATGGCCGCTTCCTTCGTATCAAACGTCTCAAGGTGCACGAGCGTCACGGGGCGCCGCGAACGCGTGTATTTCGCGCCGTGGCCGCTGTTGTGGGCCGCGAGGCGCTTTTCGATGTCATCCGTCCAGCCCGTGTAAAGCGTGCCGTCGGCGCAACGCACGATGTAGGTGTAGGCCGTCACTCGGCGTCCTTGATTGTGACGCTCTTCATCACGACGTCCTCGACGGGGCGGTCAGCGTAGTCCGTCTCCGTGTGGCCGATTTTCTTGACGACATCCATGCCCTTCACGACCTTGCCGAAAATCGTGTGGTGGCCGTTGAGCCACGGTGTCGCGGCCAGCGTGATGAAGAACTGGCTGCCGCCCGTATGGGGCATGCCCGTATTCGCCATCGCGAGGATGCCTTCACCCGTGAACTGCAGGTCATCGCGGAACTCGTCCTCGATCGTGTAGTCCGGGCCGCCCATGCCCGTGCCGGTCGGATCGCCACCCTGGATCATGAAGCCGTCGATGACGCGATGGAAGATGACGCCATCATAAAAGCCCTTTTCCGCGAGGTCGATGAAATTCTTCGTCGCGATCGGCGTCTTGTCCTCAAAAAGCTCGAGTTCGATCGTGCCGAGGTTCGTCTCGATGACTGCGATGCGGTTTGCCATATGCTGTGTTCCTCCATTCGCCGCCGTCCCCGCTTCCGCCGCCAGGCACGTCGTCGCGCCGAGGCAGAGGAACGAGAGGATGACAGCTGCTTGTTTCAAAAATTTTGCGATACTCATATTTTAGCGGAAATCTCCTTTGTTGTCTATCTCCCGCGTCTCCCCCGCTTCGACGGGCGACCAGACTGGAATTTCTCTCCCCGGTTCGAAAAAATCGTCTGGCACGCGCCAGCGCGGGAAGCCGACGCTGTGCATGGTCACGAGGGCGCGGACGTCGGTTTTGGCGCAGAATTCTTTCGCGCCTTTCGCCATGGAGGATTCGAGGCGGCCGTCAACGGGGAAGAACGCGACGTCGGCAACGAGGCCCGCGATGCGCCTGAGCTGCTTATGGAAGCCGTTGGCCGCGAGCATGCGGTTTTCATGCGTGTCGCCCGTCCAGTCCCACCAGTTGTAGTCGCCGGCGTGGAAGAGAATCTTTCCCTCCGTCATGACGGCGAACGACGTGCCGATGTCCGTTGAGCTGTAGCTGTCGACGGCCAGCCCTGCGGCCTCCCAATGCGAATAGTCATCGAGGAACACGCATTTTTCCGCCGGGAGCTTGCGCGCGCCGACGGTATGGCGGATGTCATGCGAGAGGAGGTAGCGCGTGACGTACGGCGCATACCGGCGCAGGAGGTCGCCATTGAAATGGTCATAGTGGCTGTGCGACGCGAAGAAATACACCGCGTCCCACGCCCGCTTCTCGAACACCTTGTCGAGCGCGCGCGCGGGGTCCTCGTAGGCGTCGAAGACGAGGAGGGTATGTTCGAGCTCCACGGCAAAGCCGCTGTTCATGAGATACGTGATCTGCAAAATGTGTGGCCTCCTTCTTCATCCGTCCCGTTTTTCGTCGAATTTGTCGAGGATTTTCCTCCCCGGCTGCGTGAAGCCCGGGCCTTCGACTTCGTTCGCCGAGATGATGATCATGAACGCCGTCGGGTCGATGGCGTGGGTCATGAGTTTGACTTTCGCGATCTGCGTGAGGTTCACGACGGCCATGACGACGTCGCGCTCCATGTGCGTGAAGCCGCCCTGCCCGTGCAGGAATGTGACGCCGCGGCCGAGCTCGCTGAGGATGGCGTCGGCGACGGCGTCCGCCTGGTTCGAGACGATCAGGACGGCCTTTCGCCTCTGGAAGCCCGCGACGACCTTGTCCGTGATCGTGCCGTTGACGTACATGCAGATGAGCGTCAGCATGGCGGGCGCGACGCCGAGCAAAAAGGCCGAGACGCACATCAGGACGCAGTTGAACGCGAAGATGACGCCGCCCATGCCGAACGAATAATATTTCTTCATGATGGCGCCGATGATGTCGAAACCGCCCGTGCTGCCATTCATGCGGAACACGAGTCCGTAGCCGATGCCGTTGAAGACGCCGCCGAAAATGGCCGCAAGCATGTAGTCATTGAGCGGCGCGTAGGCGTTGAGAAACCGCGTGATGTCGAGGCACGCGGAGAAAATGCCCGTACCGTTGATGATGTCAGCCGTGTACCGCCGCCCCATGAGCCGCCAGGCCGCCGCGAGGAGCGGGATGTTGTAGGCGAACGTCTGGAGGCCGATCGGGAGCCCCGTCAGGTAGTAGACGATGATGGCGATGCCCGTCGCGCCGCCCGTCAAGAGGTGCGACGGCACGAGGAACAGGTTGATGGAGCAGCTCGCGATCAAACAGCCTAGCGTGATGCCCGCATAGCGCAGGCCGCGGTGGCAGATCATGCGCGTCGTCAATTCGTCAGTCCCTCCAATTTCGGCGCGGGCGCCTCCGGCAGCGCGCTCGTATCAATGGCGGCAGTGCCCTTCAGAATTTCCGTCGTCTCGACATCGCCCATGGCCTCGGGGTGGTCCGCTGCCCAGGTATCGGCCTCGTCCTCCGTCAAAGGAAGCAGCGTCAGCCTCAGAGCCGTCAGGCTGCCATTGTCATGGTCGACCGTGGCGATCAGGCGCATGGAGTCATTTCCACGGTAAACAAAGCAGGCACCGCCGTCGAGGTTTTCACGCTGCGCCTTGCCGAAAACGTGCTGAATGTAGTACGACGTCGCACCATAGTGGATGCCGTCGCGCGCAGCAGCCGCGTCCTTCTCGAGCACGATTTCGGCCACCTGCCCCGTCTTCTGGAGTGTGTAAACCGTGATGTCTTTCTTGAAGGTATATTTCGTGAGCGGAATGCCCCAGCGCGAGAGCGCGTCGTCATACAGGACCTTGCCAAAGGCCGCGGAAAGCTGCTGCTCCGTCGCCACCTGCCCGAGTGCGATACCATGTGAAGAAAAGTCCTCGGCGCGGACAGAAGACTGCGCAGCGTGTACGGCATGTGCCGAAACAACGCCGCCCGACAGCAAGAACACCGCACAGCACAAAACAAGGACAAGCCCGCAGCTCCACCCGCAGAAAATTCGTTTCATGATTCCTTCCCTTCCATATCCTTTCCAGCCATCCGCTTCGTCAAAAACAGTTCTTCCTGCTCGAGCGTCCTGGCCTGTTTGAGCTTTGTCTCGGCGTCGCGGATGGTCGCGGCTTTTTTATCGGTCATCCACGCCGCGTATCCTTCGGCATAGTCGATGCGCAGGTCACAGATATGCAGACGCAAGCGATGAAGCGTCTGAGCGGCCTGCGGGGCGTCGATGGCCTCGAGCTCCGCCTTGCGCGCCTGCCAATCCGGCAGGATCGTGTTTTCCATGAGCTCTTTAAGTGCCTGCCGCGTCGCGTCATTGCCGAGCGCACCAGCCGAGAGAATTTCCGCACGCTGCGATTCGGCTTCGCGCATGGCCGTTTCATGCTGTGCCATGAGCGATGCCGTCTCCTGCAGGTACGCTTCGACCTTGGCGCGGCGGGCTTTCGCAATCATCGCAACGAAATCGCGATAGTTCTCAACCTCCGTCACGCGGTAATGGCCGTCGTCTGCAGGCGCGAGCTTGACGCGCAGCACGAAATCCTCGTCCGTTTCCTGCGGATGCACGCGCACGAGCGCAACGGCTGTGCCATCCTCGTCATGCATTTCGATGCGATCGACACCAGAAAATGTCGTGCCCGCAAGTCCCGCTTTCTCTATCGCGACCGAAGGATCGAGCAATGCCTCCGTGCCTTCCGCCGCTTGCGGCCACGCGCCCGTCGTGACATACGTGCGGATAGCGTCGTGGAAACTTTTGAGGAGCGGCGCCTTCACAACGGAAGCAAAGCTCTCGACGGCGGCCTTCGCCTCATCATTCATCGGCGTTTCGACCGTCACAGCCCCTTCCATGAACGCTTCATACGAATGGTCAAGAACGGCATCAACATCGACGTATTGGAAGAATGTATCAGCATCCTGCTTTTCAAGCGATTCCGTGATTTTCTGCATCGCATACTCTGGCGTTTTCGTATGGTGCGAAAAATACCACCAGAGGCCGCCGCCAGTGAACAGCAAGACGATGACAATGAATGCCGCAAGGCGGCGTTTCCACATGGACATGGAGTTCCCTTCCTTCTCCGGGAAAAACATTCATTCTGCCTTTTCGATGATGCCTCCCCCAACGACAATATCTCCGTCATAGAATACGGCAGACTGTCCTGGGGTGACAGCTCTCTGAGGCTCGGCGAACGTAGCTTTGACGCGACCATCCGGCAGAGGCTCGATGCGGGCTTTGCCCTCGCGCTTTCCATAGCGGACTTTGACGGTGACGTCACGCGGTTCCGTCAGTTCGTCGATGGCGATCCAGTTGCAGTCGCCCGCGATGAGGCTATCTGCGTAGACATCCCCCGCCCCGCCGACGATGACCTGGCGGCGCTCCATGTCGAGACGCACGACGTAGAGCGGGTGCTCGGCCGCGATGCCGAGGCCCTTTCGCTGGCCGATGGTGTAGAGCGGGACGCCCGCGTGGTGGCCGAGGACGTGGCCCGCCGTGTCAACGATGTCGCCCGGCACGAGGCACCCGGGCTCGTTTTCGCGCAGGTAAGCTTTGTAGTCGTCATCGGGCACGAAGCAGATTTCCTGACTGTCGGGCTTGTGCGCGACGGGGAGGCCGAGCTTTTCGGCGAGCCGCCGCGTCTCGACCTTCGTCTGGCCGCCGAGCGGCATCAGGAAATGCGCGAGGCTCTGCTGATTCAGGTGGTAGAGCGCGTAGGCCTGATCTTTCTGCGGGTCGATGCCCTTTTTGAGGAGATACCGGCCCGTTTTGTCCTGCTCGATGCGCGCATAGTGGCCCGTCGCGACATACTGCGCGCCGATTTCGAGCGCGTGGTCGAGGAGGCCGCCGAATTTCACATAGCGGTTGCAGGCGATGCAAGGATTCGGCGTGCGGCCATGCGCGTACTCGGCGAGGAAGTTGTCGATGACTTTTTCGCGGAACAGCGCCTTGAAATCCATGACGTAGTGCGGGATGCCGAGGATGTCGCAGACGCGCCGCGCATCGTCCACGGCGGAAAGCGAGCAGCAGCCGCGGTCGTTTTCGGCGAAATCGCGGCTCTCGTCGGCGAGCCGCATCGTGACGCCGATGACGTCATAGTCCTGCTCCAAAAGGAGCGCGGCCGTGAGGGAACTGTCCACGCCGCCGCTCATGCCGACGACGACGGTTTTGTTTTCTGTCAAGAGATTCATCCTTCCATTTGAGTTCACGTAACATCATAGTAGCGCATGGAGGACGGATTTTCAAGGGGAGGGCGCAAAATCACTTGAAGAACACCGACTTCCCGATGAACTCCCTGAGCAGCGAGTTATTGGGGATTTCGTCTTCTTCTAAAATATCGTCGAAATACGCGCAGAAGTCGAGGAGCTTCCTTGCCATGATGTGTTCCGGCACTTCGGGCGGGACGGCTTCGAGGAGGGGCTTGGCGTATTTTTTGAGGACGCCGAGTTCGTAGATGAGGGCGGAGTTGAACATGACGTCGGCGTCTTCCTGGAACGGGAAGATGTGCTGCTCCTCGCCTTTGCGCACGTCCGGCCACTGGCGGAGCGTCTTGAGGGCGCTCGAGCCGCGGAACTGGTAGTCGCGGACGAGGCGGCGGACGAGGCGGGCGCTCGTCGTCGGGATGCGGTTATGGGCGTCGACATTGAGCTGCGTGAGGGCGGAGATGTAGATTTTGTATTTCTTTTCGCGCGGGATGGCGGCCGAGAGCTTCTCGTTGAGGCCGTGGATGCCTTCGATGATGATCGGCTGGTTCTCGGCGATGGAGAACGGCGCGTGATGGTCCCATTCGCGCTCGCCGGTCAAAAAGTTGTAGTACGGCAGCTCGACTTCTTCGCCTTTGAGGAGCTTGACCATCTGTTCGTTGAACAGCGGCACGTCGAGGGCTTCGAGGGCTTCGTAGTCGTAGGCGCCTTCGGGCGTGCGCGGCGTGTCGCGGCGGTTGCAGAAATAGTCGTCGAGCGAGATGGCGACGGGTTCGAGGCCGTTGACGCGCAGCTGGATGCGCAGGCGCTGGGCAAACGACGTCTTGCCGGACGACGACGGCCCGGCGATGAGGATCAGGCGCAGGTCGCCCCGGCGCGCGGCGATGTGGTCGGCGATTTCGGCGATCTTCTTTTCCTGCAAGGCCTCGGAAACGCGGATGATGTCGCCGATCTGGCCATTCCGGTGGGCGCGGTTGAGGTCGGTGACGTAGTCGCAGTGGAGGATGTCGGCCCAGCGCTTCGCCTCGGTGAGGACGTGGCTGAGCTTCGGCTGGGGCTTGGCGGGCGGCACCTCGCCGCGCGTCTCCACGGACGGCGTGCGCAGCAAGAGCCCGGGCGCGAAAAAGTCGAGCGCGAAGCGGCCGAGCGCCCCCGTGTGGCCGAGCATGGCGCCGTAAAGGTAGTCGGCGTAATCGCCGCAACGATAAATGCTGACCGTTTCTTGAGAGAGTGCCGCGATCAGGTTCGCCTTCTCGATGGCCTTCGCCTGCTTGAAGATGCGGACGGCCTCGTCGCGCGGCAAAAAGGATTTGACGATCGGCCGGTCTT
>OMZR01000060.1 GCA_900315575.1 uncultured Veillonellaceae bacterium
CTAGATGCATTTCCACATCTTAGCGGATGTCCTCTTTTTTGACAACATGAATTATTCGTCTAAGCTATTCGAATCCCACAGGTTTTGTGATTGACCCATTTTTTTCGCATAAATGCAAGAAATCTCAGAACAAGCCCGTGATCTTGCCATTCTCATCAATATCCATGTCCATCGCCGCCGGATGCTTCGGCAGGCCTGGCATCGTGAGGATGTTGCCCGTCAGCGCGACGATGAAGCCCGCGCCCGCGCTCACGCGCAGTTCCTTGACCGTGATGCGGAAGCCGGTCGGACGGCCGAGCTTCGTCTGGTCATCCGACAGCGAGTATTGCGTCTTCGCCATGCAGACCGGCATCTTGTCGAAACCGAGCTCTTCGATTTCCTTGAGCTGCTTCTTCGCGGCCGGCGTGAAATCGACACCGTCGCCGCCGTAAATCGTGCGCGTGATCGTCTCGATCTTCTCGGGGATGGATTTCTCGACATCATAGATGAAGTGGAAGTTGTTCGGCTTTTCGGTCGCCGCGAGGACTTTCTTCGCGAGCTCGATGCCGCCTTCGCCGCCTTTCGCCCAGACTTCGGAGAGCGCGACTTCCGCGCCGAGCTCGTTGCATTTCTTCTCAACAAAGTCGAGCTCTTCCTTCGTGTCTGTCGGGAATGCATTGATGGCCACGACGGCGGGCAGACCGAATGCCTGGATGTTCTCGATATGCTTCGTGAGGTTGGCGAGACCTTTTTCGAGGGCCGCCATGTCGACCTTGCTGAGTTCCGTCTTCGGCAGGCCGCCGTGCATCTTGAGTGCGCGCACCGTCGCGACGATGACGACGGCATCAGGCTTGAGACCTGCGAAACGGCACTTGATGTCGAGGAATTTCTCCGCGCCGAGGTCGGCACCGAAGCCTGCCTCCGTGATGACGACGTCGGCAAATTTCAGCGCGTACTGCGTCGCCATGACGCTGTTGCAGCCATGCGCAATGTTCGCGAACGGGCCGCCATGGACGAAAGCGGGCGTGCCTTCGAGCGTCTGCACGATGTTCGGTTTGATGGCATCCTTGAACAGCAGCGTCAGCGCGCCCGTGACGCCGAGCTCCTTCGCACGAATCGGGCGGCCGTCGCGGCTGTAGGCCACGAGGATTTCACCGAGGCGGCGCTTCATGTCCATGAGGCTCGTCGAGAGGCAGAGAATCGCCATCATTTCGGACGCGACCGTGATGTCAAAGCCCGTCTCGCGCGGCGTGCCATGCGCCTTGCCGCCGAGGCCGATGACGACGTTGCGAAGTGCACGGTCATTGAGGTCGAGCACGCGCTTCCAGACGATGCGGCGCACGTCGATGTCAAGCGCGTTGCCCTGCTGGATGTGGTTATCGATGACGGCCGCGAGCAGGTTGTGTGCCGTCGTGATGGCATGGAAGTCGCCCGTGAAATGGAGGTTGATGTCCTCCATCGGCACGACCTGCGCATAGCCGCCGCCAGCCGCGCCACCCTTGAGGCCGAAGCACGGGCCGAGCGACGGTTCGCGCAGAGCAACGGCTGTCTTCTTGCCGAGGCGGTGGAACGCATCGGCAAGGCCGACGCTCGTTGTCGTCTTGCCCTCGCCCGCCGGCGTCGGGTTGATGGCGGTGACGAGGATGAGTTTGCCGTTCGGCTGGTCTTTCACGCGCGCAAACGCTTCGGGCGTGACCTTGGCCTTGTATTTTCCATAGAGTTCGAGCTCGTCCTCGGTGATGCCGAGCTTGGCGGCAATCTCCTGAATCGGGCGCATCTCGGCTTCCTGTGCGATTTCGACATCGGTCTTCATGAGCGGTTCCTCCTCTTATTTGGAAAGCTGCAGTTCGGCAGCCGTGACGACATTTTCCATGAGCATGGCGACGGTCAGAAGCCCGACGCCGCCCGGCACGGGCGTGATGGCGCCTGCCACGTCCTGCACGGCATCGAAATCGACGTCGCCGACGAGCTTCTTCGGCGCAATGCGGTTGATGCCGACGTCGATGACAGTCGCGCCGGGCTTCACCATGTCCGCCGTGATGAATTTCGGTTTGCCGACGGCCGCGACGAGGATGTCTGCCTCGCGCGTGACGGCGGCGAGGTCTTTCGTATGGCTGTGGCAGACCGTGACCGTCGCGTTCTTCGCAAGCAGCAGCTGCGCCATCGGCTTGCCGACGATGTTGCTGCGGCCGACGATGACGGCCCGCTGGCCGTCGAGCGGGATGCCCGCGAGCTCGAGCATCTTGAGGCAGCCCGACGGCGTGCATGGCACGAGCGCAGGCTGGCCGAGCGAGAGACGGCCGACATTCACGGGATGGAATCCATCAACGTCTTTCGCAGGGTCGATGCGGTCGAGGATTTCCTGCTCCTCGCGGTGCAGGGCCTCCGGCAGCGGCAGCTGGACGAGGACGCCGTGGATGCGCTTGTCATAGTTGAGCTCGTCGATTTTCGCGATGAGTTCGGCTTTCGTCGTGGACGCCTCCATGCGGATGACCTCGGAGTAGATGCCGAGTTCCGCGCAGGCGCGATCCTTGTTGCGCACGTAGACCTGCGACGCAGGATCCTCGCCGACGATGATGACGGCGAGCCCCGGTGTCACGCCGTGTGCCGCTTCGATGGCGCGCGCGCGCTTTGCCGCGTCCTCCTTGAACTTTGCCGCAAATTCCTTGCCCGAAAGAAGCCTTGCTGTCATAGATACCATCCTTTCCGGCCAGAGCCCCGTCAGGCGACGAGGTAGCTGGCCCAGGTGCAGAGGAAAAGCGCGATGGACACGAGGCCATTGCGCATGAAATACCGCTGGTTGAGGTGGCGGAAATCATTCCATTTCAAGATGCGGTGCTGGTAGATGAGCACGAGCCCCGCGATGACGACGCCGATGTAGTACGGCCACGCGATGTGCACGAGGATGCCCGCGCAGAGGAATGCGAAGAACGCAAACAGGTGATAGTTCCGCGCGATGCCGAACGCATTTTTCGCGCCATGCTCCGTCGCAAGCGAGTGCAGACCGTGCTCCATGTCGAATTTCCGATCCTGCGCGCCATACATGCCGTCAAAGCCCGCCATCCAGAAAACGACGCCGACGCAGAGCACGAGAAGCTGGAACGAGATGACCTCGCCGCCCGCCGCGACCCAGCCGCCGGCCGGCGCCATGGCGATGGCGATGCCGAGGAACACATGGCAGTAGCCCGTGAAGCGCTTCGTGAACGGATAGAGGATGCACGGCAGCGCGGCCATCGGCAGCAGGTAGATGCAAATCGGCCGGAGCTGGAGCACAGCACCAATCAGGATCACGAAGCACAGCACGATGAACACAAGCGCCTCGCGCCGCGAAATGCGCCCCGCGACCATGGCGCGGTACGCCATGCGCGGCTGCTGGCTGTCATACTTGAGGTCGGCGAGGTTGTCAATGGCGAGTGACGCCGCCCGCGCCGACGTCAGCGCGACCGTGATCCAGAGAATGTTCCACCATCCCGGATGCCCGCCTGACGCCATGAGCGCGCCGATGTAGGCAAATGGCAGATCAAAAATCGTATGATGCAGCGCGATGTTGTTGAGGTGCGCCTTGATGTCGATCAACGAACCGCCCCCTCGCCCTGCGCCGAAGAACCGCCGAGGCCGAGCCGCGACCAGATCGCATCGACCTGCGCCTTGACGTCCGCAGACATTTCGATTTCATCCGGCCACTCGCGCAGATGGCCTTCCTCCGGCCACGTCTTCGTCGCGTCGATGCCGAGCTTCGCGCCCCATTTCGCCATCGGCGAAGAATGGTCGAGCACATCCAAGGGACCCTCGACAATCTCAAGGTCGTGCTTCGCGTCGATGTTGTTGAAGACGCGCCACCAGACCTCTTTCATGTCCTGCACATTGACATGCTTGTCGACGACGATGATCATCTTGACATTCATCATCTGGCCCATGCCCCAGAGCGCATGCATGACCTTGCGCGCCTGCATCGGATATTTCTTATCAATCGAGACAACGCAGCAGTCGTGGAACACGCCTTCGAGCGGCATGTTGATGTCGATGATTTCCGGCATCATCTGCTGCATGAGCGGCAAAAAGATGCGCTCCGTCGCCTTTGCGAGATAGCAGTCCTCCATCGGCGGCTTGCCGACGACCGTCGCCGCATAAATCGGATGTTCGCGGTGCGTGATGCAGGTGATGTGAAACACGGGATAATCATCGGCGAGCGAATAATAGCCCGTATGGTCGCCGAACGGCCCTTCGCGGCGCATCTCGTCCGTGCGCACATAGCCCTCGAGCACGATTTCCGCGCCCGCCGGCACCTCGAGGTCGACCGTCTTGCACTTCACCATCTCGACGGACTTGTGCCGCAGGAAGCCCGCGAACACCATCTCGTCGATGTCGCGCGGCAGCGGCGCCGTCGCGGCATACGTCAGCACGGGGTCGGCGCCGATGGCGACCGCCGCCTCGATCTTCTCGCCGCCCGCCGCCTTCGTGTCGCGGAAATTGTCCGCGCCATTCTTGTGGATGTGCCAGTGCATGCCCGTCGTGCGCTTGTCGTATTTCTGCAGGCGGTACATGCCGACATTGCGCTTGCCCGTCGCCGGATTCTTCGTAAAGACGAGCGGCAGCGTGATGAACGGCCCGCCGTCCTGCGGCCAGCATGTCAGAATCGGAATCTTGTCGAGGTCCGGCTCCATCTCCACGACTTCCTGGCACGGCGCTTTTTTCACGTACTTCGGAAAATTGATCGCCTTCTTCGCCATCGGGATCAGCGAGACGACATCCATCTTGTGCTGGAGTGAAATATAAGGAAGCTTCATGATCTCGCGCAGCTCGTCGCCGACATCGTCGAGCTTCTCTACGCCCAAAGCCAGCGCCATGCGCTCATAGCTCCCGAACGCATTCATGAGCACCGGCATGTCGTAGCCCTTCACGTTTTCGAACAGCAGCGCGACATTGTCCTTGCCCTCCATCTTCGAGACGCGATCCGTAATCTCCGTGATCTCAAGATGGCAGTCGACCGGCTCCGTGATGCGCCGCAAAAGCCCGCGCTGTTCCAGCACATCGATGAACTCGCGCAAATCTTTATATGCCAAAGGATTCTTCCCCCTATAACAATGAAATCAAACACGTACTATTATACAGGGCGTGGGCGAAAATCTCAATGAAAAGAAGACATCGACTTCTTCCTTCTTTTTCGATATAATGAACACAGAAGGGACGTGACGAATATGCCGACGGTTTACGAACAGCCTCTTTATTGAATTGATCCGTTGCGCTGACCGAAAAGGAAGGTGAACGCGATGAAAACACCAAACTGGGTCGTAACTTCTGCCGCCGCTCCCCCAGACTACACCCTCCGTCTGACATTCGCAGACGGAAAGAGGGGCATCTACGATGCACGCCCATTGCTCGAAAAGCCCCTATTCGCCAAGCTCAAAAATCTGCCGTTCTTCCTGACTGCAAAAGCAGCTTATGGGACAGTCGTCTGGGACGATGACATCGACATCGCACCCGAGCATCTTTACAAATGCAGCAGTTTCCGATAGCACATGATACACAAAAACCTCGCCCAGTTTCACGCGCTGAGCGAGGTTTCTTCATGCTCTCTTCATTTGTCTTTATCGACAGCCAATTCATTCGCCAAACATTCGATGTGTTGAGATAGCCGTCATCAACCTTTTCATCCCATCCGCACGCAAGCTGTCTTCCCATAAAACGCAATGCCAAAAGAACGAACGGGATCTGCTTTGCGCGCTTTCAGTTCTTCCGTGTAATCATGCTTCTGGATCTGCGCAAGCGCTTCTTCTGCCTTCGTCGCAAGTTCGCCTTCGCTTTCGGCGATCTTGAGTTCGAGCACGACACCAGGCTGCCTCTCTGTCTTTGGAAGAATCGCGACATCATAGCGGCCATAGCCCGATTCGCGATTCGAACGGACTTCATAATCCGGCACGAGCACCGCTGTCAGGCCGAGGATGAAGCCGTGATAGAACGCTTCTTTCCCTTTCGCCGTGTCAAACGTACTTGCCACTCGCTCAAGGTAACTGCTGAGGCCGTCCTCAAGACGCTCGGCATCACCGCCAAACATCCATTCCATGAGACGTACGAGCATCGACTTGCTGTATCCTTTTTGATAGCGCTTCACGATTTCAATGCCAAGAAGCGCTTGCATTTCGAGATTTGGGAGGCGCAACGTGTATTCTTTTTCCGTTCCGATGCGCCGCGCGCTTTCCACAGTCAGATACCCCGTCGTGCAGAGCATCGTATAGAGCGCGTCCTCGTCCTTGCCGATGTCGCTGTAGATGACGCCCTCACGCAGAAATCCCTGAATCGTCCCGCCCTGCTGCAAAGTTTCGAGCCGTTCGAAATGATTGCGGTCTGCGCTTTTCATGAGCTCGGCTATCACAGCGTTGCCCGACGTATTCACCCAATATGCCGCAGGTTCGCAATCATACGCAAAATAATTGAGCACTGACCACGGATTGTAGATTTCATGCCCGTCGAATCGATAGCCGTCATACCATGTGCGGAGCTCTGGCATCTTGTCTGCATGGCCGAGGTCGTTTGCGAGCTTTTGGACTTCTTCCGGCGTAAATCCGAACGCCGTCGGATATTTCATCTGCAGAACGCTGTCCACAGAAAGATTATTCAGATCTGAGAAAATGCTCTCTTTCGAGATGCACAGCACGCCTGTCAGCACGGCGAAGTCCAGCGAAGGATTCGTCTTGAGCGCCATCGTGAGGAAGGTACGGAAGAAATCGATGGCCTCGCCGTAAAAGTCATGTTCCCATGCAGATTGGATCGGCACGTCATATTCGTCCAGGAGCAGGATGGGCTTTTTCCCATAATGCGCCTCGAGCATGCGCAGGAGCATGGCGAGTGTCGTCTTCAGATTTTCAAATGGTGCTTCCCTGCGATACATGGCTCGGAGCATGTCACGATCTTCCGCGTCAACGCGGTCGCTTTCGCGAAGAACGGCTTGTTCGCGCGCCACTTGCTGCAATCCATTGACGATCATCGCCTGCATCGACGGCCAGTTGAGCGCTTTCCATCCGCGCAGCGTCAGGAAGAGCACAGGGCGCGTCCCCATCTCCGCCATCATCGCCGCATCCTGCGAGACCGCGAGGCCGTCAAACAATCTCCGATGTTCTTCCGCGCCTTCGATATCGAAGAAATACCGTAGCATCGACATCGCAAGCGTTTTGCCGAACCTGCGCGGCCGTGTGATGAGCGTAACCTCTGCACGGCTCCGAAAAAATTCGGAAATGAATTGTGTCTTGTCAACGAGATAATAACTCTCTCTCGCTTTTTTGAAATCATCTATCCCGATGGGCATGACGGTCTTCATTTTTTGCACCCGCTTTCTGCCAAATCATCGCTATTGCAGAGGTCTGCACATTATTTCCGCATGATGTACCGTACAATCAGGTATCCGACCTCATAGAGCAAAATCATCGGCACAGCGATCATCGTCTGGGTGAAGACGTCGGGCGTCGGGGTGATGACAGCCGCGATGACGAAGGCGAGGAAGACGACGATGCGCTGGTATTTGCCGAGGAACTTCGAGCCAACGATGCCGAGTTTCGCGAGGATGATCATGATGAGCGGCAGCTCGAAGACGAAACCGAACGGCAGTACGAACCAGATGACGAAGTCGAAATACTTGTCAACGGAGAACAACGCTTCGAGCTCCGTATTTCCGAAGCCGAGGAAGAACTGCACAGCAGCTGGGAATACGAGGAAGAACGAGAACGCGAGACCGCCGAAGAACAGCAGCACCGAAGCTGGCACGATGAGGCCGAGCACCATGCGTTCCCGCCGCGTCAGGGCAGGCAGGAAGAACATCCAGACCTGATAGAAAATGACGGGCAGCGCGACAAGGAAGCCGGCCGCGATAGATACTTTCAGATAGGTGAAAAATGCCTCGGACGGCTGCATGTAGTAGAGTTTTCCTGCCGGAGCCGTAAGGTAGTGCATGATTTCGTCGAGAAAATAATAGCCGACGCAGCTGCCGAGCGCCACGGCGACGAGGCATTTGATGAGACGCGAGCGCAATTCCGTCAGATGTGCGATCAGCGACATCGAGCCGTCATCGAGCTCTTCCTCGGGCGGTTCCGTGCCCGCAGGCGGTGCATCCGGTGGATTCCCCGCAGGCTCGACGAACGACGGGTCATACGAGGCCTGCTCGTTTTCCGGTTTCGCCTCCGTCATTTTTTCTCCGCCTTGTCTTCCTCAGGCTTCTTCGCGGCGACGTCGATGGTCTTCGTCTCGTCGTCCTTGCTCGCCGACTTGAACTCGCGGATACTCTTGCCGAGCGCCTTGCCGACATCCGGCAGCTTGCCGGGGCCGAACACGACGAGCGCGATGACGAGGATGACGAGCAGTTCGGGGACACCGATATGTGGAAACATGGTTTTTCCTCCTATGTCGAATGAAATCAATCATGTTCTATTATACAAGGAGTATTCTAAAATCTCAATGAAAAGCAAAAAGAAGGCAGTTCTAAAACGAGCACAGACGATAACTCAATGCATTTTGTCTGTACTTGTCTTCGAACTACCCTCTCCGCCTCGCATACGCTCGGCACCTCTCCCAAAGGGAGAGGCTCTTTATCCGACGAGCTCGTAGCCCGCGTCGGCAATGACTTTCTGGAATTCGTCCTGTGGGATGTCGCGCGTCGCTTTGACATCGGCGCTGCCGCCTTCGAGGTCGACGGTGACGTCCGTGACGCCGTCCATCTTCGCGAGCGCGTCATGGACGTGCTTCTGGCAATGCGCGCACATCATGCCTTCGATTTTGAGTGTCTTTTCCATGGTATCTGCCTCTTTCGTTTGTGGTTCATCGTTGGAAATTTCGGCGGCAGGGGCGGCGATGGCCGTCTCTGCGGTATCGCTGACCACAGCAGCTGCTGCGTGGTCGGTCTGGAAAAAATTGAGCCGCAGGGCGTTCAGCACGACGCAGACGCTCGAAAGGCTCATGGCGGCGGCGCCGACCATCGGCGAGAGCTTGATGCCGAACGCCGGATAGAGCACGCCCGCCGCGACGGGGATGCAGATGACGTTGTAAATCAGCGCCCAGAACAGGTTTTCCTTGATGTTCCGCAGCACCGCCTTCGACAGGCGGATGGCGCTGACGGCATCGAGGAGGGCGCTCTTCATCAGCACGGCGTCGGCGCTCTCGATGGCGACGTCCGTGCCCGCGCCGATGGCGATGCCGAGATCAGCCTGCGCAAGCGCGGGCGCATCGTTGATGCCGTCACCGATCATCGCGACGCGGTGGCCTTCCGCCTGGAGCTTCTTGATCTCGTCAGCCTTGCCGCCTGGCAGGACACCTGCGATGACGCGGCCCAGCCCCATGCGCTGACGCATGGCTTCGGCCGTGCGCGCGTTGTCGCCCGTCAACATGACGACGTCAATGCCGATTTGCTGGAACTTCTCAATGGCGGCCCGGCTCGTGGCTTTCGGCTCATCGGCCGCGCCGAGGATGCCGATGATATGGCCGTCCTCTGCAAAAATCAGGGGCGTCGCGCCATCATCGGCAAGCGCGTCAAGATGGCCTTTGAGGTTCGTGACATCTGCGCCGAGTTCTTCGAGGAATGCGGCGTTGCCCGCCGCGTACACATGACCGTCTGTCTGCGCCGTGACGCCTTTGCCGAACGTCGCGGCAAACGAGGTCATGGCGAGCGGCAAAACGCTCTGCTCTTTCGCTTTCTGGACGACAGCCGCCGCGAGCGGATGCTCGCTCTGCTGCTCAAGTCCTGCCGCGATGGCGAGCAAACGCTTTTCATCGACGCCGATGGGCGTTACGCTCGTGATACGCGGCCTGCCCTTGGTGATCGTGCCCGTCTTGTCCATGACGACGGTATCGACGGCCTGTGCCGTTTCGAGCGCCTCGCCCGATTTGATGAGGATGCCGTTTTCCGCGCCCTTGCCCGTGCCGACCATGATGGCAACCGGCGTCGCGAGGCCGAGCGCACAGGGGCACGAGATGACGAGGATGCAGATGGCGATAGAGAACGCAAACTCGACGCTCGCGCCCATCGCGAGCCAGGCGCCGCCTGCGACGAGCGCAATGGCGATGACGGCGGGTACGAAGACACCTGCAATCTTGTCGGCCATGCGGGCAATCGGCGCTTTCGACGCGCTTGCCTCATCGACGAGGCGGATGATCTGATGAATCGTCGCGTCCTCGCCGACGCGGTCGGCATGGAAATGAATCGCGCCCTGCTGGTTGATCGTCGCCGAGGTCACGGTGTCGCCCGCCTGCTTCAGCACCGGCATCGATTCGCCCGTGATGGCGGATTCGTCAATGCTCGTCGTACCAAAGAGCACCGTACCATCGGCCGGGATGCGCTCGCCGGGCCGCACGACGACCTCGTCGCCCGCACGCAGCTGCTCGACGGGAATGACGGTTTCAACGCCGCCACGCACGACCGTTGCCTCTTTCGGCGCGAGATCCATGAGCTTTTCGAGTGCACGGCTCGTCTCGCCTTTTGCGCGGGCTTCGAGGTATTTGCCGACCGTGATCAGCGTGACAATCATGCCCGCCGACTCGAAGTAGAGGTTCGTGCTGTACTCCGTCACGAGCGCCCAGTCGCCATGTCCCATGCCATAGCCCATGCGGAAAATCGCAAACGCACCGAACAGCGCGGCCGCCATCGAGCCCATGCCGACGAGGCTGTCCATGTTCGGAGCGCCGTGGATGAGGCTCTTGAAGCCTGAAATGTAGTATTTGCGGTTCAGGTACATGATGGGCAGGACGAGCAGCAGCTGCGAAAACGCGAACACGATGGCGTTCTCCGGCCCATCGAACAGTGCACGCACACCATCAGGCACAGGCAGACCGAACAGCCGCTCGAACATACCATGCATCGCGATGTACATCGTCGGAATCAGAAAGACAATGGACCAGATGAGGCGATGCTTCATCTCGGCGATGCCTTTTTTCACAGGATCGGCGATGGCAGCGCCGCTCGCTGGTGCCGCCGATCCACCGCCATGCACGGCCGCGCCATAGCCTGCATCCTCGACGGCCGCGATGATGGCCGCCGCACTCGTCGCGCTTTCATCATACGAGAGCTGCATCGAGTTCGTCAGCAGGTTCACATTTACATCCTGCGTGCCCGCGACCTTTTCAACAGCCTTCGTGACGCGTGCCGAGCAGGCCACGCAGCTCATGCCCGTGATGTCGAATTTCTCCTTCTTCATTTCATCACCTTCTGCAGCGTCTGCACAAGCTCGTCGACGACCTCGTCGTGCCCGGCGCGGATGTCATCGACGACGCAGGTGCGGATGTGTTGCGCGAGCAGTTCTTTATTGAAGGAATTGAGTGCGGACTGGATGGCGCTGACCTGCGTGAGGATGTCGACGCAGTAGCGGTCGTCTTCGACCATCTTCGTCACGCCGCGCACCTGTCCTTCGATGCGCTTGAGACGCGAGACGAGGCATTTGTATTCCTTGCTGTTTTTGTCGCGGTGCTTGTGCTTGACGCAGGCCGCGCATGTGCCGCCCTGGCAGCAGGTCGATGGTTCGTCTGGCATGGTTTTGGATACCCCCTTGCGGTATATTGCTTGATTGTTATTCTATACCCCATGAGGGTATCTGTCAAGGAGAAAAAAGGCTCCCTCTAAGAGGGAGCTGTCAGCGAAGCTGACTGAAGGAGTCTCACAAGCACGGCGTATGAAATGCACGATTGCTTTTTACGCGGGCGCTGAAAGCAACTACGTATCCCGCATAAGAAACAATCGAGAATTGAAAAATACGAACTTGTGAGACTCCCTCCGCCCTTCAGGGCTACCTCCCTCTGAGAGGGAGGCAAAAAGAGCACCTTATCCTTTATCTATGGAGTGAATAATGATGTCGGTGATGACTTTTGTCCAGTTGACGCCGCCGCTGCCGCCTTGATTGCCACCGTCGCCACGGTCGGCCTGCGGGGGCTGCTGGGGTTCTGGCTGTTTGGGCTTTTTCGCCTCCTCGGCTGCCCTGCGGGCTTTGAGGAGGTCGTCGCGGATGGCTTCATCTTTCCGGCCGCTCGCGGCATAGGCCGCTTCGAGTTCTTCGACGGCTTCGTCGTAGCGCTGCCAGTCGTAATAGATGAGGCCGCGATACTGCTTCGAGCGCCAGACGGGATACGTGTCATCATGCGGCGTGCGCTCGGCCGCATTGAAATCATCGAGCGCCTCGCTCATGCGGTTGAGGCCATAATAGGCACGGCCGCGCAGGTAATGTGCATAAGCGAGTGGATTGCCCGCGGCGTCGCGGTCATCGACGATCGGGCCGACCGTCTGGATGACCTTCGTATATGCGCCGCGCTGGATTTCCTGCATGGCTTCATCAAAAATCTTCGCCTGATCATAGTTCGTTTCGAGCTGCGTGCCAATCTTCTGTTTTTCGCTGCCCTGCGCCTTCTCGTATTTTTCGAGCAGCTCTTCATTCTGCTTCTTGAGCGCGTCACGCTCCTGCTGGAGCTTCTCGAGCTCAGCCTTATTCTTCATCATCTCCTGGAGGTTGATCTGATCCGTATCGACCTCGGCCGTGAGATTGACCGTATATTTGAGTGTGCTGCCCTTGAGCTCTGGAATGGCCTCTTCCTTCGTGACCTTCAGGACAGCACCCGAAATCGTGCGGACTTCATCCTCCGTGAGCTGCATGTTCTGCGTCTTCGAATAACTCTCGACATAGACGCCGGCCTTCTCGACTGCCACGCGCATGGCCTCCTGCCGCGCGGCATCGCGCGCGATTTTCGGCGAGTCGTTGTCGCCCATGACGTAGACGCCCGTCGCCTCGATGGTCTGCACGGCTGCCTCGCAGGCGGCCGAGAGCGCCGTCAGCACCACGAACGCCGCCGCGAGTACGCAGGCTGCGAATCCTTTCTTTCCCGAAATCTGCATCGTCCGTTCCCCCTTTTCTCCTTATTATAGAGGATATGCACGGAGAACTCCATGAACGTCACAAAAAATTTCTCGAAATTTTTTCAAAAAAAGTGTTGACAGAGGGCTTCAAAACCAGTATACTATCACTTGTCAGTTGCGAGACACGAAAGCGAAAGCCAAGAGAAAAGCAACGAAGACAATGCTGATTTAGCTCAGTTGGTAGAGCAGCTCATTCGTAATGAGCAGGTCGTAGGTTCAAGTCCTATAATCAGCTCCATATTTTGCTGATTTAGCTCAGTTGGTAGAGCAGCTCATTCGTAATGAGCAGGTCGTAGGTTCAAGTCCTATAATCAGCTCCATTTGGAAGCACGAGCGATTGCAGATTTGCAATCGCTTTTTTGTTATCCCGATTTTGCTCCACTTTTGAGGGAAGATGTTTGGGATGGCAGGACTGCTGCCATATTGAGGATTGGCATAGAATATGTTAAAATAGGACTTAGCTATTAAGAGAAGGCTCCATTTGCCTTTTCGTCCCCCCCGGACCATCCTGACAGAAAGAAGGCGCACCATGTCGTCGCTGCATGTGCTGATCATCGACAATTCCATTCCTCACCGCAAAATCATGCTGCGCTCGATGCAGGATGCGCTCGGCCATCTCGCTGATGGCGGCAGCGTCGAAATGGTATCAAATGCTGCGGAAGTCACGGAAAAGCTCCAGACCTTCCACCCCCATGCTATCATCGTCAATTTCGCCATGTCAATTATCCACGTCCACAGCGAGCGGCTCGTCCCATGGCTCGTGCGCACATCCGGCATCCCTGTCATCGCCTACGGCCTCAGCGAAGTTCTGCGCCCGACAGCAATGTCTGCCGGTGCCGAAGCATTCTTCCTGCGTCCGACAACAGATGCAGACTGGCCGCCATTCTGCAGCAAGGTCGTGCGATTCCTCTATCGGCTCGTCTTCCTGCCAGAGCCTCTGATCTCCGAAGAAGCCGCCGAGGCCAAAGAGCCGCCCACCCCCGCGCAGCCACCCGCTCCGACGCATCACATCAACCTGCCGAAACCGCCCGTGACGACCTCCTCCTTCGGCATCCAGATGCCGAAGCCATCCACGCCGAAAAAAGTACCCGCAGAGCCGCCGAAGGGCCAGAATTCCCAAGCCGAGCAGCACTTCGCAGCACTCGCGCGGCAAGCCGCGATGCAGCACGCGACAGCCATCCACGAAATACCGCATGTCATGCTCCCTGCCGCCATCCAGCCCGCGCCGAAAATCGACCTCATCGCCATCGGCGCTTCGACGGGCGGCACGGACGCTATTGCCGACGTCATGCACGGCCTCACGCCGCCGCTGCCGCCCATCGTCATCGTCCAGCACATCCCGTCGTACTTCTCGCGCCTCTTCGCCATCCGGCTCAACGAGGAATGTGCCATCGACATCGAGGAAGCCAGCGACGACGAGCCCATCTATCCGAACCACGCCTACATCGCCCCCGGCGGCCTGCACATGACCGTCGCGCGCGAGGGCGGCCACATGGTCGTGCGCTGCCAGCCGGGCCCGAAAGTCCACAGTGTCTGCCCCTCCGTCGATGTGCTCTTCGACTCCGTCGCGAAGCTCGTCCCCGGCACGGCGCTCGGCGTCATCCTTACGGGCATGGGCAAAGATGGGGCCGAGGGCCTGCTGCACATGAAGCAGGCGGGCTCGCTGACACTCGGACAGGACGAGAAGACCTGCGTCGTTTACGGCATGCCGCGCGTCGCCTATGAGTGCGGCGCCGTCGCGCACCAGCTGCCGCTCCCCCACATCGCCCCGGCCATCCTCAAAGTCGTCGGACGTTAAGAACAAAATAACTTGCATTATGCAGAAAACTCCTTCTTTCGAGAAGGAGTTTTCTTTCTTTTTGTCGAAAGGTCAAAGAGAAGCCGGAAACACACGACTTTTTTCATCATCCATCGCAACACGGATTCGCAGAAAGAAGGAGTTCCATGATTTTCAAACAGTTGATGGACAGTTTCCTCATCCACTATCTCGGACGCTTCGACAAATTCCCGTTCAACGTCGAGATGCACGGCGACACCTACCAGATCGGCGAAGGCGAACCGGAATTCACCATCCAGGTCAACAAGGACATCCCGAAGAAGGACCTCATGGCCTCGACATCCCTCGCACTCGCCGAAGCCTACATGCGCCACGATATCGAAATCAAGGACGGCGATCTCTTCAACGTCATCGCGCACCTCCTGGAGCAGTCCGACCGCCTCTCGCTCGACAAGAGCGCACTCAAGGGACTGTTCTCGTTCTCGGAAAAGAAGCGCGACCAGCAGCGGCAGGTTTCGAGCCATTATGACCTCGGCAACGACTTCTACGAGCTCTGGCTCGACCCGACACTGAGCTATGCGTGCGCCTATTTCAAAGATGACACCATGACGCTCGAGCAGGCGCAGAAGGCAAAAGTCGACCGCACGCTCGACAAGCTGTACCTCAAGCCCGGCATGAGCCTGCTCGACATCGGCTGCGGCTGGGGGTATCTGCTCATCGAGGCCGCGAAGAAATACGGGGTCAAGGGCTATGGCTGCACGCTCAGCAAAGAGCAGTGGAAGATGGGCCAGGAGCGCATCGAGAAGCTCGGCCTCCAGGACCAGGTCACAATCGACCTCATCGACTACCGCGACCTGCCCGACAAGAACCTCTCGTTTGACCGCATCGTCAGCGTCGGCATGATGGAGCACGTCGGCCGCCAGAACTACCAGACGTACATGGAGACTGCCAATGCCCTGCTCAAGGACGGCGGTCTCTTTTTGCTGCATTCCATCACGGGCAACGACGAAGAGATGAGCGATTCCTTCATGCGCAAGTACATCTTCCCGGGCGGCGTCCTGCCGTCGCTGCGCGAGCTCGTCTCCATCGCCTACGACCACGAATTCCGCGTGCAGGACGTCGAGAGCCTGCGCCGCTGTTCGCGTCGGGTGAAATTCGCCAAATTGCGTCGGTCGAAAAACGCCAATTCGGGTCGGCTGAAATTCGCCAATTTGAGTCAATCGAAAAGAGCCAAT
>OMZR01000010.1:0-13869 GCA_900315575.1 uncultured Veillonellaceae bacterium
GACCATCCGCTCACGGAAGACGAAAAAGAGCAGCTGCTCATCCCCATCCGGAGCGGGCTGGAGACGGCAAGGCTCATCGCGAAGAAGAAGTACACGCCGAAGAAGTATCGGAAGGACGGAGAGTGAGGAAGGAGCGACCATGCATGACCGACATCGAGAACATCAATGAATCCATCTTCGAGAGCATCAAGCACATCAATGAACATGGGCAGGAATATTGGACGGCACGAGAGCTGCAGCCGGTACTGGAATATACGAAATGGGAGAATTTCAAAGTAGCAATCACGCGAGCGATGGAAGCCTGTAAATCCAGCAAAATCAAGGATTCCGACCATTTTGCCGAGGTCAGGAAAATGGTCACTATCGGGAGCGGTGCAAAGCGCGAGCTTGAGGACTACCACCTCTCCCGCTATGCCTGCTACCTCATCGCTATGAACGGTGATCCTCGGAAGAAGGCCATCGCGCTCGCACAAACCTACTTTGCCGTCAAGACGCGCCAGCAGGAACTCATCGAGCATTATGAAGACCTGTCCGAAGACCAGAAGCGCCTCGCCATCCGGCAGGAAATGAAGAACCACAACAAGGCGCTGGCAGACGCAGCGCACGATGCAGGCGTCATCACGGGACGCGACTATGCCGCATTCCAGGACAGCGGCTACATGGGGCTCTATGGCGGCCTGCGAGCGAAGGACATCCACGAACGCAAAGGATTGAAGCCGAGCCAGAAAATCCTCGACCACATGGGCAGCACCGAGCTCGCGGCGAACCTCTTCCGCGCTACGCAGACAGAAGAAAAGCTCCGACGTGACCATGTGAAAGGCAAGGAGAACGCGAACAAGACACATTTCGGCGTCGGAAAGAAAGTCCGCCAGACCATCCAAGAACTCGGCGGCACGATGCCGGAAGACCTGCCGACGCCGGATAAGAGCATCCAGCAGATCGAGCGTGCACAAAAGAAGCAGCTCAAGAAGGATTAATCGCCAGAGAGGCAACGCCTATGAACACGAAAAAGAAGCTCAGGCAGCTCGTTCGACGTTGCGGGACAAACGATCCATTCCGCATCGCCAGAGAGCTCGGTATCGAGACCCGCTATGATGCCCCGTCCTTCCTCATGGGGTTCCACCAGTACAGCAACAGAGTCCACATCATCCATATCAATCCAGACATGTGCTACGAGTGGCAGCGCTTCACCTGCGCCCACGAGCTCGGCCATGCGCTCCTTCATCCCAAAACCTGCACGTCCTACCTGTCGGCGCACACCTTCTTCAGCATCGAGCGCATCGAGAACGAGGCCAACGAATTCGCCGCAGGCCTCCTCGCCTATGGCATGGAGCACGTCGAAGGCATGACCCTCCAAGAAGCCGCCGCCATCTACGGCGTGCCGCCAAAATACGCAGAACACCTGATGACCGCCCCGAAGGGCGGCATAGATTCGATAAATTCAGTTTTCGCTTGAGTGTCCTTTAAGCACATTCTCGCCTGTAAGTCCATCGTGAATTCCAGCTAGGAAATGAACGACAACGTTCAGAACAAAGAATGCTGTCATCACGACGGCAATAACAACAACACAAGCCATCAGGATGCCGAAGACGATACCGAACGTGTTTCCAAAAGCTGTCATCAAGTCCATTTTTATTACCTCGCTTTCTAAAGGAGAAATCAACATGGATGCAGATTCTTTCACTGCAATCGGCATAGCTGGCGCAGCTGCTGCGGCTCTGCCCAAAGAAGTCAAATCAAAAATCTATGATGACCTCGTACATCCATCTGCAAAAGAGATTGGTGAAATCGTAGCCATCGCTCCGGAAGCAGTCAACAAGCTCATCCGAGAGTTTCCAGGATGGGCATACGAGAACGGGAAAGCGTATGTGAAGATCTTCGAGCAAGTCGTGATGGGAAAAGTAAAGAAAATTCCAAATGAAAAGCTTGTCCGCCCGTCCCTCAATACAATTATACCAGCCGTCCAAGCAAATTCATACAACGAAAGTGAAATCCTGCGCGAGATGTATGCGAACCTTGTCGCGAAATCCATGGATGCCGACTACCACAGGAAGGTACATCCGGCGTATGTCGAGATCCTCAAGCAACTAAGCCCGTATGAAGCTCTCTTCCTCAAAGAGCCGAAATTTCTATTGCAGGCTACGCCGATTTGTACCGTCAACTATCAAAAATCGAGTGATTTCAAAAACGTGCAGGGGTGGAACCTTCATCCAGAAAACATCATACGAGATGAAGATATTGGATTCACTGTCGTACATTACTACAACCCGCATCTTTTTCAAAAATACGGTGAATACCAACGCATGATCGACAATTTTATCCGCCTGCACCTAATCGAAATACCAGAAGATAAGTTTCTGTCTGGCAAAGATGCATATGCAGATTTCTATCTTGATGACGTCATGAAGAAAATCCATGTATCACTACGAGAAGGATACGAGCTTTCACACATCCCAGGAGTAATTCTTCCTACGGTACTTGGAAGGGACTTTTACAAAATCTGCATATCCGAATCATGAAAAAAGCCGCCCCAAAGGGCGGCAGGAAGGAGTGATCCATCATGTCATTCTTCAGAAAGCGCGGAAAGAAATGGTACTACACCATTGAGATCGGCACGGGAAGCTCCCGCAAGCGCGTCGAGCGTGTCGGCGGCCGGACGAAAGCGGAGGCGGAAAGAGCGCGTGCTGCAGCGCTTGCTGATTTCGCCCAGACTGGAAGCATCGATCACGGCGTGAAGATGACGTACCAGAAGCTCACGGACGAATGGGCGCGCGAGAGCCTTGGCAGGCTTCGCCCCATGACGCGGAGCAATTACCTCTATGCGCTCAAGAGGTACCTTCTGCCGGAGCTCGGCGAACGCATCATCACGGACATCCGCCCGCGTGACGTGCAGGCGCTGCTGAATGCCTGCGCTGCGGAATGCAGTGACGCCATCGTCAACCTCCTGCGCTCCGTCCTCATCTCGTCATTCGACTTCGCCGTCTTCTGCGAGTACCTGCGCGACACGCCGATGCGCGGCGTCAAGACGCCGGAGGGAAAGCCGCTCCAGGAGCGCAGATCATTCCAGCCGGAGGAGTTTGCGGAGCTTGTAGCGTACCTCAAGAAGCGCCGTCCAGATCTCCTGCTCCCCGTCCTCATCT
This sequence comes from uncultured Veillonellaceae bacterium, assembly GCA_900315575.1. Taxonomy (GTDB): domain Bacteria; phylum Bacillota; class Negativicutes; order Selenomonadales; family Selenomonadaceae; genus Selenomonas_C. The sequence goes on from OMZR01000010.1 coordinate 3,141, forward strand.
CCTACCACACGGGCGCGCGCTGCGGCGAAGTTCTCGCGCTGACATGGGACGATGTCGATTTCGACGCCCGGACGATCTCCATCACGAAGACGCTCCTCCAGAACCGCACCGTGCAGGAGATGACGAAGAGCAAGGCCGGCATCCGCACCATCTCTATCGACGAGAAGCTCGTGAAGATTCTCAAGGCCGCGCACGCCCAGCAGGCGCAAGACCGTCTGAGGTATGGCAAGTTCTACCGCGACTGTGGCGGCCGCATCTGCAGACGCGAAGACGGCTCCGGCATCGAACAGTCACACATGCGCACCGTCAACAAATATTGCCGCGACAACTTCGGGCACGGCCTCTGCTTCCACAGCTTGCGCCACACGCACGCGACCATGCTGCTCGAAGCCGGTGAAGACCTGGAGCTCGTCTCCAAGCGTCTCGGCCACGCGAGCATCAGCACGACGGCGAAAGTATACTCGCACGTCCTCGCTCATCGCGAGCAGGCGGAGCGCGACATCCTCGACCGCATTTTTATCTGAATTTTTGCCGCCATTTTGCCGCCGAAATTCCAAAATGCTCTAGATTATCCGCACCGTACGAAAACCATATGAAAACCTCAAGATGCTATATTTTTCAAGGGTTCGCAGCCATTCGTACAGGTTGAAAAAACGTACCGAAAATGGAGTGACTTTTAATTGTCCATCTGGAAACGCTATCTCATCTTCACTATCGGCATCCTCGTGCAGTCGGCAGGCATCGCGCTCGTCGTCAAGAGCCTTTTGGGCACGTCCCCGATTTCGAGCCTGCCCTACGTCTTGAGCCTCGCCTATCCCTATACGCTCGGCCAGACGACATTCGTCGTCAACATGGCATTCCTCGCCGGGCAGATCGTGCTGCTGCGGCGGCGGTTTGACTCCATCCAGCTGTTCCAGATTCCCGTGACATTCGTCTTCGCCTGCTTCATCGATCTCTCGATGGCGCTGTTTGCCGCCGTCCTGCCGGAGTCTTACCTCTTCAAAATGGCCTTGCTGCTGCTCGGCGCGGCCTTTGTCGCACTCGGCGTCTCGCTGCAGGTCATCGCGCATGTGCTCATGCTCGCGGGCGAAGCCATCGTCCAGGCCATCTCGCAGGTCTTTCATTTCGAATTCGGCTGGGTCAAGACGGCGTTCGACTGCTCGCTCGTCGCCTCTGCCGCCATCTTTTCGTACACGCAGCTCGGCACCATCGAAGGGATCCGCGAAGGCACGCTGATTTCCGCGCTTATCACGGGCTCGATTGCGCGCTTCTTCATCCACCATCTCGGCCGCGTCGATGTGCAGGGCAATCTCGTCTTCGCGCCGCATCTCTGAAGCGCTGGATTCTCATGAAGGATGAACCCGCGTATCATCTTCCTCTTGGGAAACCCTGCTACGCTACAGATACGAGAAATCGCATGACCCTGTCCGGGCAATTCGCATACTGTCGAAATGCCGGGCAGGGTCATTTTCTTTTGCAGGAAAGGATGATTTGCATGCAACATTGGAAATGGATGCTCGCCGCAGGACTCGTGGCAAGTGCGGCCTGCTGGCAAGCGGGCAGCGCCTCGGCTGCGACGGCTGCGGCCGCCGCAACAGCCGCAACGGCTCCGGCAGCGAACACGAACAACGCCGCCATCTCGCTCGATTTCGATGCATCGAACTACACCGAAGAACACATGGACTGCGCGGGCCAGGACGTCGCCTATCGCGCCTACCGCGACATCGTCTACGTCGCGCATCCGGCAGCCGCGGATGCCGAGCAGATGAACATCTTCATCCCGGCCGCCTATTTCACAGGCGGCACTGTGAACGGCTACACGGCAAAGACCGCACCGATCTTCCTGCCGAACGGCGTCGGCGGCTACATGCCGGGTATGGCGGGCGAGCCTGCTATCGGCGACCACGGCGCGACGGGGCCGAACGCGGCCCTCGTCGCACTCTCGCGCGGCTACGTCGTGGCCGCGCCCGCCATCCGCGGCCGCACAACGCAGGACGCTGCAGGCGCATACGTCGGCAAGGCGCCAGCTTTCATCGTCGATTACAAAGCCGCCGTGCGTTATCTGCGCCACAACCAGGCGCTCCTGCCCGCCGGTGACACGGAAAAAATCATCTCTGACGGCACGAGTGCCGGCGGTGCGCTATCGGCGCTCCTCGGCGCGACGGGCAACAGCCCGGACTACGCGCCGTACCTCTCTGCCATCGGCGCAGCAGATGAACGCGATGACATCTTCGCCTCGATGGACTACTGCCCGATCACGAACCTCGAACACGCTGACATGGCATACGAGTGGATGTTCTCAGGCGTGAACGAGTACCACCAGAGCAGCATGCCCCCGATGGCAGGCGGCGCACAGGGACGGCCGCCGCAGGGCGTACAGCCGCCCGCCGCTGACGGTGCCGTCACGAACCGCCCGGCCAACGCGCCGCAGGAAACGACGAGTACGCAGGAGATGACGGGACGCCAGATCACGGCCTCGAAAGCGCTCAAGGCGCTGTTCCCCGCCTACGTCAACAGCCTCGGTCTCCGTGACGCCAGCGGCCAGCTGCTCTCGCTCCATGAAGATGGCACCGGCAGCTTTGCCGACTAGATCAAGGCTGTCTACATGGCTTCGGCGCAGAGTGCGCTCGACCAGGGCGACACGAGCGTTGCCGCCCTCGGCTGGCTGACCGTGCAGGACGGCAGAGTCGTTGATATGGATCTTGCAAAATACGCGGCCTGGGCCGGGCGCCTCAAAGCGACACCGGCTTTCGACAAATTCGACCTGAGTTCGGGAGAAAACGATGAATTTGCCGACAGCGCCAACGCGCCGAAGCACTTCACCGCGTTCTCGTTCCAGCGCAGCGACAAGAATGGCCCGATGGCTGACGCCTCCATCCTCCGCCTCATGAATCCGATGAACTACATCGGCAGCAAGGAGGCGACGGTCGCGCCGCACTGGCGCATCCGCCACGGTGCCAAAGACCGCGACACCAGCCTCGCCATCCCAGCGCTCCTCGCGCGGAAACTCCAGAACGCCGGCTATGATGTCGATTTCGCCGCGCCCTGGGGCAAAGGGCACGCCGGCGACTATGACCTGACCGAGCTCTTCGACTGGGCCGACCACATCTGCCAGGCACGCTGACTTCAAACTCCGACATATTCCAAAAGAAAAAGCGAGACCTCTGCACCATGCAGCCGTCCCGCCTTTTTTCATGCTTTCGTCAGCCCGTCGACGACGCGCGTCTTGCACCAAAAGGCACTGCCGAGCAGCAACACGCCGACGACGAAAAACATGTGCGCGAAGCCGAGCCAGGCCGTCAGCTGGCCGCCGAGGAACGCGCCCGTGAACATGCCGATGAACTGCGCCGACTGGTTGAAGCCGTAGATGCGCCCGAGGCAGGCGGATGGCGTGATCTGGCGGATCGTGTCATTCGTCGCCGGGATGAGCCCCGCCATCGCGATGCCATGGACAAAGCGCAGGATGCCGAGCTGCCACGGCGTCGCAACGAGCCCCTGTGGGAACGACACGAATCCCGCGAGCAACAGCGAGCCGAGCAGCACGCGGTGCGCGCCCATGCTGTCGGAAAGATGGCCGAGCTTTGACGCGAACATCATGCTCGCAAGGCCCGAGCACGAAAAGACGAAGCCAGAAACGACCGCCAGATGCTCCGTGTCCGGCGCGAGCTCGGCGACGTAGACCGTCAGCGCCGGCTGCACGCAGGTGATCGAAAAATGCATGAGAAACGTCGTCGCGAAAACGGCCAGCGTTGCCTTGCGATGCGGCAGGGCGGCAAATGTCTCCCGCGTGCTCCGCTGCGCCACGGCGGCAGGCGCGGGCTTTTTCGTCTCGTGCACGAACGTCAGCGCGAAGCAGCCGACCAGGCAGAGCGAGCCAATCAGAAAGAACGAATGGCGGTAGCCGATCATCTCCGAGAGTCCGCCGCCAAAGACCGGGCCCAGGAGGCCGCCCGTCACCTGCGCCGCGAAGAACATGCTCATCGCCCAGCCCGACTTCCCCCGTGGCGTCTCCGCCGCGAGCAGCGGCACGACCGCCGCCTGGAAGCCGCTCATCGCCCCTTGCAGCAGCCGGAGCCCCGCGAGCTGCCAGACGCTCTGCGCGAAGCCGAGCGCGATCATGATGCAGCCGAGCCAGCCCGAAGCGCGCAGAATCATCGGCTTCCGTCCGAACCGATCCGCGAGCCGTCCCCAGATCGGCGAGAAAATCGCGAGCGAAACAAAATTGCAGCCGAACACGATGCCCGACCACCGCGCGACATCCTCCGGCGCCTCGACGCCAAGCTCGTGGATATAAAGCGGCAGAATCGGCGCCATCTGGCTCATGCCCACCGAGACGATGAACGAAGCAATGCAGCAGATCAAAAGATTCCGTTTCCAGACTTCCATGCAAAATCCCCCGACGTATTTACGCGCACAAAAGAAACCCCGCCCAGCATCACGCCAGGCGGGATTTGTCAATCTATAGATTTCGTTGTCTTTTACGACAGCATCTTCAAAGCTGCCCCGCGGCTGTGGTTGTTGATACCACCGAGCGGGCCCATGACGGACTGGTTGAAGTTCTGCAGGCCCTGCTTTATCGCGAAAAGCGCCGTCTGCTGGAGCGTATTGCTGCTCGCGAGGTTCGTCGCTTCCTTTGCGATATCCGTGTCACCCTCGGTGCTGGCCGTATCATAGAGGTTCTCGGCCTGCGTCGTGAGGTTCGACGACTGGTAGCCGAGACCCTGCTGTGCCGCACCGATGCTCGTCGTCTGGTCGAGCGCCGTATTGAGCGCAGAATCGACTTTATCAAGTGCCGAAGAGATCGAGCTCTTGTCCGTCAGATCAATCGTGCTCTTGCCCTGGCTGTCCGTCAGGCCGAGCCCCTGCGACGTGAGGTTGCCGATGTTGACATTCGTATAGCCGTCAACGCCCTGCACGGCGATAGACTGGCTGCCATCAAGAAGCTGCTTGCCATTGTACGTCGCGTTCGCGGCATTCTCATCGATGCCCGCAATCGTCTGGCTGACGCTCTTCTGCAACGTCGAGAGATCCACATCGCCATTCGTGCCGTTCGCCGCATTCAGGAGCGTCGAACGCAGGCTCGTCAGCATGCTGACCGTATTGCCCGCCGCACCAGCCGCCGTGTTCAGCATGGCGTTGGCATTCTGCGTGTTCGCGTTTGCCTGGTTCGTCGCACCGATGTTCGAATACGTGCGCTGAAGAATCGCATAACTGGCCGGACCATACGAAGCACTTGGATACTTCGAGCCCGTTGCGATCTTCTGAATGCTGCTGGCAGACGCTGCACTATTGGTATTATATGTGCGGATCGAGCTGTTCAACCCGCTGAGGATGCTGTTGATGCTCATCGCTGATCTTCCTTTCTTGCATAAGTTCGATGATAGAGGCTAGGTTTCTAGCTTCATTATAGGGCATGGGATGGGAAAAAGAAAGGAGAATTGGATTGGATTTCGCAGGAATCCGACATCCTATTTCTTAGAGGATGTGAAGAGGTTGGCGATGTCCCGCAGCTTCTCCTGCACCGTTCCTGCCGCCTGTCCGAGGCGCTGGTCAACGAGAATTTCAAGCGCCTGCGCTGCTCGGGCGCGCTCGGCATGCCATGGGACATCAGCCGGATGTGCTGCGAGGAGCTCGCCATAGCGTCGGACGCCCTCGATGGCGGCGAGAAGCTCCGTTTCGCCCACAAGATATGAGTGGAGAAGCTCGCCGAGCTGCTTTCTCTCCTTGCGAATCTCCGCCCCCATGTCCAAAACATCTTTATGTTCACGGGCAGAGCCGAGAAACAATGCCAAATCTGGCGCCAGTGGGAAGCTCTGGACGCGGTCGAGCATGGACACGTCGAGTGCTGGCGGACCGAGCAGGACGGCGAAGCCCTCTGGCGCGAGCGCAGAGACTGCCCTGCGAACGGCGCTCTGCAGTTCCGCCTCAGAAAGTCCGGCTGCCTCTGCCCCATCTGCTGCCAATCCGCGCGCATCAAAGAGCAGCAGGTCGAACGCCTCCCGAGGCAACAGCATCCGCGCGAGGTCTGTGCAGATGGGCAGGACGCCCTGCGGGATCTCCGCTGCATCCGCCGAATCCGTGAGCGGCGCTGCCGCCGTGATGGAGATGGATGCGCGCACCGGCATGCCGTCCACCGGCTTTGGCACGGCCTCCGAAAGGAATGCAGTCACGAGACGCAGGCAGGGGCTCCCGACCGATGCACCGACAAAGAGCAACCGCGCCGCACGCGGGGTGGTGAGCAAATTTTTCAAAAGCAGGAGAGCGGCCGCCGCATCGCCAGCGAGCGCCGTGCCCCGCCCGGCCGCCGCAGTTTCCTGTACGATCCGCCCGATGTCTGCCGCAAGCGGCCGCTCCTGCCCCGTCACCTGACCGAAACCTTCGAACTGCTCCTGCAGCAGACTGCGACACGAAGCATTGCCCGTATTGTCAGCGGCATCGAGGAGCAGCACACGCCGCCCGTCATCAAGAGAAATCGCAAAGAATCGTCCGTCAAACGAAACTGCTGCCATCGAAATCCCCCTCTCCGAAGAGCAGATACCTCAGCCGCCGCACAATCTTCACGAAATCAAAATGTTCGCGTCCATACAAAAGCGCCTCCCGTCCGCCGCGCGCAATGAGCGCGGGGTCGGCACAGGCCTTCGCGAGGCAGGCGGCAAGAGCTTTGATGTCGCCAATCGCGTGGTGCATCCCGCAAGCACCACCTGCAATGGCATCGTCATAGGCATCGAAATCCGACACGATCATATAACAGCCAGAGAAAAGCGCCTCGGCGACGACATTCGGCGTGCCGCCCTCAAGTCCCGACGGCAGCGCGAAAATCTTCGCCCTCCGATACTCCGCGAGAAGGGCTGCCTTTTCCTGAATTGCTCCTGGAAACTCGATACGCGCAACCAGCTTCGGATGCTGCTCGAAAAATGCTTTGCGAAACAGCTCAAACCTCGGATCGATATTCCCGACCAGGCGTAAGCGCCACGAAGGCAGCTGCCCTGCGATGAGCGCAAATGCCTGCAGAAGATCCTCCGTCCGCTTCTGTTCCGTGCCGAGACGTCCGACCGTCAGGATGACATCTTCCTTTGCCGCAGCATCAGGCGTACGATAGACACCTTTGAGGTCATAAAATCCATTCGGCAGATAATCGATGCGAAACGGCCACTTCGTGCTGAGCCATTCCTGCATCCGCCGGCAACTTGCCCCGATGACGTTGCACTGGCTCAAGAACCACAAAAGCTCCGGCGTCTGCGGCATGCGATCTTCAAAATAGCTGTTGGCATCTGTTTCAAGATAAATCCGCCCATCTGGCCGCAACTCGCGATACCGCGCAACAACGGGGAAATACGTCGGATAAACGCCATGCAGCGCCAGCACATCCATATCCCTGGCATGCGCATCGACATAGGCGATCTGCTCCTCCATCGAAGAACTTTCCAATAGATCGAGGTCCATCCCCAGCACATCGGCAACTGCCGGATATGCCCCATTCCGCTTGCCGACCATGACGGCATGCCAGCCCCAGAGTTTGTGAAAGAGGTAGGGAACAAGCCCGCAGTTCTTCGTAAGCTGCTGATTATTCCATCCCTGATGCGGCGGCGCAAACGCATAAATGCCACGACGGCGTGCTTTGTCTGACATACATCCTCCTAGAAATGGTCACGCATCTGTTTTCACGAACATCCGCGTCCACGACTCAAGCAACAAGCTCAGAAGTGCCGCCTGTTCCGGCGCTTTTTCGAGAAACACCTGCTCAGCTTCGGCCAGTACAGCATTCCCATCCAACCCTTCCGAAACGCGCAGCCAGAGCCAACGCAGATAGACGGCAGCAAACCATTGGCGCACGCGATGACAGAGCACCGGATCGTCGCGAAGCTCCGGCATCGACCGAAGGTCACGCTCAAGACAGGTCAGCGCAGCGAGCGTCGATTCCATTGCTTTGCGGCTCTTAACAAGAGACTTGCCATGCAACGTAGAAGTCGGCGACTGCCGATAGCAATAGCTCACAGCGGGAATCAGGACATAGATGCCCGCCCGTTCCAACAGTTCGAAAGCAAACAGCGTATCTTCTGAAAGGATCGGTTCAAACTGTAAGCCAGCGGCGACAAAAAGTTCCCTCGCGATCAGCTTTCCGCATGCCATATTCGGCAAACGTCCCGCCATAACAGCCTCGATGCGGCCCTTCTTATCCGGCGTCAGCATGGCATCCTGTTCAACAAGATGCCAGTGCGGCTCCGCACGCCAGCTGCCATCTTCTTCCGCGAAATACCTTTCGTCCCCCATGCAGACGACCTCTGCATGGTAACGTTCCGCTGCTGCAACCAATAACGCAAGATAATCTTCTTTCACCCAGTCGTCGCTATCGACAAACGCAATATATTTGCCAATGCTCTCGCGAATTCCACGATTCCGCGCAAGTCCTTGCCCACCATTCTTCTCCAAATGGATAACCCGCGCCCGCACATCCTTCGCCGCGAGCTCATCCGCAAGCCTGCCGCTATCATCCGTCGACGCATCATCAATCAACAAAAGTTCATAATCACCAAACGTCTGCGCATAGATGCTCTCGACGCACTCCGCGAGATACGGTTCCACATTGTACACCGGCACAACGACTGACACCATCGGCGCCCGCCACGGCCTGTCTGTCTGTCTGTCTGTCTGTCGAGGATTTTTTTCGATTCACCATCAGCTGTCAAGTCCTTTTCCATCTGCACGCCCCCACATACTCACTGCACAATCTGGAGATTCTTCGACTGCAAAAAGCTCAGAACCTGCCCTTTCGTCCAATCCGTCGCATCCATCATATCGACGAGCTTCTTGCCCTTATGGAAGAGCCGGAGAATCGTATTGCGCTCTGCTTCCATACGGCCTTCATCGCGGCTTTCGTTCATGAGTTTTTCCATTGCTTCGCACATTTTGTTCACCCCATGTTCGTCTGTCTTGAAATATCTGGAACGACTCTTCAAAACAAATCGCTATGCGTCCCCGTCCGTGTCAGGTAGAGAATCAATTCTTCCTCCACCGTCTCATAAACCAGCAACCAATCTGGCGTAATGTGACATTCACGACAACCATTGAAATCACCTGTCAGTTGATGATCGCGGTTCTTTGGCGGCAACGGTTCACCATTTGCGAGTTTTTTGAGAATATCTGAAAGCAGGGTCATGTCATAACCACGCTTCTGAATGCGCTTCACATCCCTCTGAAAACGCTTGGTCGGGCGAATCTCATACATCAAGACAAAAGCTCCTTCATCATCTTGTCCACATCAGTGTAAGTTTTCCCCAACGTCGGGTCTGCTTTCATCTGCCGGACTTCTTCCAGCGCTTCGAGCGTTTCTTTGTTTGGCCGTTCCTTTCCAATGGAGAATGGAATCCGCTGCTCGTCAACAGTTTTCTTTGCGAAAACATTGAACGCCGTTGTCATCGTCAGGCCGACGTCCTTGCAAAAAGCTTCAAAAGCGCTCTTGAGTTCGGCATCCATACGAATGTTGATGTTCGTGCTAGGCATTTGTGTCACGTCCTTTCTCACTTCATCATTTGCTTTCATTGTATATCGATTTATTTACATCGTCAATATTTTTAAGATCATCCACAAAAAGACTCCGCAACTCTCTCGAAATTGCGGAGTCTTCTGTCACTATGAAGCTTTTAGGCCTTGCTCTTCGCAACGTCGTCAAACGCCTTGCCGGCCGCTTCGATGGTGCGGTCGATGTCTTCGTCAGTGTGCGCGCCGCTCATGAAGAGGGTCTCGAACTGGCTCGGGGCGAGGTAGATGCCCTGCTCGAGCATGGACTTGAACCAGACTTTGAACGCTTCCTGGTCGGAGGCGCAGGAGTCGTCGAAGTTCCAGACTTCATGCTCATTGAAGAAGATGCCGAACATGCTGCCTGCCTGGTGTGCCTGGATGGTGACGCCAGCTTTCTTCGCCTGTTCCTGCCAGCCCAAGAGGAGCTTCTTCGTCTTGAGCGTGAGGACGCGGCTGTAGTCGGGCTGGCCGGGCTCAGGCTCCGCCGTGATGATTTTCAGCGTCTCGATGCCGGCCGTCATGGCGAGCGGGTTGCCCGAGAGCGTGCCTGCCTGATAGACGGGGCCAGCGGGCGAAACTTTTTCCATGATCTCGCGACGGCCGCCATACGCCGCGACGGGCAGGCCGCCGCCGATGATCTTGCCGAGCGTCGTGAGGTCCGGCGTGATGCCATAGGCCGCCTGCGCACCGCCGAGCGAGGCGCGGAAACCGCACATGACTTCGTCGAAAATCAGCAGCGTGCCGTGCGCTTCGGTGAGCTCGCGCATCGCGCGCAGATAGCCCTGCCGCGGCGGGACGCAACCCATGTTGCCCGCGACCGGCTCGACGATGACAGCAGCAATCTCGTCGCCGTGCTCGTCCATGACTTTCTTGAGCGCGTCAATGTCGTTGTACGGCACAGTCAGCGTGTCCTGCGCCGTGCCTTTCGTGACGCCCGGCGAGCTCGGCACGCCGAACGTCGCCATGCCACTGCCTGCATTGACGAGCAGGCTGTCACTGTGGCCGTGGTAGCAGCCGATGAATTTCAGAATCTTGTCGCGCCCCGTATAGCCGCGCGCAAGGCGCAGGGCACTCATTGTGGCCTCCGTGCCGGAGTTGACCATGCGGATCATCTCGACGGAGGGATAGACGCTCTGCACGAGCTTTGCAAGCTCGCTTTCGAGCAGCGTCGGCGCGCCGTAGCTCGTGCCGCGCGTGACAGCCTCCTGCA
>OMZR01000010.1:13964-48083 GCA_900315575.1 uncultured Veillonellaceae bacterium
CCGACGTAGTCGATGTATTCGTTGCCGTCGATGTCAAAGATGCGATCGCCCTTGGCGCGGGCAATGAACGGCGGGTTGCAGTCGACGTTCGCATAGGAGCGGACAGGGCTGTTGACGCCGCCCGGCATCAACGTTTTTGCTTCGTTAAAAGCTGCGAGGGATTTTGAAAGATTGAGCATGGGTTATTCCTCCTGCAACCACTTGGCGGCGTCGATGGCGTGATAGGTAATGATGATGTCGGCGCCAGCGCGTTTCATGCTCGTGAGCGTCTCGAGGACGATGCGCTTTTCGTCAATCCAGCCATTCGCGGCGGCCGCTTTGACCATCGCGTACTCGCCGCTGACGTTGTACGTCGCAACCGGCAAATGGATATGGTCGCGCACCTGGCGGACGATGTCGAGGTAAGCGAGTGCCGGCTTCACCATGATGATGTCGGCGCCTTCCATGATGTCGAGGTCGGTCTCTTTCAGCGCCTCGCGGGCGTTCGCCGGATCCATCTGGTACTGGCGGCGGTCACCGAACTGCGGCGCGCTGTCAGCCGCATCACGGAACGGGCCGTAATAACCCGAGGCATATTTGACGGCATAGCTCATGATCGAGACATTGATGAAACCATGCGCATCGAGGTCTTCACGGATGGCGGCGACGCGGCCGTCCATCATGTCGGACGGCGCGACGATGTCGGCACCGGCCTCGGCCTGCGACGTCGCAACTTTCTGCAGGAGCTTCAGCGTCTTGTCGTTATCGACGTAATGGCCTTCGAGATGGCCGCAATGACCGTGCGTCGTGTACTGGCAGAGGCAGACGTCGCCGACGATCATGAGATCCGGGACTTCCTTCTTGATGGCGGCGATGGCGCGCTGTACCGGGCTCTTCATGTCCCAGGCCGAGCTGCCGTCCGCGTCCTTGTACTCGGGCAGGCCGAAGACTTCGACGGCCGGGATGCCGAGCTCGTCAAGCTCTTTCGCGAGCTCAACGGCATTGTCGACGGAAAGATGGTAGCAGTTCGGCATGCTCGGGATTTCTTCCTTGACGTTCGTGCCGGGCACGACGAAGATCGGATAGACGAAGTCTTTCGCGGAAAGCGTGGTCTCGCGGACCATGGCGCGCATGTTCGGAGTGATGCGCATGCGGCGGGGACGGAGTTTCTGAGTGTACATAGTGGGATGCATCTCCTGTATGGTATGGAAAGTGAAAGTTTTATTCGTGGTCGCGTAGATTGTTCGTGGTCGCGGGCGGGCGAGGGAACCAACCGGAATCCACGGACGATTCCTTAACGGATTCCTTATTGGTTCCCTCGCCCGCCCGAAGACAGGATGAACGCTCGCGAAGATACTCTCATGCAAGCCTCCCTCTCAGAGGGAGGCTGCAAAACCAGAATCGCTCTATTGGCTATCAAAATAAATGCAAAACAAGAAAAATTTTTCAGATACTCTCTTGAATCGCCCTGACAAGCCCGTCAATAGTATACGTCTCAGCAACGACATCCGGCTCGATGCCGTTCTTCTTGGCTGTCTCGGCGGTCACGGGGCCGATGCAGGCGGTTTTGGCGTGCTTCAGCGGTGCGGCGGTGCCGAGGATCTTGACGAGGTTCGTGACGGTTGAGGAACTCGTGAATGTGACGATGTCGTAATCGCCCGATTCGAGCTCTTTGGCCAGTGCCGCACCGTCCGCGTCGGCGGTCACGGTCTGGTAGACGGGCGCGACATCGACAGTATAGCCCTGCTCGCGGAGCTTTTCGGGGAGGATTTCACGGGCTTTTTCAGCCCTTGGAATCAGGATGTTCGCGTGCGGCGGGAGCTTGCCACTCAGCGCATCGAGGATGCCTTCGGCGCGATAGACCGTGGGAATGACGTCGGCGCGGATGCCGTAATGCTGGAGCTTTTCAGCCGTGGCCGAACCGATAGCGGCGACCTGCGCGTAGCCGAGGGCGCGCGCGTCTTTGCCTGCATTTTCGAGGCGGCCGAAGAAGCGCTCGACGCCATTGGCGCTCGTGAAGATGAGCCACTGATAATCGCAGAGCTTTCCGATGGCGGCGTCGATGGCCTTATAGTCATCGGACGGGGCGGCCAGCGCGATGGCAGGCACTTCGCGGACATCAGCACCGAGATTTTCGAGCGCCGTCGTGAGCTTTGAGGCCTGCGCGCGGGCGCGCGTGACGAGGACGCGCTTGCCGAAGAGCGGGCGTTGCGCGAGGCGGTCGAACCAGGCGAGCTCGTCACGGAGCTTCACGACTTCGCCGACGATGAAGATGGCCGGCGGCTTCAGGCCGTTTTTGACGACATCTTCTGCCGCCGTGCCGACCGTCGTCGTGAGGACGCGCTGCTCGGGCTTCGTGCCCCAGCGGATGACGGCGGCGGGAGTATCGGCAGAACGGCCGTATTTCACGAGCTCTGCGGTGATGTGCGGCAGATTCGCGATGCCCATGAGGAAAACGATGGTGTCGGTCGCGGTCGCGAGTTTCTCCCAGTTCACATCGCCTTCCGTCGTCGGGTCTTTGTGACCCGTGACGACGGCAAACGAGCGCGCGATGGCGCGATGCGTGACGGGAATACCGGCATAGGCCGGGACGGAGATGGCCGACGTCACGCCCGGCACGATCTCGAACGGCACGCCCGCTTCGCGCAAGACAATGCCCTCTTCGCCGCCGCGCCCGAAGACGAACGGGTCGCCGCCCTTGAGGCGCACGACGGTCTTGCCCTCCTTCGCCTTGTCGGCGAGCAGATGGCTGATGTCGCCCTGCTTCATCGTATGGTGGGCGGAAATCTTGCCGACATAGATTTTCTCGGCCGAATCCGGCGCCCACGCGAGAATGCGCGGGTCGGCGAGATGGTCGTAGACGACGACGTCAGCTTTCTTCAGGCACTGGATGGCCTTGTACGTGACGAGCCCATAGTCGCCTGGGCCGGCACCGACGAGATAGACGGTTGCGGAATTCTGGTTCATAGATGTTCTTCTCCAAATTGATGTTTGACGTTCGAAATCGCACCCGCGGAAGAATCTGTCCTGCGGATTGCCGCGCCCTGCAAGGGACTCCCCCCGCCCTTCGGGCCCGTCCCCCCCTCTAGAAGGGGGCTCCGTATAAGAAAGGCTCCGTTCCTATAAAAGGGCCTTTCGAACAAGATATGGTGTGCCTAATTATTGCGAATACATCTTTTATGCAAGCCCCCTTCCCAGAGGGGGGAGTCCCTTGCAGGTTCTACCAGTCAGCACGGCATGACTTCCGCGGGTGCGAATATGTCTCGGCGGCCGGCCTGCACGTCCCTTCGCCCGGTGCACACCGTTCCTGGGGCGGTGGCGGGCACAGGGCACTGCGGGCGGGCTTTTACTTCCGGTCGAGCAGCAGTCCGATTTCGTGCATGATGTCGATGCCGCCCATGTCGAGGAGCTTGTCGGCGAGCTGGGTACCGATGGTCTCGGCATCTTTGACCTGCCCACTGACGTGGTCGCGATAGAGGCGCTTGCCGTCGAGCGAGGCGATGACGGCTTCGACGTGGAGGCCGCTGTCCTCTGGTGTCGCATAGACGCCGACCGGCACCTGGCAGCCGCCTTCGACCCTTGCGAGGAACGCACGCTCGGCCTTCGCGCAGGCGACAGTCGCCTCATCATTGAGGAAGGTCACGAGTTCGCGCGTCTCCGCGTCGTCCTCTCGCGCCTCGATGGCGAGCGCGCCCTGTCCAACGGCCGGGAGAATCATGCTTTTCGGCAGGACTTCCGTGATGCGGTCGCCGAAGCCGAGGCGCCTCAGCCCGGCGACAGCGAGCACGGCGGCATCGTATTCGCCCGCGTCGAGCTTCCTGAGGCGCGTGTTGACGTTGCCGCGCAGGTCTTTGACAACGAGGTCGGGCCGTGCGTGCAGCAGCTGCGCCTTGCGGCGCAGGCTCGACGTGCCGACGACGGCACCCTGTGGCAGCTCGGCGAGCGATGCGGCCTTGTTGCTGACAAAGGCGTCGCCCGGGTCATAGCGCTTCGTGATGGCCGTGATGATGAGGCCGTCCGGCACTTCCGTCGGCATGTCTTTGAGGCTGTGGACGGCGATGTCGATGCCGCCCGCGAGCATGTCCTGCTCGAGTTCCTTCGTGAACAGCCCCTTGCCGCCGATCTTCGCGAGTGGCGCGTCGAGGATCTTGTCGCCCTTCGTCGTCATGAGCTTCTTTTCGACATGGAGCTCTGGATATTTCTTTTGCAGGCAATCCATGACATAATCGGCCTGCCAGAGCGCGAGCTTACTGCTCCGCGTCCCGATAATGATGGTGTCTTTCTTCACGAGTCCCGGTCTCTCCTATCGTATCGAGTTTGAAGACGGCGCGCATGGCGTCGATGTAGAACCGCTCGTCCGGCGTGCCGGCCGAGGCATTGAGCTTCATCATCGGCGTGCGCAGGATCTTTCGCACGATCATCTTCGTCATGTGGTCGATGTGGCGCCACTGCTGCTCATCGAGCTCCGAAAGCTTGCGGTGCCAGCGGCGCATCTCGCGCTGGCGGATGCGCTCGCAGCGCTTCGAAAGCAGCGCCATGAGCGGCTGCAGGCCGAGATACTGGAAGCGGTCTTCGATGGACTGCACTTCCTCCTCGACGATTTTCTCGGCCGCTTTCGCCTCTTCGCGGCGCTCGGCCTTGTGCTCGTCGACGACGGCTTCGAGCGCGTCGATATTGTAGAGCGTGATGCCCTTGATGTCGCCGACGTCCGGATCGACGTCGCGCGGCACGGCGATGTCGATGAAGAATGCGGGCTGGCCGCGCCGCTTTGTCATGTACTGCTGCACATCCCACGGCTTCACGACGTAGTGCGGTGCGCCCGTCGATGTCACGACGACATCGGCATCGGGGCAGTTCTTGAGCGCCCCGTCAAACTCGACGGCCTCGCCGCCGAATTTCTCCGCGAGCTTTTCCGCGCGCTCGCGGTGGCGGTTCGCGACGTAGAGATGCGTCACGCCATGCGCGATGAGGTGCTCGGCCGTGAGCTCGGCCATCTTGCCCGCGCCAAAGATCAGCGCATGCGCGTGCGCGAGGCCGTCGAGCTTTTCCGCTGCGAGCTCGACGGCAGCATAGCTGACGGACACGGAATTGAACTGGATGCGCGTCTCCGTGCGCACACGCTTGCCCGTCGCGATGGCGCGGTGCATGAGCGTGTTCAGCACCGTCGACGTCGCGCCGGCCTCTCGCGCAACGGCATAGGCCTCTTTGACCTGCGAGAGGATCTGCCCCTCACCGAGCACGAGCGAATCGAGGCTCGAGACGACGCGGAACAGATGGCGGATGCACTCTTCGTCGAGATATGTATAAAGGTAGTCGTCGATGTCGTCGTCATTTCCCGCGAGGTCGAACAGGAACTGCTTCGCCTCCGCGAGCCCGTCCTCGGCATCGCCTGCGACCGCATAGATCTCGCTGCGGTTGCACGTCGAGAGCACGACGACCTCGTCGAGGCCCGCATAGTCGTCGAGATTCGCAAGACCCTGCCGGATTGCGGTCTTGGGGATGGAAAACTGCTCGCGCACCTCGACGGGTGCCGTCTTATGATTGAGTCCCAGACAGATGAGCTGCATTACTAACTTTCTCCTTTGCTTCGGCGAGCCTGCCCGCCCGCACGAGCTGCAAAACCCCGTCATCGAGCGCCATGCGCCAGAACCGTTCGCGGTCACGCGCCGTCGCGAGATGCTCCTTCTGCTCCTCGCGCAGCGCGGCGACGATTTCGAGCCAGTCGCCGAATGATTTTGGATACAGCGTCTCGAGCTGCTGGCGGATGGCACGCGAAAGCGCCGGCGAGCCGCCGTCCGTCGAAATCGTGAACAGCAGATGGCCGCGCGAAAGGCTCGCGGGCACCGTGAAATCCGAGAGCGAAGGCTGCGCCGGCGCATTGACGAGCGCGCCGCGCGCTTTCGCCGCCTGCGCCGCCCGCGTGTTCACGTCATCATCATCCGTCGCGCAGACGACGAGGAACGCGCCGTCGAGGTCGCTTTCCTCATAGCTGCGCTTCTCCCACTGGATGCGTCCCGTGAGCGCGAGCTCTGCCAGGTCCATGACCGCCACCGGCGCGACGACCGTGACCGCCGCCTCCGCGCGCACGAGCCGCCGCACCTTTCGAAGCGCGACCGGACCGCCGCCGAGCACGACGCAGCGCCTGTCCTTCATCTCGAGATTCATCGCATACTTCATCGCGCGTTTGTCCTCCTCTGCGAAATGTGAACAGGATTCGATATTGCAATGATTACTTATTGTTATTGTACTGCGAGAACGAGACGACGTCAATCAGCAAAACGCCGCTGCATCTCAAAGACGCAACGGCTGTTCCGCGTTCAAAATCCTCGATGCTCACGCCCGGCAGTACGAGCACCCATAATGGCAATCATAATACTCGCCTGCAAGGCATTTTCCCAATTCACTCTTGTCGCGCATGTCATTCATAGAACCTTGCACTTCTCCCATTCGTTTGGATACTTTCAGACATCCTCATTGAAGAAATCATAATCCACGCGTTTCACCTCATACGTCTGCGTTGTCGTGACACCGAGATTATACTCGATCATCAGATTCGCCAGGCGCTCTCCATCGACAAGGACGATTTTGGGCGTTGGGAGCGTGACTTTTTCTGGATTCTCTTCGAGAACGGCCTTTCCCGCTGGTGTCAGAACTACAAAGCCACGTCGTGGGCTGTCAACTAATCCTGCCTTCTTCAGATATGTTTTCGCCCAAGCGATACGGTTTGCCAGCGTCGTCTGCCGATTGCTCGGCAGCATCTGCTTCCGGTCTTCCTCTGACAGCTCCCAGAAATCCGCACATTTCATCGTAACGTCTTTCAGGCGATACGCTTTCCCATCGCCAAGCACGCGGAGGATGCAAGGGAAAAATTCATAGAACTTCGGAACTGCCATCGCATTTTCCAACACCTTTCAAAACAAGTCCGCATAAGAGCAGATACGAGAAAGTATCAAGGGTGCTGCATTATCGAAATAGAAGCATCTGTTCTCTTCCTGGATGACGACCTTGTCACAAATCATCTTCACGACAGCAAACGCCATGTCACGAATGGATACACAACGCAACAAGCCACGAGAGCCATCTGGCCGAAGACGATGTCGCGAAGCGGCAACGGCAAAGAAGAAACCATCATCCTTAGAGCCCCTTCATGCTTTCTTGTTGATTTCACGGATCACACGGCAGGGATTGCCCGCCGCTGTGACATTTGCCGGGATATCGCGCGTCACCACGGAACCAGCACCGATAACAGCGCCATCCCCGATGCTCACGCCTGGCAGTACGATGACGCCGCCGCCCAGCCAGCAGCCATTGCCGATCGTGACCGGTCTGGCATACGTCCGACAAAAATATTCATCCGTTTCCGGCTTCCAGTCAGACGTCAGCCGCTCGGAAAGCTCCACAGGATGCGTCGAAGTGTAAATCTGCACGTTCGAGGAAATCAGCACGTCGTTCCCGATCGTAATGCGGTTGCAGTCCACGAACGTGCAATTCATGTTGATGGACACATTATTGCCGAGATAGATGTTGCGTCCATAATCGCAGAGGAACGGCAGCCCGATAGACACATTCGTGCCGATTCCTCCCAACATCTCCTGCAAAACGGCGCGTTTCTTTTCCTTCTCCTCATACGCCAGCCGGTTATACTCTGCCAGCAGCCGCCGAGTCTTCGCCTTGAATTCCAGGAATACCGCCGCATGGCAATCATAAACCTCGCCCGCAAGGCATTTTCCCAATTCACTTTTATCACGCATACTACCCATAGAACCTTGCACCTCTTTTTTGACTTTCCTCACGCATTGTGATACACTTGGGCTATGAAAGAAAAGGCTCACTGAGGGCGGAACTGGCAGCCGCCACCAAATGGCCGTTTGGCCTGATTAGGAGATGCAGGACGGTCAACCTGCCTTGAGCTTTTCGAGAGGGCGTTCCCTGTTGGGAACGCCCTTTTCATGTATGCGCTTTTAGATATCCGCTATGCTTATATTGGTTGAATTTCAAGCGCAAGAAGGCGCACGGTTTCCGCGTCAATCACGCCAACCTTTCGCGTTTTCAACGAATCACCCCCCTTGGCTTATTCTTTCTTCACATGGTACACCGCCGCATACATGGTCGGCAAAACGAGCAGTGTCAACACGGTCGCGACGAATAATCCGCTGGCGATGGCGACGGCCATCGGGCCCCAGAAGGCGCTCGTCATGAGGGGGACCATGCCGAGGATGGCGGCGGCGGCCGTCAGCATGATGGGACGGAAGCGCAGGACAGCAGAGTCGACGACGGCGTCCCAGGGTGTCTCGCCCTCTTTGAGGTGCTTCTGAATCTGGTCAATCAGGATGACGGAGTTGCGGATGATCATGCCGAAGAGTGCGAGGACGCCGAGCAGAGCGACGAAGCCCATGGCTTTGCCAAAGAGCAGCATGCCCCAGGTCACGCCGATGATGCCGAGCGGTGCGGTGAGGAGCGTCAGCGCCATGTCCTTGCCGCTGCGCAGCTGGAACATGAGGAGCGTCATAATCAAAACGACCATCGCGGGCACGGGGCCCATGAGCCATTTCGTAGACTTCTCGCTGTCTTCGAGCGTACCAGCTTTTTCGATGCTCGCGCCGAGCGGCAGATTTTCGCGCAGGTCTTTCGTCGCGTCGTAGGCGCGCTGCGTCGCGTCATTTGCCGTGCCGCTCTTGACGCCTGCCTGCACGGTGATGGTCGGGCGCAGGTTGTAGCGCTTGATGAGGCCGTCTTCGGCTTCATAAGAAATCTTTGCAATCTGGCCGAGCGGCACGTAGCCCGCCTGCCCGAGATAAATCGGCAGCTCCTTCATCTTGCCGAGATCGCTGCGGTCGGCTTTGGCGAGGCGCAGGTCGATGTCGACGGTGCGGTCGCCTGCATAGAACTGCGCGCCCGTCGCGCCCGTGAGCTCCGTATAGATGGTCTGAGAGACGGTCTGGCTGGAAAGCCCCATGGCGCGCAGCTTGTCCTGGTCGAGCTCGAGGTGCATGGTCTTCTGCTTTTCGTTCCAGTCGAGGTTGACGTCGGTATTGTTCGGGTCGGCAGCGACGCGGCTCGCGACTTCTTCGGCGAGTGCGCGCGTCTCGTCCGGCGTGAGGCCGGTCACGCGCAGCATGACGGGATATTCGTACATCGGGCCCGTCTGGATGTAGCGGAGCTTTGCGCGGACGTCGCCAAAGTCGTCGGCGAATGCCGTGCGGAGCTCGCCTGCGAGCTTTTCACGCGTCGCGGTGTCCTTCGCGACGATGACGAACTGCGCGAGGTTGTCGGCGTCGGCTTTCGGCGTGACAGGCAGCACGAAGCGCGGCGCTGTGCGGCCGACGTAGTACGAATAGTTGTCCATTTCGTCGATATGCTGGCCGAGGAAGTCGCTCATGCGGTCAGCGGCCGCCTGCGTCGCGGCGATGGACGAGCCCTCGGGGAGCTCGAGGTCGACGACGATTTCCGGGCGCAGCGACGCCGGGAAGAATTCCTGCTTGATGAATTTCATCGAAAAGACGGAAACGGCGAACAGCAGGGCCGTGCCGACGAGCACGATGCGCTTGTGCGTGAGGAACCAGCCGAGCACGCTGCGGAAGAACTTGTAAAAACGGCTCTGGTACGGGTCTGGCCGGCCGTTTTCATCCGTCGCGACGTTGACCTTGATGAGGTACGTGCCGTAGAGCGGCGCGACCATGACGGAGACAATCCACGACAGCAGGAGCGCGATGCCGATGACGGGGAACAGTGCGCCGCAGAACTCGCTCGCCATGCCCTGCGAGAACGCGACGGGGATGAAGCCGCAGCACGTAATGAGCGTGCCGGTCAGCATCGGTTTCGCCGTCGCGCGGAACGCATAGCACGCCGCATCAAAGCGGCTGTGGCCGAGCTCGAGCTGGACGCTCATCATTTCGACGGCGATGATCGCGTCATCGACGAGGAGGCCGAGCGCGATAATCAGCGACCCGAGCGAGACCTTGTGCAGGTCGATGCCAAGCATGTACATCGCGACAAAGACGCCGCAGAGCACGAGCGGGATGCAGCCCGCGACGACGAGGCCCGTGCGGAGGCCGAGGGAAAGGAAGCTCACGCCGAGCACGATGACGATGGCCTCGAACAGCGTCTTGACAAAGTCATGAATCGAGTCCTTGACGACGCTCGGCTGGTCGGAAACCTTGTGGATTTCGAGACCGACGGGCAGATTCTGCTCGATGGCCGTGACTTCTTTCTTGAGGTTCTCGCCGAGCTCGAGCACGTTGCCGCCGTCCTTCATCGAAACGGCGATGCCGATGGCGCGCTCGCCATTGAAATACATGCTCGGCTGCGCGGGCTCGATGGAGCGGCGCTCGACCTTCGCGATGTCGCCGAGGCGAAAAATCTTGCCATTTGCGTTGATCGGCAGAGCCTTGATGTCCTCGACATTGTCAAACGTGCCCGTGACGCGCAGGTAGACGTTGTCGGAGGCTGTCTCGAGCTTGCCGGTCGCCGTCATCTCGTTCTGCGTCTTGAGCGCCTGCAGGATCGCATTCGGGCTCACGCCGAGCTCCATGAGCTTCGCGGTCTCGGCCTCGACGTAGACCTTTTCCTCCTGCACGCCCTCGAGCTCGACTTTCTGGACGTTTGGCACCTGCATGAGCAGGCGGCGCGCATCTTCGGCCGCGCGGCGCATTTCTTCATAACTGTAGCCGTCACTCGTCACGGCGTAGACCGTGCCATAGACGTCGTCAAAGCGATCGTTGTAGTACGGCCCATAGACGCCGTCCGGCAGCTCGCGCTTCTCGTCCTCGCAGAAATTGCGCACGTCGCGCCACGTCTGGCGGATCTGCGCCTTGTCCACGTCATCGGCGAGGTTGACGTAGATGACGGTCTGGCCCGCGCGCGTCTCGCTGTTGATGTGGTCGAGCCCCGGCGTGTCCTGGAGCTTCTTTTCGAGCTTATCCGTGACCTGGTCCTGCATTTCGTCAGCAGACGCGCCGGGCCAGGCCGCCGAAATGACCATCTGGCGGATCGTGAACTGCGGGTCTTCCATGCGGCCGAGCTGGTTGTAGCAGAAAATGCCACCGATGGCCGTGATGATGATGAAGTACCAGACGAGCGCCTTGTTCTTGAGGGAGACTTCGGTGAGATTCCTCATTTCGTCCGAACCTCCTGCCCTTCGCGCAGGGTGTGGACGCCCGCCGTCACGATTGTCGTGCCTGCCGCGACGCCATGCACGCGCACCTGGTTGTCGTCAAACTGCTCGACGGTCACAGGCTGGAGGGCGACCGTGCCGTCATCGCCGACGACCCAGACCTCGGGAGAATCGCCCGTCTGGTAGATGGCCGCGAGCGGCACGAGATAACCTTCGTCCGTCGCGGTGGCCGCCCCCGTCACATGAACACTTGCCGTCATGCCGAGCTCCATGCCGTCCGGGGGATTCGGCACGGAAATGCGGACTTTATACGTACGCGCGGCGCTGTCGGCCATCGGCGCGACCTCGCGCACCGTGCCGGTTGCCGAGCCCGAGAGCGCCCAGAAATCGATGGCGACCTCGCGGCCAACCGGGACATCGGCGAGATGGTTTTCCGGCACGTTGATCTCGATTTCGAGCTCGCCCGTCTGGACGAGCGTCGCGACGGTCTGGCCAGCAGCCACGACCTGCCCTTCCTCAGCATTCATGGCCGAGATGACGCCGTCTGCGCCTGCGATGAGGTTCGTGTAGCCGAGCGCGTTATGCCCCTGCGCGGCCTCGGCGAGTGCGTTCTGGTACGCCGCAAACGCCGCGTCATACTGCGTCTGGTACTGGTCGAGCACAGCGGCCGGGACGGCGGCCTCATTGTAGAGTTCGCTGTAGCGCGCGAGGTTCGACTGCGCGAGGTTCAGCTGCGCTTTCGCCGATGCGACGGCAGCATCGCCCTGATTCGCTTTCTGCGCGACATCCTTCGCATCGATGACCATGAGCACGTCGCCCGCGCTCACGCGGTCGCCGATGTTCACGTTGCGTGCGAGGATCTGCCCGCCGACCTGGAACGAGAGGTTCGTCTCATAGCGGCCGCGCACCGTGCCTGCATATGTGTCGGATGACGCGCCATCCGTCGCGCCGACCGTCATCGATTTGACGAGCGGCGCTTTCTGCTCGACCGCCTGCTCGCTGCCGCACCCCGCCGCAAATGGCAGGCAGGAAATCACCAGCAGGCAGAAAAGGGCAAGCAAAACCTGCCCGCCCTCAAATTTTCTTTTATTCATGGGGAGCTTCCTCCTCTTTCTGTGCCTTCATCGCCTCGACGAGCGCAGGGATGTCCGCATTGCACGCACGCGTCGCCGCGTCGTGGAAGCCCTGGATCGTCGTGCCGACCTCGGCCGCATCCATGCCAGCCGCGAGATACTTCACCCACGACTTGATGATGCCTTGGAAAAACTCTTTCTGCGTCTTGGCGTATTCCGTCAGGAAAATGCGCTTGACACGCCGGTCGTGCGTGTCCTGTTCGCGGCGCACGAGCCCCTTCTGCTCGAGGAGCGTCAGCGAACGCGTCACGACGGCCTTGTCGAGGAACAGCACGCTTGCGAGCTCCTCCTGGCTCAGGCCTTCGGCATCGTAGATGCGGATGAGCAGCACGTATTCCGAGTATGTGATATTCATGTCCTTGCAGCACTGTGTCACAAAAAGCTGCGAGCGCCGATTCAGAATTGTGAACCAACGGCCGATATTGACGTAATCCATCGAATGGCCCCTTCCCAATTCGTTGATTCTATCAATCAAAATTTCTGCAAAAAAATAGCAACTGCCTATGTTCAATTATAGGCAGTTGCCAAAAGCTTGTCAATCACACGCCCAGGCGACAGAATTCTTGCCCTCCTGGCGCTTTGCCGTATAGAGCGCCTCGTCAGCGCGCTTGAAGAGCTGCTGCGGCGTATCGCCGGGGAAGAACGACGCCCCGCCGATGCTCGCCGTCATGCGGCGGCCGCCCGGCAGCAGGCCGCGCTCCTCGATGCCCGCGCGGATGCGGTCGGCGATCTCGCGTGCCTGCTCCGCATCCGTCGCATGCAGGATGACGAAGAACTCGTCGCCGCCCATGCGGCCCGGCACATCGACATTCTTGCGCGTCTGCTCCTGCAGGATGCGCGCGACAATCTGGAGCGCCCGGTCGCCCTCGTCGTGGCCGTACGAATCGTTGATGCCCTTGAAATCGTCGATGTCCATCATCAGCACCGTCAGCGGCCGCTTCTCGCGCTCCGCTTCCTGCACCATCTCCGCGAGCGTCTCGTCCGTCGTGCCGCGGTTAAAAAGCCCCGTCAGCAGGTCGTGCCGCGCGAGGCGGCGATAGCGTTCATTTGCCTCCTCGAGCTCGCCGATCGACTGCTGGACGAAATTCACGAGATGGCGCATGACGGCCGTGCGCGCATCGACATGCGAAATGCGCCGCGGCAGCTCGACCGGCACCTTGCTCGGCGCGCCCTCGCGCATGCCGACCGTCACGAGCGTCATGTTCGACGTGAGGATCCGGTCCCGGGAGCGCAGGAACTCGCCATAGGCATAAAAGCCCGCTGACGGCGCATAACGGCTCATCGCGAGCTCCTGCTCCGTGTCGCCTTCCAGCAGCAGGCTGCGCGCCATGCAGCTCACGAAGAAGATCGACTGCGGATGGAACTGTGCCATGCCGATCTGCAGCTGGTCGGCCGTGTCGAGGATTTCCTGCGGATCGCCATAGGCGAGCTGCACCTCCTCGCCCTCATAAAAGTCCGCTGCATAATAGACGCTGCCGTCCGGCGCATAGCTCCGCGGATGGCGTGCGAGCGTCAGCCCGTCGCGATGGAGGAACAGTGGGAACGTCAGCATGCCCGTCAGGATGTCTTCGTCCGGCCCGAGGCCGAGATACGTCTGGTAGATCTCGATGGCCGGACGATGGTCGATTTCCTGGATCGTGAAAGGGTCCTTCATCCGCGTGATCTTCATCGGACGGCCGAGCGGCTTCCAGCCGAAGCTCGAATGCACGGAAACGGAGAGCTCCCGGCCTGCGAACGTCAGGACGAGCAGGCCGCGCGTGCTCGCGTGCTCCGCATCAAAGAGGAAGCCGCCGCCTGGTTGATTTTCCGCGATGCCGCCAAAGACTTCCACATCTTCCGGCACGCCCGCGAACGCATCAAACACCGGCTCGAGGTCGAGCCGCTCGCCCGCTGCGACCAGGCCGACAGCGCGCAGATGTTCCTCCGACCTGAGAAAAGAAGAGAGCTTTCCTCCCACGGCCTCGGATGCGTCCGCACCGAAATCATAGAGCTGCACGTCTGCCACGCTGTCCTCGAAGAACAGGAACGAGACAATCGTCTTTTTCCCCTCCGTATGGCCGTCCGCAATCGCCTGCGCCGACACGATGCCCGCGATCTTCGCCTCCGGCATCCCATGCTGGATCGTACCGCGCAGCTGGAGCAGCAGCGGCAGATCCGTCTGCGGCCCGCAGAGCATCACGAGCACCGAGCGCGCACCGCCCATCCGGCGCTCCGCATCCCGCACGAAATCCAGCACGGGCAAGAATTCTTCTGCGTCGCTCACTGCGAAAGAAAGCTCTTTCATTTCTATTATTTCACCTCGAATCCCTTCAAAAGCAATTCCATTTGGCTATCATCATAGCAGGTATCGTCCTCATTTGCAAGGAGAAATGTCCCAGCGAAAACGATTTCACAAAAATAATCCCGGCCTTTTCAAAAAAGAAAGCCCTTTGCCTCACGCCCGCGGGCGTATATAATGGAAGGGACAGAATCAGCAAGGAGGTTTTTCCATGCAACAAAAGCCCAGAATCGGACACATCGACTTCCTCAACGTCCTGCCGCTCGCCTATGGATACGCCCATGGCGGCAGCGGGGACGCTTTCGACATCCGGCGCGGCGTGCCCGCCGTGCTCAACAGCGACATCGCAGCCGGCCGTCTCGACATCAGCAACGTCTCCTCCATCCTCTACGCGCGCCACGCGGAAAAGCTCTGCGTGCTGCCGCACGTCTGCGTTTCTTCTGACGGCCCCGTCGAGAGCATCCTGCTCGTCTCGAAAAAGCCCCTCGAAGCGCTCGAAGACGATCCGATCGCACTGACGGCCAAGAGCGCGACGTCGCATGCCCTGCTCAAGATCATCCTCCGCAGCGGCTACGGTGCCAATCCGCGCTACAGCGTGCAGAACCTCTCACCCGAGCATCCCATCCCCGAGGACCAGACGGCCGCGCTCTTCATCGGCGACGACGCGCTCTACCTCTACTGGCACGCGAGCCCGCAGCTCTACGCCTACGACCTCGGAGCCGAATGGAAGAAGCTCACGGGCAAGAAGATGGTCTACGCGCTCTGGGTCGCGACGAAAGACTTCGCCGCCCGCTCGCCCGAGGGGCTGAGGCGCGCCGCCGCGCTCATCGAGGAAAGCTTTGCCTATGGCATCGCGCACAAAGACGCAGCCATCCGCTCCGTCCTCGGCGAGAAGCCGTTCCTCTATCACGAGCTCGACGAATACCTCGGCGGCGTCATCCGCTGGGATCTTTCTGACGAATACCTCGACGGCCTCCGCACGTTCTACGCGCTCGCCGAACGAAACGGCCTCATCGAGAAAGCGCCGCAGATCGAATTTGCCGACGTGTGAACCTCTTGCAAGCCTCAAGGGAATGCATGTTTTCCCAGGGCATGAAATTTCAAGAAAGTAGGCCATTTTCCCCGAAAACGTTGTATAATAAGCTCAACGCAGAATGCTGTGTTGGGCTTATCTGCATCTTGGGACTTGGAAATTGGGAATTGGGAAAGGATGTTGTATCATGGAGGCCATGGATCTGACACTGCAGCAGGCAGCCGACCTGCTCGATGCCTATCGGAAAGAACACAAGCTCGCGCGCATCGTCGACCCGGACGAGTGCCGCGAGCTCGACATCGCGAAGGGCTCCTGCCAGTACGGCCAGCCCTGCCATGCGGTCTGGGGCTCGAACCACCGATGCAGCAACTGCATCAGCTATCAGGCCTGCCACACGGACAAGGAGCGACGCAAGCAGGAGCTCCGGAACCGGCAGCTCTTCGAAATCACGTCGCGGCCCGTGAACCTGCATGTCGATGCGGCAACGACGCTCGTCGCCTCGCTCGAACTCATCGACTGGCGCGAAGCGACGCCGGCCGAAGTCGCTGACATCCCAGAAAAGGACAACAACAACGCCGATTTCCTGAACCAGCACGACACGCTGACAGGGCTGCTCAACAAAGAAGGCTTCTCGCGCGCCGTCCGCCACCAGCTCGCCGCGCAGCCGGACACGGATTTCACGATGGTCTCCATCAACCTGCGCAAGTTCCACATGATCAATGACCTCTACAGCATGGAAAAAGGCAACGAGGTGCTTGTCTCCGTCGCGGAGTCCATCCGCAAGCGGTGCCATGCGGGGGCTCTCATTGCACGGCTCTTTGGCGACCACTTCGCCGTGTTCGAGCCAACAGACGAGACGCTCGAATCGCGCCTGCAGGAGTTCCTCGACGAAGCGCTCTTCGTCATCGAGGAAGACGACATCCCGCTCCACATCCATGCAGGCATTTACGCCGTCGTCGACCGGAATCTGCCTGTCGCCATCATGATCGACCGTGCCGACATGGCGCGCAAGGAAATCGAGAACGACTACAACATCGGCAGCGCGCACTACACGAAGAAGCTCTGGGAGACGGCCATCAACAAGCAGGAAATGGTCAACCGCTTCACGGACGCGCTGGCGCAGAACGAGTTCCACCTCTACCTCCAGCCGCAGCTCGACCGCGAGGAAAAGCTCGCGGCCGCCGAAGTGCTCGTACGCTGGATCAAGGGCGACGGCTCCATCGTCTCGCCGGGCGCGTTCATCCCGTGCTTCGAGGAGTCAGGACAGATCGCCCAGCTCGACCGCTTTGTCTGGGAAAAGACCGTCCAGCTGCTCAAGAGCTGGGAAGGCACGGCTTTTTCAGACCTCGCGCTCTCCATCAACGTCTCGCCGAAAGACTTCCTTTACCTCGACGTCGCAAAGACGCTGCAGGAGCTCATCGGGAAATACAAGCTGCCAATAGAGAAGCTGCGCGTCGAAATCACGGAATCGGCCGTCGTCTCGCAGAGCAAGATGGTCGATGACATCATCGACGCAGGCTTCCACGTGGAGATCGACGACTTCGGCAAAGGGTACTCGTCGCTCAACACGCTGCGCAACATCCGTGCCAAGACGCTGAAGCTCGACATGTTCTTCCTGCGCTTCTCCGACGAAACAAAGACGCGCGGCCGCGTCATCGTCGACCACGTCATCCACATGGGAAAGACCCTCGGCATGCAGATCGTCGCCGAAGGCGTCGAAACCGAATTCCAGAAAGACCATCTGCTGAAAGCCGACTGCGACTACCTGCAGGGCTTCCTGTTCTCCCCGCCGATCCCGGTCGAAGCATTTGTAAAGAAGTACGCCGTCCACTGATTCCCTTCACGATTGGAAACCGCACAAAAATCGCCGCTGCCTCATCCGTGCAGCGGCGATTTTCTATACTCAGATCTCGTGATTGCCGGTTTCCTCAAGCCATGTCACCTGCCCCGACGCGATGTCGTAGAGCGCCCCGCAGACGCGATGCGATTCGCCGCCCGCGAGGTCTTCGCGGATGCAGCGCATGGAGTTTCTCACATTCTGGCAGGCCGCCTTTGTCGGATCCTTTTCGTCGCCGATGGCCGTGCGGATGGCCTGCGTGATGACGCCGACGTTGCCCTCCGTCTCGCCCGCGATGGCCGCCGCGACCGCACCGCAATGCGTATGGCCGAGCACGACCGTCAGCGGCACATGCAGATGGTGCGCCGCATACTCGATGCTCGCAAGCTCATGCGCACCGACGACGCTGCCCGCCGTGCGGATGACGAAAAGCTCGCCGAGGCCGCACGAGAAAATCGCTTCGGGAATCACGCGCGAATCCGAGCACGTCACGACAGTAGCAAACGGATGCTGCCCCTCCGCCGTCCGCTGCCGCACAGCCTCCGATACATCTCCCGAAAATGCGCCGCTCGCTGCATAGGCTGCGGCGCCGGTTTTCAGCTTTGCAAGACTTTCTTCTGCTGTCATAAAGATCATCCTCTCCAGCAATTTTCAAATACAAAGAATCCCCCACTGCAAGCTGGGGGATTCCACGTCAAAGACAGTCTTTCAGCAGTTCTGGATGATTGATTGCCTTCGTGATGAGGCGGCGCAACACGCCGGTATAGCCATCACCGAGGAGGTCTTTGGCTTTGTCAATCGTCTCTTGCGGCATGCGGATGGTCAGATTGCTCTTCCGGCGGGCCGCACGCCTTGCACGGGCGATGGCAGCAGCCTTTGCCAGTTGTTCTTCCGTCATTTCCGGCGCATCTTCAAAATTGATAGGCATACGCGATGCGCGTTCCGCCTCTGCAATCGCAGACGCTGGCGGTTTCTGCCCTTCATGAATGAATACTCTATGAATTGCCATAATAAACCCTCCTCTCCTTTGCGGTCGCGTAACGTGCAGAAATCAACCGGACAGCCTCGCCACGTTCCGTATAAATCACAAAGAGCACTTTCCCGACACGGCCGATGACCTGATACCGGTCTTCCTCATCACTATGAAGTTCGTCGTAAAGCTCGATGCGATTCTCGTCTGCAAAAACATAGGCCGCCGTCTCGAAGCTGATTCCATGCTTCCGCACATTGATTTCATTCTTCTCATCGTCCCATTCGATGGGGCGATCTTGAAATATGGTCTTCATATTCTTATTATACCGCCGATTTTCGCAATACACAATGCACGATGAAGAAACGATAAAAAGGGGTCATCCCCACACCTCTTTCAAATACGCCCCGAACGCCTGCATCTGCGGCGCTATCTCTTTTCGCGTCGCATAGCCGAGGACGCGTTTGGTCTCGGGGACGAGCGGGAGGATGCGGACGCTTTCAGGGAGGGGATGGAGGCTTTTGAGGCTGAGAGCTGGCATGGCGGTCGCGCCGAGGCCGGCAGCGGCCATGGAGAGGAGCGTGGAGTCGTCGTCGCAGTCGATGATGGTCTGGCTGTCGGCCTGAGCCTCGAGATGTTCGCCGAGAGCGTTGCGCGGAGCCATGAGGAGCGGCAGATGGGCAAGCTCGTCCTGCGTGAGCGTGCTCTTTTCTTCAGGGATGCTGCCGCGCGGGACGACGGCGAAATAGCGGTCATCGGCGAGCGGCGTGAACATGAAATTGCCAAGCCGTGTTTCATCGCCGAGCGCGATGTCGATCTTGCCAGCGAGTAGCCATTCGGAGAGGATGTCCGTGCCGATGAAGATGCGGTATCGGACGCGCGGGTGCGCGGTCTGATAGCCCTTCAGAAAACGCGGCAGGCAGGTGTTCGAGATGCTCGAGAATGCACCGATGGCAATCGGGGGTTCCTGCCCGCGCTGGAGGTCAGCGGCTTCTTCCTTCATGCGCACGAGCGCGGCGTCGGCCGCGAGCAGGGCGGGCAGCAGGGCGCGTCCTTCGTCTGTCAGCGCGACGCCCGCATGCGTGCGCGTGAGCAGCGCACAGCCGAGCTCGTCCTCGAGGCGGCGCATCGTCTGCGAAACAGCGGACTGCGTCGTGTGGAGCTCGGCCGCGGCCTTGCTGAAGCTCCCGAGCCGCACGGCGGCGAGCAGCGTGCGGAGGCGGATGTCATCCATCGTCGTTCCTTCTTTTCATCATCTTTCGTGATACCCCTATTCTACCTTCGTTCTTCCGCTTTGTCCAGCATCGTGGTATAAAAGAAGCAAAGAAACGAAGAGCTGAATGAACTAGAAAGAAATATATGGAGGGCATCCATCATGACAACGGCCATCACGAAAGAAGCGCTCGAAGCGCATATTGCATCATTCCTCGAAGACTACCGCGCCGCGCACGGCATCGCGCCGATCTGGCGCGCACCGCTTGCTGGCTTTGCCGACGCGCATCATCCCCTGCTCGCCAAAGTCCGCGAGCGCATCCCCGAACACGCAATGCCAGAGGATGTGCTGCCGGGCGCAAAGACCGTGCTCGTCGTCTTCGTGCCGTTCTCGAAGGAGCTCGCCGAGACGAATTCCTGCGCGGGCCTCGCCTCGGCGCAGTGGGCAAAGGCATACGAGGACACGAATGCGATGTTTGGTACCATGAATGACGACCTCATCGCGCTGCTTGCGGGGCACGGCGTCCGCGCCGCCGTTGCGCAGGCGGCTTCGACGTTCGACCGCGAGAAGCTCGTGAGCCATTGGTCGCATCGTCATTTCGCGTATCTCGCGGGGCTCGGCACGTTCGGCATCAACAACATGCTGATCACGCGCTCCGGCGGCTGCGGCCGCTATACGACGGTCGTGACCAACCTCGACATCACGCCCGGCCAGCCGCTCAAAACGGAATACTGCCTCTACAAGAAGAACGGCAAATGCGGCGCCTGCCTGCGCCGCTGCCCGACGGCGGCGCTGACGGCATCGGACGGCACCTCGCATTACGACCGGCACAAATGCTTTGCCATCCTGAAGAAAAATGCCGAAGCCTATCAGGACTTCGGCAGCTCGTATACGAATGAAGACGGGACGGGCAGCAACAGCGTCGGCAGCGAGGTCTGCGGAAAATGCACCGTGCACGTGCCGTGCGCGCTGATGGCGCCGGGAGCGTGAATAAGTAGCGACGCTGCTCGAACTCCAGCCCCCTTCATTGAGGGGGGACGGGCCCGAAGGGCGGGGGGAGTAGTAGGATGCTGGAGACAAACAAGTCATGCGATCATAGCTAAAGGACTTTAGCCGCAACGCAAAACTCGTTCGTCTCTCATCCCCTACTACTCCCACCACCGCTTCGCGGTCCCCCTCCCTCTGAGAGGGAGGCAAAAGTTTGAATGACTTCGCCCTTAACTTAATGGCATTGCCCTCTGAGAGGGAGGCTATCTCAAAAGCTACGCTTGTGGTTTTAACACGCCATTCTGGTATGCAAGCAGCAGGTTGTAGAGGTCCGTGATTTCTTCCTGCATGGCTCTTCCTTTGTCGGTGTCGCCGACGGTCGTGTGGATCGTCGCGAGCTCGACGGTTTCGGAGACGGATTCGATGTCGCCGTTGTCGGCAAGAGCCGTGCGGACGTCGGCGATTTTCTGATGCGCGAGCAGGCGCAGGCCGCGGGAGTTCGAAATCAGTGTGAAGCCCGAGATGCCGGTCTTTTCGTGATACGCCTTGCAGAAGCCGCCGTCGATGATGATGGCGCGGCCGCCCGCCTTGACGGGCGATTCGCCTTTCTTGACCTTCACGGGCACATGGCCATTGATGATGTGCCCCTTCTTCGGCGAGAGGCCGAATTCTTTCAGCACGCGCTCGCAGGTTTCCTCGTCGTCGAGCAGGCGGTAATACGGGTCGGCCGGCTCCTCCCACGTCGTTTTGTCGGCGAGGAACGTGCGCTCGAACGTCCGCACTTCGCGGCCCGAGAGCGGCGAGAGCCGCCCGCACCAGAGAAAATACATGAAGTCGAGCGCTTCCTGCTCATGATAGAGATATGCCGCGCGCGCCATCTGGTCACAGAAATCAAGCCAGGCGCGTCCGGCATATTTTTTGCCATCGTACGTAATCTCGCGAAACGCGCCGTCCTCCGTCAGCGGCACGCAGCCGTGGAACAGCAAGTTGCCGTTGCGCACGAGGTAGAGGCTGCCCTTGCGGTAGAGGAAATCGACATGGCGGCGGAGGCTCGGGCTTTCCGTGAACGATGTCACAAGGCCGTCCAGAATCTCGCGTTCCTCCAGCGTCAGCACATACGGGTCGACCGCGTCCTCGTCAATCGTCGGGAAATACGCCTTGCGGAGCTCGTAGCGGCCGCTCGGCAGCACGGCGCAGACGTTGCGGAAGTCGATGCAGTGCAGCAGGCGGCGATTTGCCATGCCGAGGTCGGGATTGCGTTCGATGAGAGCCCCCTCGACCTTGAAGAGCAGGATCGTCGCGGCGCGCTCGGCCGCGCGGATGGGCGCTTCATCGGGATAGAGATGCTGCGCGAATGTCACGAGCGGCCGCAGGCTGATGCCGTAGCCGCGTTCGAGCACGTCCACATTGTCATAGCGCAGGGAATTGCGCACGACCGTCGCGATGCAGGCCGGGCTGCCGAGCGCCGCGCCCATCCAGAGCACGTCATGGTTGCCCCACTCGATATCGACCTCGGGCAGCGCCATGATGCGGTCGAGGATGGCGTCGGGCCGCCCGCCGCGGTCAAAGAAATCGCCGACGAAATGGAATTCCGCGACGGCGAGCCGCTTCACGAGTGCCGCGAAATCCTCGAGGAACTCCGCGCCCGCATCGGCCTGCACGATGCTCGCGAGCAGCCGCTGCTGATACGCGAGCTGCGCGGCGTCCGCCTCGGGCCGCGTCGCGAGCAGTTCGACGAGCACGGGACGCAGCCGCGCGGGGATGAGCCCCGGCAGGCGCGAGGCCGGATATTTCCAGCTCATGAGGCGCGCGAGCGCGAGGCAGCGCGCGATGTTCTCGCGATACCACGCGGGCGTCGCCCGCCGCGCCGCCGTCATCTGCTCGATTTTTTCTTTCGGGTAATAAATCAGCGTGCAGAACTCCGCCTTTTCCTCCTTCGACATCCGCGCACCGAAGACATAATCGACCTTCTCGCGGATGACGCCCGAGCAGTTGTTGAGGATATGGTAGAACGCCGCATATTCGCCGTGCAGGTCGCTCATGAAATGCTCGACGCCCTTCGGCAGCACGAGCTGTCCCTGCAGGTAGATGAGACGGCTCATGACCGCCTCCTTCGTCGGATACTTCTCCGCGAGCAGGCGCAGGACTTTGCCCGGCCGGCCGGGATGAGGGATGGGTCGCATGAACATCGCTCCTTTGCAAAATTCGTTCTAATCTTCATCCGCCCGCGCACGTCTTTCCCGCGTAGCACGCGAGCACGATAGCGATGGCGAAGAGATATTCGAAAACGCTGCCGACGGTGAAGAGTTTGATGCCGTGCTTGCGGTTCGGCGTGACAATCGGGACGTTGCCGCAGACGGCATCCTCGGCGATGTGCAGCAGCGCGCCGATGGCGATGTAGCTGCCGATTGTCGCGAGCTCGCCGCCCATGACGCCGCCGTAGTCGCCCTGCGCGAAATGGCGCGAGACGCCGAGCAGCGCGAGATAGAGCACGGGCCAGTGCGACCAGCCGCGATGGCGGCTGCGCCATGTCCAGTAATTCCCGGCGCGCGGATTGCCCTCGATCTTGTCCGGCAGGATCGCGCCCGCCATGCTGTAGGCCGTCAGCAGGAGGTCGGCGGTCGCCGTATAGACGACGACGCCCGTCACGACCTGGTGGTTGATCCATTTCATCGCCGCCGCCTCCTTTGCGCTCCTCGCGTTTTCTTTGATTGTTGTCTGATTCCTTCCACTTTCAGTTTACCACAAAGAATCAGTTGCAAACAAGCCGGGGAATCGGTAAACTAGAAGGTACGATGAAAGGAGGTCGGATTTTGGACGAAATCACATGGAAGCGCTCGATCGCGCGGCGGCAGCGGCGCATCCAGCGGCAGCGACGGTTCTTTGTGCTCGTGCTCATCGCCGCCATCGGCATTGCCATGAGCATCTGGTACATCTTTTTCTACATGCGGACGCCGGAATACGCGCTCAAGGAAGTCCAGACGTCCATTGAAAAGCGCGACAGCAAGACCTTCGCCCGCTATGTCAACCTCGACCTCCTGACGAGCCAGGCATACGACGACCTCACGCGCGACCTCTTTGCCTACGACGCGACACTGACGCCGAAGACGCGCGTGCTGTTCGAGAAATTCTACATCCTCGTGAAGCCAGAGCTCACGCGCGGCACGCAGGAAGCGATCCTGCGCCGCGTCGACAGCGGTCTCTGGACGCTGCCGGACGGCCTCGACATTTTGAAAGGCCACCAGCTCGGCATCGACTTCGAGCGCTTCCTTGCGCGCACGCAGCTCCGCAATACGACGCTCGTCTCCGTCGGCAGCATCACGCACGAGGGCACGACCGCCACGGCTGACGTGAACGTCAGAGAGGATGACACCGACACTTCGTTCACACTCGTCGTCGTCCTCGAAGAAGCCGAGGACGGCCACTGGCAGGTCGCCTACATCAAAAACTACCGCAACTATCTCGACACGATCTCGCCGCTCGTCAATGACGACATCGCAAGCTATATCGACGCGACGAAGCCCATCGTCGATGAATACAACGCGACATTCGCCTCGCAGAAAGCGACATTTGCCTCGATGAACAAGACGTCGGACGGCCGCCTCTCGAAAAAGCAGCGCGAAAAGATCGCGGACTTCCTCGAAGAAGATGTCCTGCCTGCGCTGAAGAAACGGCAGGCCAAGCTCGACGAAATCGACGTGCCGAAAGGCGCAGGCTACCTCGCACGGCAGCGGCAGAAATCGACGGAAATCACGATCAGCGCATGGCAGCACTACATCCGGGGCCTGCGCGAAGACAAGCCGCGCGAGTTCGATACGGCCGAGACGCTCATGAAGCAGGAACTCGCCATCGACCTGCGCGTCGACGACATCATCCACCATACGGCCGTCAGCAAAAATATCCCGAACCCGCCCTGATCCTGCGCAAAAGGTCACAAAAAATTCATCGTTGTATCTTGCAACGGTTCGCAAAAACGAGTAAAATAAGAGCAAAGAATTTAGAATGTAGTAGAAAACAAAACCAAGAAGGTGTTTCTTATGACGAATCAGATTCTCGCGCCCGTCTCCGGCAAAGTCGTCGAGCTCGCCAGCGTCCCCGACCCCGTCTTTTCCGAAAAGCTCACGGGTGACGGCTGTGCCATCCTGCTCGAAGGCGCGGACGTTCTCGCGCCCGTCGATGGCGAGATCACGCTGTTCTTTGAGACGAAGCACGCCTTCGCAATCACGACAGAGAGCGGCGTGCAGGTGCTCGTGCATGTCGGCCTCGACACCGTCATCCTCGACGGCGAAGGCATCACAGCGCTCCATCAGTCAGGAGAACACGTCACAGCGGGCACGCCGATCCTCCACCTCGACCTGCCGCTGCTCAAGAAACGCCACATCAACCTGATTTCCCCCGTCCTGATCGTCAACTACGAAAAAGTCCGCGATCTCACGCCGACGGGCAGCATCGGCGCAGAAGTCGCAGCGGGAAAAGACGCCGTCCTGCGCTACGCCGTCTGAGCCGTGGGAGACCATCATGCTGCGATATGGAAAAGAGCCTCCGAAGCTTGCCAGCTCCGAAGGCTCTTTTCCTATCTCGAATTTCCTAAAATCCCAAAAGGCGATTCCGACACCGGCCAGGCAGCCATCGCATGTGCCGCCCGCCGTTGGGATTTCCCACGTCCCTTGTCGTACTGTCTTTCTGATGTTTCTATTATACGTCAGACCATTGATTCAGTCAACGGTTCTTCTGCTTATTCCACTGGCACTTATTTCCTGTATTTCTCGAATAGAACAAGTAAAAATAAGAATTCCGTTGCGAACCTTTCCATGTTATAATGAAGTATCAAAATCAACGAAAGGGCGTGATCTCATGTCCCGCTTCTACGGTCACGGCGACAAGGTCGCCTATTTCTTCATCGCCTTCGGCATCTACCTCTTGTTCCGCGCCATCTCAGAGGCGCGCGTGACATCGCTGATGGGCGAGGCGCTCTACATCTCGATCGCCATCTCGCTCTTCGCGAGCAACGTGCCGCGCGTCATGGACATCCCGCTGCACCTCGTGCAGCCCATCCGCAAGGTGGAGTTCTTCACGTTCGCGCTCGCGCTCTGCTGCTTTGTCGCGCTGTGCCTGCGCTACCTCATCTGACGTTCATTGATTTAGAAAGAAGGCTTTTATGCGGCTCTTGAAAGCCATGCACGAAACGGAACGCTTTTCCTCGACGGAGCAGAACATCGTCGACTACATCCTCGCGCACCCGGCCGAAATCGCCGACCTCACGACGCGCGAGCTCGCGGAAAAGACGTTCACGAGTCCGGCCGCCGTCTTCCGGCTCTGCCAGAAGCTCGGCCTCAAGGGCTATAACGAGTTCAAGCTCAAATTCATCAGTGAAGTCAACCGCGTCGCACCAGAAGGACGCAGCATCATCCACCGCCCGATCAAGAACACGGACACAGCGGAGGGCATTCTGCGGAAAATCGCCGCCATCGAAGTCGAAGCCATCGAGGAAACGAAAAACGAGCTCGACACCGACGCGCTCGACCGTGTCGCCGACCGCATGATGCATGCGTCCGTCATCGACTTTTACGCCTACGATCAGAACGCCGACCTCGCGTCGATGGCCATCTACAACCTGCTGCAGATCGGCCGCCCCGCCGTGCTGCACACGGCGATGAACAGCCAGTTCGCGCAGGCGCAGTATTCCGACAAGACGCACCTCGCCATCCTCATCAGCCGCACGGGCGAAAACCGCCGCCTCATCCGCACGGCGCAGATTCTCACGGAACGCCACGTCCCGATCGTGCTGCTCTCCATCTCAAAAGACGCGCCGCTCGCGCGCTATGCCGACGAATTTCTCTACGTCGCGAACACCATCGAGTACCTCGATTTCGGCGGCACGGTCTTCTCCGTCGGCGTGCGATACATCATGGACGTGCTGTTCTCCATCGTCCTGAGCCGCGACGAAGCGCACATCGAAAAGAACTACGATGATTTCGAAGGCTACCTCGGACGCCTGAACGCGAAAGACCGCCTCTGGTGAGCTTTGGCCCCCTCTAGAGGGGGCTGTCAGCGAAGCTGACTGGGGGAGTAGTAGGGTGCTGTAGCCAAACAAAAGCGAAACGTTATTTCATAGCACGTTTCGCTTTTTTTGTTTCCCTGAAACGCCATTCCCATCGGATTCCAAAGTATTGCAGACAGTTTTCTATCGTGTTACTATGAACTCGTCGAAAGGAAATCCGCCACGCGCGCAGCGGACGTCTCAAAGATTCAAATCTGTCATACATATCAGAAAAACGACATCATTTTATGATTCTTGGGGGAGAAAAAGGAAC
Source organism: uncultured Veillonellaceae bacterium (assembly GCA_900315575.1). Classification (GTDB taxonomy): domain Bacteria; phylum Bacillota; class Negativicutes; order Selenomonadales; family Selenomonadaceae; genus Selenomonas_C. The sequence goes on from OMZR01000010.1 coordinate 40,822, forward strand.
ATGACAAAACAAGAACTCTTTGATAAGTTCGTGGAGCTCATGGGGCGCTTCGCGGACATCCGCGCCGTCACCGCGCTGCGCGATGGCTTCATCATGACGACGCCGTTCACGATCTGCGGCTCCGTGTTCCTGCTGCTCGCAAACCTGCCGATTCCTGGCTATGCCGAATTCATGGCCGACATCTTCGGCAAAGACTGGACGATTCCTCTGAACGCCGTCGCCGGCGGCACGTTCTCCGTGCTCGCCGTCATCGCCGTCCTCGCCATCACGTACAAGTACGTCGAGGCCGAAGGCTGCGACGCCATCATGGCTTCCATCCTCGCGCTCACGACGTTCATCATCATCCTGCCGCCGTTTGCGGCGACGCCAGACGGCGCTGTCGTCAATGATGTCATCCCGAAAGCCTGGGCGGGCAGCAACGGCGTCATCACGGCCATCCTCGTCAGCTTCTTCTCCGCGTGGGTCTGCTGCTACTGCGAAAAGAATCACCTCGGCATCAAGATGCCGGAAGCCGTGCCGGGCGGCGTCGTCCGCGCGTTCGAAGCGCTGACGCCGGGTATCATCCTCTTCACGACGGCCGCCGTCATCTATGGCGTCTGCCACTTCGCTTTCAACACCACGTTCCCTGAACTCATCTTCAAGATCATCCAGGTGCCTCTGCAGGGCCTCTCCGATACGATCATCGGCGGCACGATCGTCGCCTCGCTCCAGTCCATCCTGTTCTGGGCCGGCATCCATGGCCCGAACGTCGTCGGCGGCGTCATGAAGCCGCTCCTCATCGCGAACTCGCTCGACAACCAGGCGCTCCTCGACGCCGGCCAGCAGCTCGTCAATAATCCCGCTGCGAAAATCTTCACGGTGCAGCTCGATGATGTCTTCTACAAATCCGGCGGCTGCGGCATCACAATGGGCTTCCTGATCGCCAGCTGGCTCATCTCGAAATCCGACCAGATGAAATCCATCACGAAGATCGCGACCGTACCGGGCCTCTTCAACATCAACGAGCCGATCATCTTCGGCCTGCCGATTGTCTTCAACCCATACCTGCTCGTCCCGTTCATCGTCGCTCCGCTCGCCGCGTTCTATGTGACGTATGCCGCGATTGCCATCGGCTTCATGTCGCCGTTTGGCGCCGTGCAGGTGCCGTGGACGACGCCGCCGATCATCGCCGGGCTCCTGCTCGATGGCTGGCAGGGCGCTGTCATCCAGATCATCAACCTCGCGCTCTCGACGGCCATCTACTTCCCATTTGTCCGCATGCAGGACAAGAAGATGCTCGAAGAAGAGCAGGAAGCGGCCTGATTTTTGCCCATTCATCACGACCATAGATTCTTAGGAGGAAACCATCATGAAAAAAATCGTTCTTCTCTGCGCTGCCGGCATGTCCACGAGCATCCTCGTCAAGAAGATGCAGGAAGCTGCGAAAGCGGACAGCTTTGACTGCGAAATCGCCGCATATCCGACGTCCGAAGCGAAGGACAAGGCCGCGGATGCCGATGTCATCCTGCTCGGCCCCCAGGTCCGCTTCCAGGCGAAGAAGATCGCCGAGCAGTGCCCAGGCCGTCCCGTCGAGCCCATCGACATGCGCCTCTACGGCCGCATGGACGGCGCCGGCGTGCTGAAATTCGCCCGCGAGAAGATGGGGGCGTGAGACACAATGGAAGGACTCGAACTCACTGCATTCCAGATCATCTCGGCCGTCGGCACGGCGCGCAGCTCGTACATCGAGGCCATCCGCGCAGCCAAGAGCGGCGACTTTGACGGCGCGAAGAAGCTCATCAAGGAAGGCGACGAGATGTTCGTCGAGGGCCACAACGCGCATGCCGGCCTGCTCGAAAAAGAAGCAAATGGCGAAGTCGGCCCGCTCGGCCTGCTCATGGTGCACGCCGAAGACCAGCTCATGAGCGCCGAAGCGTTCAAGACCATCGCACTCGAATTCATTGACAGCTACGAGCGGATTGAAAAGCTCGAAGCAAAAGTAAAAGAACTGGAGAAATAACCTCCCTCCTCAGGCCCCCTCCCCGAGGGGGCTGTCAGCGAAGCTGACTGGGGGAGTAGTAGGATGATCTTGCCAAACAAATCAAGAGTCATCTTCTAACGGACAACGATAAAAGGAGCATACAATATGCCATTTCCAAAGGGATTCTTATGGGGCGGCGCGGTCGCTGCCCATCAGCTCGAAGGCGGCTGGCAGGAAGGCGACAAGGGCGTCTCGGTCGCTGACGTCATGACGGCAGGGCGTCACGGCGTGCCGCGCGAAATCACGGACGGTGTGCTGCCGGGCAAGAACTACCCGAACCATGACGCCATCGACTTCTACCATCACTACAAAGAGGACATCGCGCTGCTTGCCGAGATGGGCTTCAAATGCTTCCGCACGAGCATCGCATGGACGCGCATCTTCCCTAACGGCGATGACGCCGAGCCGAACGAGGCCGGCCTGAAATTCTACGACGACCTCTTTGACGAGATGCACAAGTACGGCATGGAGCCCGTCATCACGCTCTCGCATTTCGAAATGCCGTTCGCGCTCGTCAAGAAATACGGCGGCTGGCGCAGCCGCAAACTCGTCGACCTCTTCGTGAAATTCGCAGTCACCTGCTTTGAGCGCTACAAGGACAAAGTCAAATTCTGGATGACGTTCAACGAAATCAACAACCAGCGCAACGTCGATGTGCCGTTCACGGCCTTCACGAACTCCGGCGTCGTCTACAAAGACGGCGAAGACAAGTTTGCAACGCTTTATCAGGTCGCGCATCACGAATTCCTCGCATCGGCAAAAGCCGTCATCGAGGGCCACAAGATCAACCCGGATTTCAAGATCGGCTGCATGCTCGCCATGACGCCGGTGTACCCAGAGACCTGCAACCCGGGCGACCAGGTCGCCGCGCTCAAAGAGATGGACAAATCGTTCTTCTTTGGCGACGTGCAGGTGCGCGGCCACTATCCTTCCTACATCATCAAGGAGTGGGAAAACAAGGGCTACCACATCGAGATGGAGGACGGCGACCTCGACATCCTCGCCGAAGGCAAAGTCGATTACTTCGCGTTCTCGTACTACATGAGCGAAGCGACGTCGTGCGACCCGACGCACCTCATCGACCGCCAGGGCGGCTTCTCAAAGAGCGTCCACAACCCGTACCTCAAAGAATCCGACTGGGGCTGGGCGATTGACCCCGTCGGCCTGCGCTACATCCTCAACGTCCTGCAGGAGCGCTATGAAGTGCCTCTGATGGTCGTCGAGAACGGCATCGGCCTCCACGAAACGCCGGACAAGAGCGATGGCATGGTTCACGACGACGCGCGTATCGACTACATGCGCGCACACATCGAGGAAATGAAGAAGGCCGTCGAAGAAGACGGCGTCGACCTCTGGGGCTACTGCCCGTGGGGCCCCATCGACCTCGTCTCCGCTGGCACGGGCGAGATGGAGAAGCGCTACGGCTTCATCTACGTCGACAAGGACAACGAAGGCAAAGGCACGCTCGCGCGCTCGCGCAAGAAGTCGTTCTACTGGTACAAGAAAGTCATCGAGACGAACGGCGAAGATCTCGGCTGATTTCCCCTGAAAAAAACATCCTGTGAAGAAGTCATTTTCCTCACAGGATGTTTTTTTGCACAGGAGAAACCGTGCAAAAACGCACAGCTTCTCTCGTCTATATGATATTGGAGGGAGGCCTTTCTCAATCGACGTCGCACATCATGACGTTGCCCGTCACGGCATCAACCATGACGCGATACTTCACATCGCCATGCGAGCAGGCGATCTTGTAGGCCGGATGAAAGCGGAAATCATGCGGGGGCTGCTGACCGTTCTGCGGCGCTCCCTGCGGCATCATGCCCTGCGGCGGCTGGCCCTGCATCATGCCCTGCGGTGCTCCGCCCGGCTGTGCCATGTGCTGCATGCCATCGTGGTCGTAGCCATCATGATCGTCGCGCTCGTGGTCGTCGCGGTCATGGCTGTCATGATTGTCATGGTTCTTGTACCAGTCTTCGCTGTGCTTGCCGTCCTCCTTGTGCGACTTCTTCTCGAACTTTTCTTTCTTGTCGCCATCCTTCTTGTCGCCCTTCTGCAGTGCGAGGTTTTCGAGGCCGACGCTTTTGAACGTCAGCGAGCTCTCGTCGATGCCGACGGCTTCGGCGGCTTTCGCCTTCGCTTCGTCCTCGCTGATCAGCGTGACATTCTCACGCGCCGCCTGGCTCGCAACGAGCTGACTGCGGGCTGCGTCCCGCGCCGCGCGCTCGGCTTTGTTCTGCTGGACGTCATAGACCGCGCCCGCGCCGCCGAGGATGGCGAGCGCGACGACGGCTGCGAGGCCTTTCTTCCAATACTTCTTGCAAGCGCCTTTTGCCTGATTCTGCACGTTGTTCATTTTTTCCATATCCATGATGGATTCCTCCTTGCTATCTATCTGCTTGTTTTTCATTTTGCTGTTTCCCTTGGGACAGTTCTTATGATAGCAGGCAGTTTGAAACAGCGCCGCAACCATTTCGAAACAAAATCTAAACAAAATATTTCAGAAGCAGAAACTTTGCCCCGCACGCACAAAAGCCCCCTTTCTTCCCGCCGGTTTCATGGTAGAATGTAGGAAACCGACATCGAAAGGGGGCTTTCTCGTGCGCCATATCCGCGACATCTCGCTCAAAAAACGCATCCTGACGGCGCAGTTCCTCATGGTCTTCATCCCCGTGCTGCTGCTCTTCGTCGCAGGGGCCGCGATGCTCGGGGCGCTGCGCCTCGCGGGCACGGCACGGCAGAACGATTTCGCCGCGCTCTGGCCCATGCACGGCCCGGCGCTCTCCATCCAGTACGCGATTGACGAACTGCGCATCGAGGCCGACAAGCACACAGAGCCGCGTCTCAAATCATTCGAAAATGCCGTCGCCATCCTCGAAAATGCGGGCCTCTCCGTCGCCATCGCAGGAACGGACGGCCCCGTCTACGTCACGCCCGGCACGAGCACGGACGCGCTCGCGCGGCAGGCGCTGCCGAAAGCGACGCTCGACCAGCAGGCGCCGCTGCCGGACATGCACAGCGACGAACATCACGCCATGCACAGCCACGATCATACCCCGCCGATGATGGTGCCGCAGGGAGGCGAACGCCCGCAGGATGACGAGGCCGAGCAGCTGCTCTGGACGCGCGACGGCCTGTTCTTTTCCTATACGTCGCCCGTGACGGGCACGACCGTCCGCGCGGCCGGCCGCCTGCCGTTCCTCGCGCAGGAGCGCATGAAGGTGGGGCCGCAAAAAGCCGTTGTCGAGGGGCTGCTGCTGCTGATTGTCGGCTCGGCCATCCTCTTCATCGTCTGCCTCGGCATCTACCTCTCGCGCCTGCTGTCCGAACAGATTCTGGGCCCCTTGGGCGCGCTCCGCGAGGCCTCGGCTCGCATCCGCACAGGCGACCTCGCGACGCCGCTGCCACCGATGGCCGGTGACGAGATGGGCGACGCCTGCCGCGATTTCGATGCCATGCGCGCCGAGCTCAGGGACGCGCGCGAAAAGCAGGCGCGCTACGACCAGAGCCGCAAGGAGCTCATCGCGGGCATCTCGCACGACCTCGCGACGCCGCTGACGCTTTTAAAGGGCTACGCCGACGGCCTGCTCTCCGGCCTCGCCGCGACAGAGGAAAAGCGCGAGCAATACGCGCAGCGCATCTATGGCGCGGCCTGCACGATGGAGCGGCTGGTGAGGAATCTCCGCATGTTCTCACGCCTCGAACTCGGCCGCATGGTGCTGACGCCCGAGCCCGTCGCACTCGATGCCTATTTTGCCGACTACGTCGCCGAAGAAGCGCCGGCGCTCGCGGACCGCGGCCTCGTGCTGACACTTGGCGAAACGCCGCCCGCTGGCCAGTCCGCCTGTGCCGCCATCGACCGCGATGCCTTTGCCCGCGTCGTCGACAACATCCTCGGCAACGCCATCAAGTACAAGGAAGGCGAGACCGTCGCGATGGAGCTCGGCGTCGCCGTGCAGGGCGCGCAGTGCGTGCTATCGTTTGCCGACCACGGACCCGGCGTGCCAGTGGGCGCCCTGCCGCATCTTTTCGAGACGTTCTACCGCACGGACAAAGCGCGCACGGACACGAAGAAGGGCAGCGGCCTCGGCCTTGCCATCTGCCGCGAAATCATCACGGCGCTCGGCGGCCGCATCGCGGCGAGCGCGACAAAGGGCGGCGGCCTCACAATCACGATTCATCTGCCCGTCGTCTCGGAACCAAACGCCGTCCAGCCGCCGGAAACTGCAAGCAGGGAAAAAGGAGATGCGGATCCTCAATGAACAAGATTCTGATCATCGAAGACAACATCGAGATTGCCGAGATGGAGCGCGATTTCCTCGAAGCGTCAGACTTCGCCGTCGCCATCGAGACGGACGGTGAGGCGGGCCTCGCGGAGCTCGCGCAGGGCGGCTACTCCCTCGTGCTGCTCGACATCATGCTGCCGGGGCGCGACGGCTTTGCCATCTGCCGCGACATCCGCGCGAAGAGCGAAGTGCCCGTCCTCATCGTCTCGGCGCGCGGCGAAGACATCGACAAGATTCGCGGCCTCGGCCTCGGCGCCGACGACTACATCACGAAGCCGTTCTCGCCCGGCGAGCTCATCGCCCGCGTGAAGTCGCACATCACGCGCTACGAGCGCGTCCTGCGGCAAGGGGCAGAAACAGGCGCAGCCGAGGCGGCTGCCGCGCCATCGCAGGAGCTCGTGCGCGGCGAGCTGCGCATCGAGCGCCTCTCGCACCGCGTCTTCCTCGGCAAGAAAGAGCTCACGCTTCCGAACAAGGAATATGAGCTCCTGACGTTCCTCGCCGAGCATCCCGGCATCGTCTTTTCGAAAGAGCAGCTCTTCGAGCACGTCTGGGGCCTCGACGCCATCGGCGACACGGCGACCGTCATGGTTCACGTCAACCGCATCCGCAGCCGCATCGAGCCCGACCCCGCACATCCGATTTACATCGAGACCGTCTGGGGGGCAGGGTATCGGTTTCGGGAAAATTAAAAAAGGGGCTGTCGCACGAAAGCATTTTCGTGCGGATAGCCCCGTTTTCTTTGACCTCAATCACGGTCATCTGACACTGGCGATAATCATGGCATAAAAAACAGTGCAAGAAACAGGCGGTCACCGATCGCCTCGTTTTTTGCACTGTTCTGTTTCAGGCTGCTGCCGCAACTTGGATGAGGTGCACGCCTAATCGCTGTGCCTGTATTTTGCAATGCAATTTAAAAATGTTATGTGCCATTGCCAGCAGGATGGTTTCTGCCTCTA
>OMZR01000052.1 GCA_900315575.1 uncultured Veillonellaceae bacterium
AAAGCACAAAACTCGTGAAAAGTTTACTGTCGGACTGGTTTGCCTCTCAGAGCAGATATGTACAGGGATTGCTTGGAAATTTGGCGTGGGAAAGTTGAGAAAGTAATTCTTTCTTTCGCACGCTATGTTTCATCATGATTCTTTTTGCTTGCGGCATCTTATATCTCTTACAGCAGCGCCAGCACCTTCGGCTGGAGGTCAGCGGGGATTTTCAAAAGCTCCATCGCTTTTTCCCTCGTGCAGTGAAGCGTCTCCATCAGAGAACGTACCGAAGCTGCGCGGCCTTCCGCCTCGCCCTCCTCGCGGCTTTCCTCGCGAATCACTTTCTTCTCTTCTTCTGCGTCCCATTTCAATGCAAACATTTTGAGGACCTCCTCCCGATGTGCTTCCAAAAACTCCCTCATGATGCCATACGTAATGCAGTATGTGATTGTTTCCCGAATCGCTTCTTCGAGCGTCATGCCACTCTTCTTGTCCTCGTCGATGCGATGGACGAAGAAGCTATAGTCCCGTAGCGGCCGACAACGTTCCAAGATCGTTCGATGTTCCTTGTACGTAATATTGAACACATGGCAGACGAGCTCGAGGTCTGCTCCCTTTTCCTTGAACGCCGCCGAAAGTTTCAGCGTTTCCTCGTCTTGCTCCATATCGTCGCCAATGTAGAGCACATAAAAATGCGGCGCGGGAATCTTCACGAGCTTCGTGCCATATAGCGCCTTGCTGTCCGCAAAGCTTGCAAGCATGACGAGCGCACTATAGATGAGCAGACGGTAAGGCATGTTCGGATTGAGACTGCTCTGATGCTCGACAAGGACGACGGACTGATCTTTCCAGAGGAACGAAAGGTCATTCTTCTGCTGATCGAGAAACACGTCATCGAGCGTCGTGATGGTGATGTCCTCCGCACGGACATCGTCCTCCGGGCGAATCGCCTGATAGAGCTCTGCGATCTCCCGTTCATGATTGAAGAATGCCCGAAAGACAGTATCCTTGTACTGGCGGTTCGCCATGAAGTTCATCCCCCTTCTTTGCTCTTATTTTAGCGAAAATCATCAGCCTCCGCAACCGCTAAAAGCCTCGAGCTCCTTCCCTTCCGCTTTCCGCGCCGCGTATTCCCGGTCGAGGATCGCCAGCACGACAAGGTTCTCATAGACGCCGTTCGTGATGATCGTCTCGCGGAACAGCCCTTCGCGCTGCATGCCCTCGCTCTCGTAAAGGTGCAGCGCGCGCGCGTTGTAGTCCTTGCAGTCGAGCCAGGCGCGGTGGAATTTTTTGACGTCGAAGCAGTATTTTTTGAGGAGCTTCATCGCCTCGTGGCCGTAGCCCATGCCCTTCTTCTGCACGACGACATGCGTCCACTCCATTTCGTGCGCCTCGGTCTGGAGGCCGTTGACGAGGAAATAGCCGACGCGCTCGCCCGTCGCCTTTTCCTCGGCGATGACGTCCATCGACTCCGGCACGGCGCCCTCGAGAATCTTCGTGTGGAAGTCGCGGTCGAATGGCACGATGAACTTGACGTTTTCCGGCTCGTACTCAAGCTGCAGGATGTAATCGAGGTCTTCCGTCCCAGCGCGGCGCAGGCGCAGGCGCGGACCCTCGACGAGGATTTCTTTCATGGGATGACGCTCCTTTTCAAAATGCATTGTGTGACATGGTTTCCTATAGTATAATGGGCGGGCAGGCGAACTGCAAGCAACCGAGTCACACAGAATCACGAAACAGACTAAAAGAAACGGAGGAATTCCATTGCCATCCTTTGACTGGACGAAGCTCGCCGACTGGGAGCATTTCCTGGAGCCCTTGATCGTGCCGATCTGCATCCTCTTCGGCGCGCTCGCTGTCGGCATCACGCTCAACAAGCTCATCAACCGCCGCATCCGGACGCACCTCGACATCGAGGAGGGCACGTGGCACTATGTCTTCATCAATGCGATGAAGGGCGTGCCAATCTCGCTGACGCTCGTCGTCGGCCTCTACTGGATTGTCAACACCATTGACATTCCGCCCTCGCTCACAAAACTTTTTTCCTATATTCTCTTCACCGTCATCATCCTCTCGATCACGCGCGTCGTCGCGCGCACGGTGAACGGCGTCGTCGAGATGCACATCGAGCGCTCGCAGGAACGCCTGCCGAAGACGACGCTGCTCTCGACGATCCTGACCGTCGTCATTTACGCGATGGGCGTGCTCGTCGTGCTGCAATACTACGGCATCTCCATCGCGCCGATCCTGACCGCCATGGGCGTCGGCGGCATGGCTGTCGCCCTCGCGCTGCAGGAAACGCTCGCGAACATCTTCTCAGGCCTGCATCTGATTCTCTCGAAGCAGCTGCGCATCGACGACTACATCAAGCTCAGCACAGGCGAGGAAGGCCGCGTCACGGACATCACCTGGCGCTTCACGACGATCGTTCCGGCCGGCGAAAGCAACATGGTCGTCATCCCGAATCAGAAGATCGCCTCGTCGAACATCACGAACTTCAGCCTGCCGCGCCGCGACATGGCCATCAGCATCCCCGTCGGCGTCGCCTATGACAGCGACCTCGATTTCGTGGAAAAAGTCACGCTCGAAGTCGCGAACGAAGTCCTCGCGCGCGTCGACAAGAAAGTCGAACAGGAACCGCTCGTGCGCTTCACGGAATTCGGCGACTCGAGCATCAATTTCAAAGTCATCCTGCACAGCAGCGCGTTCGATTCGCAGTTCCTGCTCAAGCATGAATTCATCAAGGCGCTGACGCGGAGGTTCCGCAAAGAGGGAATCGAGATTCCGTTCCCGGTCAGGACGGTGCTGCATGGGGACGCGGCCGTAGACGAGCGCTGAAGAAGGTTATCCACAATTTATCCACATGTTGTTGCACAGGTTGACGCGTTCCCCTAGATGTTGTATAATGCAGGAACAGAGCAAAGATACAACGTACAAAAAGATTGGCTAGTGCCTCAAACTACTCCCCCCGCCGCTCACGCGGCCCGTCCCCCCTCAAGGAGGGGGGCTTTGGGGGCTAGTGCAGATACGACAGCCTTTCTTTCAATAGGGAAAGGGCGGATTTACCATGTTAGTCAACGGAACAGAAGTCACGGTCAAGGGCATCCCAGAGATGTCCGAGAAGGAAATCACGAACTACATCAGCTATGTCGCGGACAAGACGCAGGAGCCGGTCGACCGCATCTCGATCGTCTGCCGTCCGGACGGCACGGTCTCGCTCGACTACCAGCTCCGCCCGCAGAAATTTGAGCGCATCCGCCGCATCACGGGCTATCTCGTCGGCACCATCGACCGCTGGAACGATGCCAAGCGCGCCGAAGAGCACGATCGCGTGAAGCACGGCCTGCACTGATGAAACTCCAGATTGCCGGCATCGTCGATGACAGTATCGTCGACGGCGACGGCTGCCGCCTGACGGTCTTCGTACAGGGCTGCGCGCACCGCTGCCCCGGCTGCCAGAATCCCGAGACGCAGCCGATGGAAGGCGGACGCACTATCGATACAACCGCCATCCTCCAGCAGATGGCAGAAAACCCGATTCTCTCGGGCATCACGTTCAGCGGCGGCGAGCCGTTCCTCCAGCCCGCCCCGCTCGCGAGCCTCGCCCGCGCCGTCCACCAGCGCGGCCTCGACGTCTGGAGCTACAGCGGCTTCACACTCGAAGAGCTCGCAAAGCGCGCCGAGAAAGACAAAGCAACGCGCGCCCTCCTGAATGAACTCGACGTCCTCGTCGACGGGCCGTATGAAGAAGAACAGCGCGACCTCACACTGCACTTCCGAGGCTCCCGGAACCAGCGCGTGATTGACATGAAGAAGACAAGAAAAGCAGGACGCATCGTCCTGCTGTATACGGATTGAAAAAGCGTGCAAGAGAAGCATCGAAATTTCTTTTGCGCGCTTTTTTCGTCATCAGATGGAAATAGGAAAAAGACCTCCACATGTGCTCACAGGGTATGTGAAATCAGTGGTTGAAGATATTCTTGAGTGCCTGCTTGTTGACATCGCGGTTCAGCTGGGCGAGGTACGTCGTCAGCTTGATGTTCTTCGGGCAGACCTCGACGCAGTTCTGGCTGTTGCCGCAGCTCGTGATGCCGCCTTTGCCCATGAGGGCGTTGAGGCGCTTCGGAGCGTCGAACTTTCCGAGCGGATGCAGGTTGAAGAGATATGCCTGCACCGTCGGAGCCGGGCCGATGAAGTCGGACTGCGGGCCGACGTTCGGGCATGCCTCGAGGCAGCAGCCGCACGTCATGCAGTGCGAGATCTCGTAGGCCGTCGCGGCCGTGTACGGGTTCTGAATCGGAGCGTCCTTGACTTCCCACGTGCCGTCGATCTCGACCCAGCCCTGGATGCGCTTGAGGCTCTCGAACATGACGGAGCGGTCGATGAGCAGGTCGCGGATGACCGGGAACGTGCGTGCCGGCGCGAGGTGAATCGGCTGATCGAGCTTGTCAACGAGCGAGCAGCAAGCCTGGCGGGCTTTGCCGTTGATGACCATCATGCAGGCGCCGCAGACCTTCTCGAGGCAGTTGCACTCCCACGTGACCGGCGCGACGCGCTTGCCATCGACCGTGACCGGATGCTTCTGGATTTCCATGAGGGCGGCGACGACATTGAGGCCGGGGCGGTAGTCCACGTCGAACTCCTGCGTGTACGGCTTGTCGTTCGGGCCGTCCTGGCGCTCGATGACGAATCTGACTTTTTTCTGTTCTTCTGCCATTCTCTTATGTCCTCCCTCTTACTCTTTCTTTGCCACGGCGTAGTTACGGAGACGCGGTTTGATAAGAGAGTGCTCAAACTCACGGTAGGAAACGACCGGAGCCTCATGCTCCTTGTCGAACGTGACGATCGTCGTACGCATGAACTGCTTGTCGTTGCGCTCGAAGAAGACGAGGTCGTTGTTGCCGTCGTCCGTCATCGCACGGCCCGTCTCCTTGTCGAAGTGGAACTGGCCGTACTTCTTCTGGAGCGCTGCCTTCTGGTCGTCGTCGAGCTTTGCATAGTCGGACTCGAGGACGATCTTCGCATGCGCACCGCGGCTCTCGTCGCGCTGCAGGGCGGACTGCGTGATAGCCATCGCATAGATGATCATGTTGCGCAGCTGGCGCACGAACATGGCTTCCTGGTTTGCCCAGTGGCCGCGGTCCGTGATGCCGATGTTGTCCCAGCGCTTGAGGATCTTCTTGAGTTCCTCGACGCACTCGGCGAGGCCATTGTTGTCGCGCTCGACGGAGACATACTTGTACATGATGTCGCCGAGCTCGTGATGGAGCTGATGCGCGTTCTCCGGGCCGTTCATCTGGAGAATCTTCTCGAACTCGTCGACCGTCTCCTGGCGGGCAGCTTCCATCTCAGCATCCGTCAGAGGATCGCCGAGCTTGCCGGAGCGTGCGAGGCGCAGGCTCTCCGGGCCGGAAATCGTGCCGGAGTACGCAGCGGACAGCAGCGAGTTCGCGCCGAGGCGGTTGGCACCATGATACTGGTAGTCGCACTCGCCGGATGCCATGAGGCCCGGGATGTTCGTGTGATGCTCGCGGTCGACCCAGATGCCGCCCATGGAGTAATGGATGGACGGGAAGATTTCCATCGGAACCTTGCGCGGGTCTTTGCCGACGAAGTCATCGTACATCTCGAGGATGCCGCCGAGCTTGCGCTCGAGGTAGTCGGCCGGGATGTGCGAGAGGTCGAGGTAGACGCGGTTCGGGTTGTGCATGCCGAGGCCCATGTGGACGACGACTTTGTAGATGGCGCGGCTTGCGACGTCACGCGGGACGAGGTTGCCGTATGCCGGATACATGTCTTCGAGGAAGTACCAGCGCTCTTTTTCGCCCGTCTGCGGGTTCTTGCGATAGACCCAGACGCGGCCGCCTTCGCCGCGGCACGCCTCGGACATCAGGCGGTTCTTGTCGGAGCCCGGGATGGCCGTCGGATGGATCTGGAGGAACTCCGGGTTGCCGAGCTCTGCGCCCTGCTGGTAAACGGAGGAAACCGCGGAGCCGTTGCAGATCGTGGAAGCCGTGCAGCGGCCATAGACCTGGCCCGGGCCGCCCGTTGCGAGGATGACGACGTCCGCCGGGAACGAGACAATCTCCATGGAGTTCATGTTCTGTGCGACGATGCCGCGGCAGATGCCGTCCTTGTTCTTGATGATGCGGATGAATTCCCAGAACTCATACTTCTTGACGCCGCCCTTGACTTCCCAGCGGCGGACCTGCTCGTCGAGAGCATAGAGGAGCTGCTGGCCCGTCGTGGAGCCTGCGAAGCACGTGCGCTTGTTCTTCTGGCCGCCGAAGTTGCGGAGGTCGAGGACGCCTTCTGCCGTGCGCGTGAACGGCACGCCCATGCGGTCGAACATCTTGATGAGCTTCGGAGCTGCTTCGACCATGCCCTTGACAGCGAGCTGGTCCGCGAGGAAGTCGCCGCCATAGACCGTGTCATCGAAATGCTCGTAGATGGAGTCATGCTCGCCCTTCGTGTCCATGCAGGCATTGATGCCGCCCTGGGCGCAGAGGGAATGCGAACGCTTGACCGGGCAATAGGAGAACAGGTCTACCTTGCCGCCGCCTTCGCAGATTTTCAGCGTCGCCATGAGGCCGGACAGGCCGCCACCGACGACGATGATCTTATTTTCTGGTTTGTTAGCCATTCTTTATCTCCTTTTCAGTACCGAGTGACGTCTCAGAGCAGCACGTAGTGTGCCATGAAAGCGACCGTCACGAGCGCGAGCGCGAGGAAGAGCAGCATCGAGAGGACGCTGACAACGCTCTGGACGCGCGGGCCTTTCGCAATGCCCCACGTCATGCAGAACGTCGTGATGCCGTTGCAGAAATGGAAGATTGCTGCGAGCATGCCGATCGTGTAGAGAACGACGACGATCGGGTTCGTGAAATAGCTGTCGAGGAGCTCATAGCTCATCGGGACGCCGCAGATGCCCTTCGTGTAGATGCGGAGATAGAAGATATGCCAGATGAGGAACGGTACGAGGTACCATGCCGTCCAGCGCTGGAGCGTGAACATCCAGTTGCGCATGTAGCCGAAGCGGCCGGGGTTGTTGTTCGCCTGGAGGGCGATGTAGATGCCGTAGATCGCATGGAACAGCAGCGGGATGGCGATGCCGAAGATTTCAAGGCCGTAGAAGATCGGTTTCGGGATCATTTCCATCATCGCGAGGCCGCTGTTCATGGCCTCCGGGCCGCCGAGCGACGACGCATTCGTCATGACATGCTCGAGGATGACGATGCCGAGAACCAGCAGGCCGACGAGCGAATGCAGGCGACGCAGGTAAAAAGTTACGTTATACATTCTATACCTCCTATAATTTCCCGGGAAACGCGCCGTGAGAGCCTGTATTTCTCACGGCACGCCATATTCCCAATATATCAGTAGCCCTTCAGGGTACGATATTTCTCCTGGTTGACTTCGTAGAGGCTGTTGCCCTCGCAGTCAATGACGCAGATGGCCGGGAAATCCTCGACCGTCAGGCGCGCAAGTGCCTCCGGGCCGAGCTCCGGATACGCAAGAACTTCATACTTCTTGACCGACTTCGCGATGAGGGCAGCGGCGCCGCCGACAGCTGCGAAATACGTGACATGGTTCTTCTTCATCGACTCGATGACTTCCTTCGAACGGGAGCCCTTGCCGATCATGCCCTTGATGCCCTGGTCGAGCATCGTCGGCGTGTAGGCGTCCATGCGGCCGGAGGTCGTCGGGCCGCAAGAGCCGATCGGATCGCCCGGTTTTGCCGGCGTGGGCCCGAGATAATAGACCATCTTGTCGTGCCAGTCGATTGGGAGCTTCTCGCCCTTTGCGAGCGCCTCGCACATCTTCTTATGCGCGGCATCACGAGCGGCATAAATCTCGCCCGTGATGAGGACTGCGTCGCCGATATGGAATTTCTTCGACATCTCCTCGGTGAAAGGAGTATGGATCTTGATAGGTTCTGCCATGATGGTTCCTCCTGTTTCCTCAAATACCACAGATCACAGCGTGCGCGTCTTGTGACGGCAGGCGTGGCAGCAGATCGTGACGGCGACCGGGAGGCCGGCGATGTGCGTCGGGCCCCACTCGATGTTGACGCCGAGGCACGTCGTCGAACCGCCGAGCTGCGGGCCGATGCCCGTCTGATTGATGAGGTCGAGGAGCTCATCTTCGAGCTTTGCGTATTCCGGCATGGGGTTGTGGCTGTCGACCGAGCGCGTGAGAGCGACCTTGCTGTAGAGGCAGGCCTTGTCCATCGTGCCGCCGATGCCGACGCCGATGACCGTCGGCGGGCAGGGATTCATGCTCGCATGGAGGATGATGTCCATGACGGCCTTCTTGACGCCTTCGACACCGTCCGCCGGCACGAGCATCTTGACGCCGCCCTTGTTCTCCGAACCGAAGCCTTTCGGCTCGACCGTGATCTTGAGCTTGTCGCCCGGCACGATCTTCGTGTAGATGACACCCGGCGTGTTGTTCTGCGTGTTCACGCGGTTGAAGAGCGGCTCGCTGACGACGGACTTGCGGAGATACCCCTCCGTATAGCCTTTCGCGATGCCGTCATTGACCGCCTGCTCGAGGTCGCCGCCGACGATGTGGAGATCCTGGCCGAGTTCGAGGAAGACGATCGTCATGCCCGTGTCCTGGCAGTACGGACGATCCTCTGCCTTCGCGATCTCCGCGTTCTTGATAATCTGGTCAAGCACGTTCTGGCCTGCCGGAGACTTCTCCGTCTCGCGGCCTTTCTTGAGCGCCTGGTAGACGTCCTCAGGAAGGTAGTAGGCAGCTTCCTTGCACATCTGGGCTACGTTTTCGGTGATTGTTTTTGCGTCGAGTTCTCGCAAAGTAATCCCTCCCACTTTCATACTAAATTACATACGCTCGTACGCTAATTTTATCACAATTCATCGCGGTATTCAAGAAAAGAAAAGCGGCCCGAGGCCGCATAAATACTGAATTCTATTCACTTTTGAAGAACAGGAAACGCCCGCCCGCTTCAGACATCTCAATCGGAACGGAGCCTTCCTTATACGGAGCCCCCTTCTAGAGGGGGGACGGGCCCGAAGGGCGGGGGGAGTCCCCTGCACGTCCTATCAACACGCACGTCATACCTTCCGCGGGTGCGAATCAAATTTCTTTCATGCGCACAACCCTGACTTCCGCCGCCTGCCCTTCCTCCATCTCCGCCACCATATATGACGCTTCATACGCGTCCCTCGGCCGTGCCGCCGAACCGGGATTCAGCACCGTGATCGGCGTCCCCGGCGACACATCGACGATGTGCGTGTGCCCGTAGACCGCGATGTCGCAGTTCGACTCCGCCGCGGCCTCGGCAAAAAACTTCGTCGTGTACTGCACGCCGAAGCTGTGCCCGTGCGCGAGCAGGATGCGATGCCCAGCCGCACAGACGACCCGTGCAAGCGGCTGATTGCCGTCCGGCCAGTCCGTATTGCCCGGCACGCCGATCACGCGCGGCGACACGCTTTCATCCTGCTCGCCCGCATTGAGCTCCGCGCCCACGAGCGTCGCCAGATACTCCGCATCGCGCAGCACATCGCCCGCATGCAGATACAGCTCCGCATCCGGCTGCTCCGAAAAGACACGCTCGACCGCCTGCGTGCTGCCATGCGTGTCGCTCAAAATCACGACTTTCATTCAACGAAACTCCTATATAAAACCATAAAACGTCACTCCAATGGCGGCCTCTCCCCCTGGGAGAGCCTGCCCATTGAATTACGTTATCAATCGAAATATCTTTCGAGCTTTCCGACCAGCTCCCGCAGCGCTCTTCCACGATGGCTGATAGCGTCTTTCTCCTCAAGGGTCAGCTCCGCCATCGTCTTCTCCTCGCCGCCGTCGCGCGGCACGTAGAAATACGGGTCGTATCCGAACCCGCCCTCGCCACGCGGTACGAGGCGCACCGTGCCATCGACGCGGCCGTCGGCCGTGAGCACTGTGCCATCTGTATCCTCGAACACGAGCGCACAGCGGTAATCCGCTGCCGAGGCGTCGAGCCCGCGCTTCTCGAGCTCCGCGACCATCTTCGCATTGTTCGCGGCGTCATCGCCATGCACACCTGCGAACCGCGCGGAATGCACGCCCGGCGCGCCGCCGAGCGCCGAAATCTCGATGCCCGAATCGTCCGCGATGCAGGCACAGCCCGTCTCTTCACGGAAAAAATGCGCCTTGATTCGCGCATTCGCCTCGAACGTCGCCCCATCCTCGACTGCATCCGGCAGCTCGCCGAACGAAGCGAGCGACACGACCTCCACCGGCAGATGCGAGAACACCGCCTTCATCTCGCGGATCTTCCCCGCATTCTTCGTCGCAATGACAATTCTTTTCATAGTGACACCTCGATCTGGTTCTGCCTCGCACCCGCAGAAGTTACGACCTGCAACTTGTCAGGTCATGCAGGGGACTCCCCCCGCCGCTCACGCGGCCCGTCCCCCCTCTAGAAGGGGGCTTCGGTATAAGTACGGCTCCGTTCCTATTGCAAGTCAGATTGTATGTCAAACGCTGACAGTACTGTTCTATCATCAATATGGCCTTATGCAGGAGGCCCCTTCCCAGAGGGGGCTGTCAGCCGAATGGCTGACTGGGGGAGTCCCCTGCACAGCTGGTCTTACCGTACGGCGCCACTTCCGCGGGTGCGACATCCGGTTCTTACCCCACACGCCCTACAAGCCAGACGAGCTCGCCTCCGAGCACGTCCTTCTCATAGGAAATGAGCTCCCGGCACCCTTTCTCGCCGTACTCCAGCAGCGTCCCGAGCTCGTCCTTCGAGAACGGCCGTCCTTCTCCCGTCCCCTGCACTTCGACGAACTTCCCAGCGCCCGTCATGACGACATTCATGTCGACGATGGCGTGAGAGTCCTCTTCATAGCAGAGGTCGAGAATCGGCTCCTCGTCGGCGCTGACGCCGACGCTGATGGCCGAGAGGAAGTCCTGCACGGGGAACACGTTCCCCTTTTCATAAAAGCTCGCGCATGCCTCGACGAGCGCGACAAACGCGCCCGTAATCGACGCCGTCCGCGTGCCGCCGTCGGCCTGGATGACATCGCAGTCGATCTGGATCGTCCGCTCGCCGAGCGCCGAGAGGTCGACGACCGAGCGCAGCGAACGTCCGATCAGCCGCTGGATCTCCTGCGTGCGGCCGTTCTGGTGGCCGCGCACCGCCTCGCGCGGCGTGCGTGTATTCGTGGCGCTCGGCAGCAGTGCATACTCCGCCGCAATCCATCCAAGCCCCGTCCCGCGCTGAAAGAACGGCACGCGATCTTCGACCGTCGCCGCGCAGATGACCTTAGTGTTGCCCATCTCGATGAGCACCGAGCCCGCCGGATAGCGCTGGAAATGGCGGCGGATTTCGCACGGACGAAGCTCGTCCGGCGCTCTATGATGCAGTCTCATTTCTTCGATTCCTGATACTGCCGGTAATTCTTGATGATGCAGATCGGCGTCTTCTGGCTCGCGTTGCCGAACGGATTGTCAATCAGCAGCATGCGCGCAATGTCGCCATCGACGGCCTTCGTGATGCCGACGACACGGCTGCGCTTGAGGTCATTGACATCGGCAATCATCGCGCCGAACGCGCCCGTGCGCTCCGCAATCTGCGCACAGACCTTGTCCGCATCGGCCGGGCCGTAGACGATGCACTTGTCGAACGGCGGCATCGTGCCCGTGACGTCGTCGATCATCGCCGTCTCCTTGCCGCCCCATTTGTAGAACATGCCGGACTTGCCGACGAGCTTTGCAAAGAAGCCTGCGAACAGTGCGAACGCCACGCGCCACTTGCCCTCGACGTCCATGAGTGACTGCATGCCATGCGGCGACGCGAGGCTGCCGTAATCCGGGATGAACCGGCAGCAGAACTGCGCGACGCGCGTGATATGCAGGTCTTCCGGCCGCACATAACGGCCCTGCGTGATCGCGACGACCGACTCTGCACTGCAGATGAGGTCGTCCGGGCCTACCTTGCCCTTCGTATAATGATCGATTGCGTCGATGATGTCATCTTTCTTCGTCAGAATGCGCGTCGGCACCGGGATGAGTTCCATTTCTGCCATGATCGTGCCTCCTTCAATCCTTCGCGAGCGTGACGCCCGCGAGCTGTGCAATTTCCTCGGCCGAAAGCTTCAGCTGCACTTTCTCATAATGATACGGCATGCGGCCCGTCTCCTGCCAGATGACATCCACGGCGATGTCCACCATGTGCGACAGCGCTTCCTCGAGCGTCATGCCCTTGCGCGGCAGGAACTTGAGCTTTGCAAAGATGTGCAGCACATCCTCGCCCTTCGCGTCGCCCTTTTTCTGGATCAGCACGGCCTCGAAATAATCATCCTCGCGCGGCTCGCCCTCGCGCTCCGCCTTGCCGCGGGCCTCGATGCCGTCATACTGCTCGTACGGCAGCAGCGGGCGCACGATCGCGTCCATAATGGTCGCGCACTGCTTGCCCTCGTTGCGGAACGTCAGCTCCTTCTCGATAACGAGACTGTCGTCATCCATGCTGACTTTTTTGAAAGGCGCACTCGTATCCACGACGACCTTCTCCTTGCCGAGCGCGGCCAGCAGGAGGTCGGAAAGAATCAAGACCGCCAGGATGACGATCAAGATGAGTTCCACGATATCCAAGAAATCCATTGAATTCCCTTCCTTTATTTATTATTCTGGCTCTCATTCTGAGCCTTGATTGCTTTTTCCTTTGCCATAGCTGCCTTGAGAATCGTCCAATACTTGCCCGTAAGCCGCTCGATGCGGCCCGTCTCGCGGCTCGTGTAGACATTCTGCGTATGGCCGAGCACGAGCACGCGCCCGGTCTCCGCGTCGAGCACGCGGTAGTCAAACGCCATCTTCGCCTTCGTCAGCGCCGTCGGCGTCGTCTCGATGAGGAGCTCCTCATCGAAATGCCCCGGCGAAACATACTTCGCACTGACATCCGTGATGGGAAAGACATACCCGTCATCCATCAGCATGTCCAGCGTGATGCCGACCGACCGCAGATACTCCACGCGCCCGATCTCAAACCAGCGGATATAATTCGCATGATGCACGACCGCCATCGCATCCGTATCATAAAAATTCACACGATGCCTGACCGTAACCGGCATATTCCATGCGCCTCCCTTCCAAAAACATACGTCAATAGCCTAAAACAAAAGCGGGGCAAAGTCAAGAGGGCGGAGATAATCGCCCGCCAGCAGGGCTATCGCATCCCACCACCAACCCCTGATGGGACGCAGCCCGCAGACAGGATAATGTGCCGCCCGCCCAGTACGTAGCTTTAATGAAACTGCGCGGGACAAAACATCGAAAACAGCTCAGCCCGCATAAATTACAATCCAGAATCGAAATCGTCCATCTTGTGAGACTCCCTCAGTCTCGCTTCGCTCGACAGCTCCCTCTGAGAGGGAGCCTTCCTTATTGCGTGCCTCCTTCTCAGAGGGAGGTGGCGCCCGTCAGGGCGACGGAAGGAGTCTCACAAGCTAGACGCAGGAGATTCACGATTGCTGCTTACGCGGGCTCCGCACTCGCTTCCATGCTTCAATAACTTCTCCCTTCCACTCCCACATCTTCCACCGCCTGCAAAATCTTTTCGCACACTTCCCGAAAATGCTGGCTGACGTCGAGATTCGAAATACGCAGCACACGATAGCCCATCGACTCCAGTTCTTTCGTACGCTCCCCATCCCGCACCAGCGCCTCAGGTTCACAATGCTGCGAGCCGTCGAGCTCCACAATCAGCTTCGCAGATACGCACACGAAATCTACGATATATCTCCCAATCGGCCGCTGTCTCTGAAACCTCGCTGGAGCCAGCCGCAAGAAATCATACCACAAGTGCCGCTCCTGCGGCGTCATGTTCCGACGAAGGGATTTCGCATTCTGCTGAGCGTGAGGACGGTAGAGATGGGAACGCATGAAGTAGGGCCTCCCTTTCAAATAACGAAAAACGAACGGATGGCATCAAAATGACTCAGCCCGCATAAACTGCAATCCTGAATCGAAATCGTCCATCTTGTGAGACTCCCTCAGTCTCGCTTCGCTCGACAGCTCCCCCTGAGGAGGAGCCTTTCTTATTGTGTGCCTCCCTCTCAGAGGGAGGTGCCCGAAGGGCGGAAGGAGTCTCACAAGCACGGCACAGGAGATTCACGATTCCATCTTACGCGGGCCACGTTCTGGACGGGTGGCAAAGCGAAAGATTTTGCGGCGCACAGCTCCTGGGGGGCTGGTGGTGGGGCGCAAGCCGCAGCTGGCGGGCGCCAATCAAGCTCATTCAGAGCTCGTACACTTTATCGAGCTGTCGGTTGCACATCTCGATCCGCTCCAGCTCCTTTTCCTCTGTCACCCGTTCTCCCGAATAGAAATATTCGACGGTCTGCTCCTGTCCTTCTCCCGCGAGCTCACCGCGCTCTTTGAGCTTTCTTATGAGCTGTGCGACCGTGCCTTCGTTGCCGTCAACGAACCGGACGCTCTCCGGCAGGATGCGGCGGAAGGCCGGTTTGAAGTAGTTGAAATGCGTGCAGCCGAGGACGAGTGCGGAATAGTCTTCAAGTTGGTACGGCGCGAGCTCTTTCCGCAGATACGCCTCGACCTCGGGGCCGTCAAAGGCCATATTTTCGGCAAATGTCACGAGCTCCGGCAGTGCGAGGCGGTCGACGAGGTGTTCATGATCGACGCGTTCGATGAGATGTTCCATCTTCTCGCCCGCGACCGTGATCGGCGTTGCCGTCACGAGAACGCGATGGACGGGGTCAAGCGCAAGCGCCTTCTTCGCGGCCGGCTCCATGCCGATGATCGGCAGATCGTAGCGCGCGCGCATCATCGGCACGGCAACAGACGTCGCCGTATTGCACGCCACGACGATGGCCTTGACATCCTGCTTCAGCAAGAACTCGAACGCCTCCGCAACAAAGCTCTCAACCTCCGCGCGCGTCTTCGTGCCATACGGCACGTGCGTCTCGTCGGCGTAAAAGACGAACTGCTCATGCGGCAGCACACGCCGCGCATGATGGAGGACGGACAGCCCTCCCATGCCAGAGTCAAAAAATGCGATTTTCACTGGTATGACATCCTTTCGTGCCTTCGCAGAAACCATCCTGCGACAAGTTATGCCCTACCTTCGACACTCCCCCCGCCGCAAGCGGCCCGTCCCCCCCTCTGAGATGGGGGCTGAGTGTGGTGGGCAACAAAAAAAGAACCGTCGATGTGACGGTTCTTCCAACGTTTCTAAAGTGGCGGAGAGGGTGGGATTCGAACCCACGGTGCGTTGCCGCATCACCGGTTTTCAAGACCGGCTCCTTAAACCGCTCGGACACCTCTCCACGACTTTACTATTATAGCAACAGTCGCCGAAGTTTGTCAAACGGTTCTCCCCGAAGGCTCCCTCTCAGAGGGAGCTGTCGAGCGAAGCGAGACTGAGGGAGTCTCACAAGATGGGCACAGTAAATGCTGGACTGTATTTTACGCGGGCGCCGCAGTTGCTTTTTCGACGCCCGCATAAGCAACCATCGTGCTTCTCATACGCCTAGCTTGTGAGACTCCCTCCGCCCTTCGGGCACCTCCCTCTGAGAGGGAGGCTTCTCTAAAGTTACCAGATCTTGCCCATCAAGAACCACAGACGCCCCTTGGCCTTGGCATCTTCGCTGAGGAACTTGCTGTCGCCGATGCGCCTTGCGTAGTCGAGGCGGGCGAACCAGTCGCCGGGGCGCTGGTAGCTCGCCGCGAGGCCCCAGCCTTTCAGCGTCTCGCTGCCGGCGCGGCCGTCGTGTGAGAGCTTTGCATGGCCGATGTCGAAATACGTGCTGAGGATCAGCCCCGGCACATTCGTATAGTAGCGGAACTCCGTCGTGCTCGTGATGCCGTCATCGCCCGAGCCCTCGCCCTGCGGATACGCGCGGATCGCGTTCGCGCCGCCGAGATAGATCTGCTCCGAACCATCGAGGTTGCGGCTCGCGAGCTGCCCCGAAATCTTTTCCATCACGTCCGTCCGGTGTCCGAGCGAGCGCACGAGCGTACCATCGAACGTGAATTTCGTGAACGAGCCCTCCGTATCGCCGCCAAGCGCGTCGCGCAGCTGCGCGTACCACGAATCGAGCGTCAGCTTGCCATGCGTCAGCGTCGCATCGAAATCAACCGATGTCTTCGGGTCGATCTGCTGGTTGCCCGCAACGCCGACATGCACCGAGCTCGAATGCTTCTCGCTGTCCGCGAGCCCCTCGAAGATATCGAGATCGTCCTCCAGCTTGCGATAGTCGTAGCCATAGAGGAATTTGAGCTGGCGGTCGTGCAGATGGTAGATGGGCACCGTGCCAAACAGGCTCAGCGTCTTCGCCTTGCCGTTCGCGCCCCAGGCACGGAACAGCCCGCCGAGATTGTAGTCCATCTGGCTGATGCCGAGCCCCAGCAGATGCCCGCCGCGGCCGACCGGCATCTCGTAGTTTGCATAGTAATTGTGCATGCGTGCATTCGAGATGAGCCCGCCGAGGCTCGCGCGCTGTCCGAGGCCCCCGATGTCGTAAAAGCTCTGCTGCAAGCCATAGCGGTAGCGTCCCGACGACTTCGAGCCGTAGTTCTCTGCATAGAGCACCGTATTCGTCTGCTTGCCATCCTCGATGCGCACCGTCACATCGCTCGTGCCGAACTCCTTGCCCGGCGCGAGCACGCCGACGGCCTTCGTGCCGCTGACGTCCGAAATGGAATACAGCGTCGACTCCAGCCCGCGCGAACGGATGATCTCGCCCTTCTTGAGCCCCTGGACGAAGCGCATGGCAACGCCGTCCTTCAGCTTGCTGTGGTTCTCGAGCTTCACATCGCCATAGCGGCCTGGGATGACCTTGATCTGGATCGCGCCGTCCTTCGCTTCCTGCGCGGGCAGATACGCCGCCGACGCCGGATAGCCGTGCGTGCGGCAGTACGCCGTGACCTGCGCGATCGCGCCGTTGAGCTTCGAAAGTGTCACGCCGTCGCCGATGCAGTCCTTCATGAGATCCGAAAGCGCCGCCTTGTCCACCTTCAACTCCGACGCATCGATGTCGATGCTCTTCACTGTAAACGTGGCTTCGGGCTTCGCCTCCGGCTTCTGCTCTGGTTCCGCAGGCTTTGCCTGCTCCTCGTCCGGCTTCTGCTCCGGTTCCTGTTCCGGCGTCCATGTGCCTTTCTCGTCGCCGACCTCCCAGAGTTCGACCGATGCCGAAGGCTTTGGCGCCTGGCTGCCAATATCCTGCTCCGGGCCCCAGAGCGAGGGCGCGGCCGAAGCCGTGCCGCCCATCGCCATGCCAAGGAGCACCGTCGCCGTCAGGGCTTTATATCTCAATGAGCGTCCTTCCCTTCCCCTTTGAAAGCTCGCGAAACTCACGAAGCGACATTCACCGTCGAGCCTTCCGCTTCGATGCCAATGGAGCCGTCGTCCGCATGGTCTGCCTGATCGGCATCCTTGCGGTCGTCATCCTCCTTGTCCTCCGTGTCATCGCTCTCCGTGTCATCCGCCGTCTTCACCGAGATCGCCGACTGTGCAGCCGCCGCATCATCATCCTGTGGATTGGCAAAGAGCGACGTCCCGCTGTCCTCCGACGAAGACGAATTGGAACCTTTCGCCGTCTCCGACTGGCGCTGGTCCGCCGAAGCCTCGTCGCCAAAGAGCCACGAAGCATCCGTCGTCGACTGCAGCTCCGTCTTCGCGTCCGACGTCGTCACATCGGCATCTGCCGAGCGGACTTCCGCCTGCGCGTCACGGCTCTCGCTGCCATCCGTCGAAGGCAGCGCCGTCTCCGAAAGAACCGACTGCGAATCCGACGACGTCTCCGTCAGAGTCGTGCCCGTCCCGGCCGTCTCGACCGTTGCCGACGCATCGCGCGTCTGTGCGCCCGTCGTGTCCAGCGCCGTCGTATCGACCGCCGCCGCACCATCCTTTGTCTGGGCGCCAGCCGTCTCAATCGCAGCCGTACCTTCCTTCGTCTGGGCTCCCGTCGTTTCGATCGCCGCCGTGCTGTCATATGCCGTCTTTCCGTCCGTCGTCACCGTGAACGAATCGCCGCCCGTGAGATCGATGCGCGAAGCATCCACCTCCATGGCGTCACCGCCCGAAAGGTTGACGATGGAGCCGGAATTCTGCAAGCCGATGGCCGCATTGTCGACTTCCGACGTGCTGACATTCGGCGTGCCCGTCTCGCTCAGGACGTTGATGCCGCCCGAAGCGTACTCGAGACCTGCCGAGCCGGAGCGCGTCACGCTGCCGAAATCATCATGCGACGCATTGTTGTACGCATTCGCATTCGGCACGAACTGCTTCGCGGCATTGACGTCCGAAGACACGTCCGGCACGCTCGAAGGCGTTATCGGGCTCGAAGGATTCGTCGGCGTCGTCGGATTCGTCGGCGTCACAGGCGACACCGGCGTCACTGGCGTGACAGGCGTGACCGGCTTCGACGGGATGACCGTGCCGCCGCCACCGCCGCCGCCATGAGAAACCGCATTCACCGTCAGATCGCTCGGATCCTGCTCGAAGTAATAATTCGTTCCATAAAGGCCATTTCTCTGGCTGCCGACAAGAGCGTAGCTTGCAAGGCCCGAAGAAGCCCAATCCGGATCGGACGTCTTCGTCGGATCGTTCGAGAAATTGAACCATCCGATCACAGAGCTTGCAGGCAGTGCCTTGCCTGCCGCATCCTGATACGTCACCAAGCCCGTCTTCGCATCCGTCACACGCGTGATGACGACATTCGTGACAGGATTCGTGATGGTCTCCGTCGTCGTGAGCACAGCGCCCGTCGTGGGATCGGTCGTCTGCGACACCTGCTGCACAGGGAACGTCGTTCCGAGATACCAGCCATAGATGCCATACGTCCCACGTTTCGTAGCATCCTGCCCCGGCTTGATATTCCAGGTGATGTTGGAATCCCCGCCGTTGCTCAGATAGGCCGTATGATCGGCATCATTGTACCAGCCCGTCGTCTTGCCCGTAAAGCCCGACGGCGTCGAGCCTTCCGTGCTCGTCTTTGCATCACTGTGGACTTTGATCTTTGCGCGATAGATGTCGCCCGTCGCCGTATACCCATTCGGATAATTCGGGTCGAGCACATAGTTGCCGAGCCCCGTCGGGTCGTTGAGCGTCATTGTATAATTGATGTTCCGCGCATTCGTCGCCTGAGCGCCCGGCTTGATGGTCGCGTCCGCATTATCATACGATCCGCTCTTCGTCAGCGTGACGCCAAGTGCAGCATCTTTTGCCAGGATGCCGTCCCCCGTTGCATTCGTCACCGTATTGCCATTTGCATCCGTCTCCGAATGCGTGACAGCGAGATTGGCAAGCCCTGCAGCATCCAGATTCTTCGTGCTGTCATATGTCTTGTTGACATCCGTCTTCTTCGTGACCGTGCCATAGATCGTCCGCGGCGTGATATTGCCGATCGCCATGCTCGTATAGGTATTCTGGAAAGTGAGCGGCGTCGAGAAGTTGT
Source organism: uncultured Veillonellaceae bacterium (assembly GCA_900315575.1). GTDB lineage: Bacteria > Bacillota > Negativicutes > Selenomonadales > Selenomonadaceae > Selenomonas_C. The sequence continues at coordinate 19,413 of OMZR01000052.1, forward strand.
TGAGCGACGTCTTCGAAAGGCCGTTGACCGAATACTCCACCGAGACCGGCGTATTGCCCGTCTGGTTGATCTGGGCGTTGCCCGACGCATCCTTGTAGATCGCGCCGTTCTGCGCCAGCGTATACCCCACGGCAAACGTCTTGCCATTGATCGTCAGCGGCTGGCTCGTATTCGTCGGGTCTGCCACATAAAGCGTCATATACTGCGTCGGATTCTTGACATCCGCCGTACCATCATAGACCTTCGTGATCGGGCGGTTCCACTGGTCAATCAAAGCCCCCTGCGTGAGCGCGAGCGGCTTGATCTGGCCTTTGGCAGCTGCCTCATTGAAATACACCGTATCTGCGATGCCGTTATTCGCCGAAAGCACCTTCGCCGATGCCCCCGACGCACTGCCCGGCGCAATATAGCCGCCCGTGAGGTCGTAGTTCTGGAGCAGAGACTGATACTGTGCACTGCCCGCCATCGAATTAAATGCCTGCGCAATATTCTTGTACTGAACGCCCTTGTCGATGACGTTGCCGCTCGTATCGCGGTTGACATTCGCATCGGCCACGGCCGTATTGTTCTTCGTATCCCACGTCGCATACTCGCCCGTGATGCCCGTACTGCTCATAGCGAGCGACGGAGTCTTATCCGCCGCAACGAAACCAAACAGCGTCGGTGCAATCGTCGTGGTCGTCTTCTGCGTTGCACCACCGCTCATCGAACCTGGGCTCGTCGTCGTGACATCGGCTGACGTATCATAGACTTTCTCGACACGGCCAAAATCAATCGACAGGTGTGCCTTGTCAATGTTGCCTGTGCCCGTGCTCGTGAGGCTCGTAATAACCTTTGTCGGCTGATTCGCATCAACAATTTTACTCAAACTTCGCAGGTGCTGAGCACCCGTAAAGCCTTGTGAAATCTATGTTTGTAGCAAAATAAATAGCATGAACTGCACCAATTTAGTATAAT
>OMZR01000048.1 GCA_900315575.1 uncultured Veillonellaceae bacterium
TAGAGGGGGCTGTCAGCGAAGCTGACTGGGGGAGTAGTTGGGTGCTGGAGACAAACAAGAATGCGTCATGTTGCTAAAGGACTTTAGCAACGACAGCCTGCTCGTGCAGCTGCAGCATCCTACTACTCCCACCACCGCTCCGCGGTCCCCCTCCCTCTAGAGGGAGGCTGAAGTTTGAATGACTTATCGCTTAACTTAATGGCATTATCTCCGAGGGAGGGGGCCTGGATTTGTCGGACTTTTATCCGTGCATCTTTCATGACATCGCCCTGAGAAAGGGTCTGAAAAATCAATCACAGAAAAACTTCTGGCGGCAGGTGGACTTCTTGCCGCCAGATTTGTATAATAGAGTAGATAGCTTTTAGGAATGATAGGAGGGATTTCCATGATCCATATCGTTGGCGCGGGCCCGGGCGACCCGGAACTCATCACGCGCAAGGGCGCGCGGCTGCTTTCGGAGGCCGACGTCGTCATTTATGCGGGCTCGCTCGTGAATCCGGCGCTGCTTGACCTTTGCAAAGACGGCGCGGCCATCCATGACTCGGCGTCCATGACGCTCGATGAAGTCCTCGCCGTCATCGACGCAGCCGAGCAGCAGGGAAAGACGACCGTGCGCCTCCATACGGGCGACCCGTCCGTCTACGGCGCCATCCAGGAACAGATGGACGCGTTTAAAAAGAGCGGCTACGCTTACGACGTGACGCCGGGCGTGAGTTCGTGCTTCGCGACGGCCGCGGCGCTGCGGCAGGAATACACGCTGCCGGGCATCAGCCAGACGCTGATCATCACGCGCGGCAAAGGCCGCACGCCCGTCCCCGAGGCCGAGAGCCTCAAAGCGCTCGCCGCCCATGGCGCGACGATGTGCATCTACCTTTCCGTCTCCATGATGGACGACGTCGCAAAGGAACTCATCGCGGGCGGCTACGAGCCGGACACGCCGATTGCCATCGTGCACAAGGCATCGTGGCCGGAGCAGAAAATCGTCCGCGCGACGCTCAACACAATCGTTGACAAGATAAAGGAAGAAGGCATCACGCGCACGGCGATGATTGTCGTCGGCCATTGCCTCGATACGGATTACTCGCTCTCGCGCCTCTATGCGCCCGAGTTCTCGCACGGCTACCGGAAGGCGAGCAAATGAGGACGGCCGTCCTCGCGCTGACGGCGCAGGGGGCAGAGACGGCGCGGCGCGTCCAGATGGCCCTGCCGGACGCCGACGTCTACCTTTCCAAGCGCGCGGCCGACGCCCTGGCCGACTCCGCGCAGGACAAAGCGGCAGGGGACACCGCCGCCACGACAGGCGGCAGCGCCGCAGCGGGCAGCACCGCCACGGCGGCCTGGCTTGCGGGCGTGACGACCTTTCCGCGCATCGTTCAGGCCACGGCCGACGTCTTCATGCGCTATGATGCCCTCGTCTTCCTCATGGCGACGGGCATCGTCGTGCGCAGCATCGCGCCGTTCATCCGGAGCAAGCTCGCCGACCCCGCCGTCGTTGTCATGGATGAAAAGGCAAAACACGTCATCAGCCTGCTTTCCGGCCACGTCGGCGGGGCGAACGAATTGACGCGCCAGCTCGCGGCCGCGCTCGGCAGCGACCCCGTCATCACGACGGCGACGGACGTCGAGGGAAAGGTGGCGCCTGACGCCATTGCCGGCCGCCTCGGCCTCGTGCCGGAGCCGCATGGCGCGATCCTCGCTGTCAACCGCGCCGTCCTCGAAGGCGCGCAGCTCCGCTATATCATCGACGACGCTTTGCCGCTCGCGGATTTTTATCAGGAGCAGCTGGCGGCGCTCGGCGATGAAGTTTTTTTCCGCGGCGAGGGCATTCTGCCAAAAGAGGGCGAGACGCGCCCCATCGTCGAGGTCGTCATCACGCTCCATCCGGCCGAGTTTCCCACGCACCAGAAGCGCTGCGGCCTTTTCCTGCGGCCCGAGCGCCTCATCGCGGGCGTCGGCTGCCGCAGGGGGACGCCATGGGAGGCCATCCGCGCGGCGCTCCAGGACGCCTGCGGCCGCATCGGCGTGCCGGTCGAAGGCATTTCGTGCCTCGCATCGACGGCCGTCAAGCGCGACGAGGTCGGCCTTCTGACCATCGCGGATGTCTATGGCATCCCGATCCATTTCTTTGAGAACGCAGAACTCGCCGCGGTCATCGAACGCTATGGCCTGCGCGAGTCGGAATTTGTGAAAAAGACCATCGGCATCGGCAATGTCGCCGAGTCCGCCGCCCTCGCGGAGGCGGGCCAGCGCGGCCGCATCGCCCTTGGCAAGACGAAATATGAGAAAGTGACGGTGGCACTGGTATGGCAAAGATTACAGTAATCGGCATCGGGCCGGGCAGCCTTATGGACATGACCCCGCGCGCGCGGAAGGCCATCGAGGACGCGCAGGTCGTCGCGGGCTATCATACATATATCAAGCTCGTAGAATCCCTCCTCGACGGGAAAGAGGTCATCGGGACGGGCATGATGCAGGAAATCGACCGCTGCCGCATGGCCGTCGACAAGGCCGCGGCCGGGCAGGAAACCGTCGTCGTCTCAAGCGGCGACGCGGGCGTCTACGGCATGGCGGGCCTCGTCCTCGAACTCATCCTCCAGCGCCCCGAAGGCGAGCGGCCGGAATTTGGCGGCACGATCGCGGGCATCTCGGCCGTCAACGCCGCGGCCTCCGTCCTCGGCGCGCCGCTCATGCACGATTTCGCCGTCATCAGCCTCTCGAACCTCCTGACGCCATGGGAACTCATCTAGAAGCGCGTCGACATGGCCGGGCAGGATGACTTCGTCATCGCGCTCTACAACCCGAAGAGCAAAAAGCGCGTCCAGAACATCAAAGAAGTCCGCGAGATTCTCCTCAAATACCGTGATCCCAAGACGCCCGTCGGCATCGTCACAGCCGCGACGCGCCCCGACGAAAAGAAAGTTCTCTCGACGCTCGACGACTTCACGAAAGAGGACATCAACATGTTCTCCCTCGTCGTCATCGGCAACTCGCAAACCTACATCAAAGAAGGCTACATGATCACGCCGCGCGGGTACGGCAACAAGGAGGAAGGGCTCTGATGGGCCGCATCTTCGTGTTCGCCGGAACGGCCGACGGGCGGCAGCTCGTTTCGGCGCTGCTGGCGAAAGGCTTTGCCGTCACGGCCTCCGTCGTGAGCCGCTACGGCGGCGAGCTCCTCGAAAGCGCCCAGACCGCAGGCCACGACCTCGTCGTGAATGTTCAGCCGCTTGACGAAGCGGGGCTCGTGGCCTACTGCCGCGCCCACGCCATCGCCGCCATCGTCGACGCCAGCCACCCCTACGCCGTCAATGTCTCCGAAAACGCCATGGCCGCGGCGAAGGCGCTCGGCCTGCCGTACCTGCGCTACGAACGCAGCCTCTCCGAACTCGACTACGACGATATCCACATCGTCCACAGCTACGAAGCAGCCGCCGAAACGGCCGCCAGCCTCGGCAAAACCATCTTCCTCACGACCGGCAGCCGGAACCTCAGGAAATTTACAGAGGCTCCTGCTTTGCAGGAGAAAACCATTGTCGCCCGCGTCCTGCCGACGCCCGACGTCATCGCGCAGTGCATCGACCTCGGCATAGCCCCAGGCCAGATCGTCGCCCTCCAGGGCCCGTTCTCCGAAGCGCTGAACCGTGAACTCTTCCTGCGCTACCACGCCGACGTCATCGTCACAAAGAACAGCGGCGACATCGGCGGCACCGACACCAAGCTCGCGGCCGCGAAAGAACTCCACCTCCCCGTCGTCCTGATCGACCGGCCGAAAATGGAGTACCCGGCCGTTGCGAGGACGGGGGAAGAAGTGGCAGACTGGCTTCGTTGCTGAAAGATGTGCGAAGCCAGTCAACCTTCAGCCTCCTTTTGGAGATAATGCCATGAAGTTTTGCGGCGAAGCCATTCAAACTTCAGCCTCCCTCTAGAGGGAGGGGGACCGCGAAGCGGTGGTGGGAGTAGTAAGATGCTGAAGCCAAGCAAGAATGTAGTCGTCGCTAAAGTCTTTAGAAACGTTCTGCATATCTGCCTGTCTCCAGTACCCTACTACTCCCCCCGCCGCTTACGCGGCCCGTCCCCCCTCAATGAGGGGGGCTGAAATTGGGGCTGCATGCTTTTTCATTTTACGAGAGGAAAATCAACCAAGCAACAGGAGGTCCCTCCAATGGACTATATCAAAAAACCCATGGAAATCGAAACCCGCAGCATGGAGATCATCGCGCCGCACCTCGCGCCGTTCCACCTGAATGACGTCGAGACGAAAGTCTATTCGCGCATCATCCATGCCTCAGGCGACGTCGAATACGCGCCGCTCATCCACATCCACCCCGACGCCATCGCGGCCGCGCAGAAAGCCCTCAAAGCCGGCGCTGACATCTATACCGACGTCGAAATGGTGCGCACGGGCATCAACAAGCGCAAACTCGCCACGTTCGGCGGGGAAGTCCACTGCCGCGTCGCCGACCCCGACATCGCAAAGACCGCGAAAGAGCAGGGCATCACGCGCTCCATGGCCGCCATGCGCGCGTTCGGCAAAGCCTTGGGCAGCAGCATCGTCGCCATCGGCAACGCCCCGACGGCGCTCTTCGAAGTCCTGCGCCTCGCCAAAGAAGAAGCCATCCGCCCGGCCTGCATCATCGGCATCCCCGTCGGCTTCGTCGGCGCCGCCGACAGCAAAGAAGCCCTGCGAAAGAACCCCTTCGTCCCCTACATCACCGTCGAAGGCACAAAAGGCGGCAGCCCCATCGCCGCCGCCGTCGTCAACGCATTGATGTACGATATCGACAACACGCGGGTATGAGTCCGCTTTTTCAGCCTCCTTCATTGAGGGGGGGACGGGCCCGAAGGGCGGGGGGAGTAGTAGGATGCTGAAGCCTGACGAGAATGTAGACGCCGAGAAGAAGAGGTTCGTATGAGAAATTCAATTCCAAGAATCGTCATCGCCGGCACGCAGTCCGGCAGCGGCAAGACGACGCTTGTCACGGGGCTTCTGGCGGCTTTGCGGGCGCGGGAGCTCTCCGTCCAGTCATACAAGGTCGGCCCCGACTACATCGACCCGGGCTTCCATGCGCTTGCGAGCGGCCGGCCGGCGCACAACCTCGACACCTGGCTCGTCCCGGCGGCGAAGCTCCCCGCGCTTTTCCTCGCGGAGGCGGGGGACGCCGACATCGCCGTCATCGAAGGCGTCATGGGCCTCTACGACGGCGGGCGCAAAGGCGTGAGCTCGACGGCCGAAATCGCAAAGCTCCTCGATGCGCCGGTTCTTTTGACCATCGACTGCAAATCCATGGGCGCCTCGGCCGCCGCCATCGCGCTCGGTTTCAAGAGCTACGACCCGGACGTCAACATCGCGGGCGTCCTGCTGAACCGCCTCGGCTCCGCGACGCACGAAACGATGATCCGCACGGCGATGGAGGCTATCTCCATGCCTGTTCTGGGCGCTATCCACCGCGACGACGCCCTCCACCTCCCCGAACGCCACCTCGGCCTCACGCCGACGACGGAAGTCGAAGCGGCAGAGACCGTCCGAAAAATGGGCGAGGCCGTCGGGAGACAGGTGGATGTAGAAGGCATCGTCGCGCTGGCGAAGAAGGCAGTGACATTTGAGAATCCTGATGCGTCTTTACCCTCTCAGTCATCCTTGCGGATGACAGCTCCCCCAGAGGGGGAGCCATTGGCACACCCTCTCCGCCTCGCTGTCGCTCAGGACGCGGCATTTTCCTTCTATTATGAATCCAGCCTTGCCGTCCTCGAACGTTTGGGCGCCACGCTCGTCCCGTTCAGCCCTCTCAAAGACGCCGCCCTCCCGGATGGCATTTCCGGCCTCCTCATCGGCGGCGGCTTCCCTGAGATGTTCGCCTCCGACCTCGCGGCGAACGCGTCTATGCGCCAGTCCATTCGCTCGGCCGCCGACGCCGGCCTTCCCATCTACGCCGAATGCGGCGGCTACATGTACCTCCTCGAAGACCTCGTCGATTTCGACGGCAAAGCCCACCCGATGTGCGGCGTCTTCCCAGGCCGCGCGGCCATGACGAAGAAGCTCCAGATGGTCGGCTACGTCACGGCAAAGATGCAGTGGGACACCATCCTCGGCCCGGCCGGTACGGAGCTCCGCGGCCATGAATTCCACTTCTCGCAGGAACTCGAACGCGAAGAGCCCGTGCGCCCCTATACATTCACGAAGCTCCGCAACGGCGCAACGTACGGCGCGGGCCAGCAGCGCGGAAACGTCCTCGGCAGCTACCTCCACATCCACTTCGCCGGCTGCCCCGGGGCGGCCGGGCATTTCGTCGAGGCGTGCCAGGCGTATGGAAAGAAGGCAGATCAATGACGGAAGCAGGGAGGGAAGGCCGCCTTGTCCTCGTGACGGGCGGGGCGCGGAGCGGGAAGTCTTCGTTTGCCGAGCAGTATGTCGCATCGCATGGAACGAAGATCGCCTACATCGCGACGGCGCAGATTTTTGACGACGAGATGCGCTACCGCGTGAAGCTCCATCGCGAGCGCCGCCCGGCGTCGTGGCAGACCTACGAGGCCCCGCTTTCTGCCGAGACCGCCATCGCCGAGGCTGCCAAGACGCATGACACGCTGCTTTTCGACTGCCTGACGGTCTACCTCAGCAACCTGCTTTGCCAGCTCCCGGAGGAGCAGCTCAGAGACGAGGCCGCCGTCTACCGCCTCGCGCAGGATGCCGCGGCAAAACTCATCGCGGCCGCGCAGGCGAGCGGGGCGCTCTGCGTCTTCGTGACGAACGAAGTCGGCGCGGGCATCGTGCCGGAAAACGCCCTCGCGCGCCTCTACCGCGACATCGCGGGCCTCACGAACCAGGCCTTCGCGCGCGCCGCCGAGGCGGTCTACCTCACGGTTAGCGGCATGGCCATCAATCTCAAGAAACTGGCGGAGGAACCATTATGACAAAGAAACCCCAGACCATCATGCTCATGGGCACGAGCTCGCATGTCGGCAAAAGCATCCTTGCGACGGCGCTCTGCCGCATCTTCCACCAGCAGGGGCGCCGCGTCGTGCCGTTCAAGGCGCAGAACATGGCGCTGAACTCCTACGTGACAAAGGACGGTCTCGAAATGGGCCGCGCCCAGGTCGCGCAGGCCGAAGCGGCCGGCCTCGCGCCCCACGTCGACATGAACCCCGTGCTCCTCAAGCCGACGGGCAACTCCTGTTCGCAGGTCATCGTCGACGGCAAGCCCATCGGCAACCTCAGCGCCCGCGAATATCACAAAGGCAAATCCCGCCAGCTCTTCGGCCACGTCACGGCCGCCCTCGCGCGCCTTTCCACCGCCTACGACACCATCGTCATCGAGGGCGCGGGCAGCCCCGCCGAGATCAACCTCAAGGACGACGACATCGTCAACATGCGCGTCGCGAAATACCTCCAGGCCCCCGTGCTGCTGATTGCCGACATCGACCGCGGCGGTTCGCTTGCGTCGCTCGTCGGCACGCTCGAACTCCTCGACCCCGACGAGCGCGCCTTAGTCCGCGGCCTCATCATCAACAAATTCCGCGGCGACGTGACCCTCATGGACACGGCCGTCGACTTCCTCGAAAAGAAAACCGGCAAGCCCGTGCTCGGCATCGTGCCGTATATCGAAAAAATGGGCATTGACGACGAGGACTCCGTCTCGCTCGCCGACAAGGAGCGCGAACAGGAGAAAGAGGGCCCGAAAGACCTCACGCTCGCCGTCATCGAGACGCCGAAAATCTCGAACTTCACCGATTTTGAAGCGCTGGCGGAAGAGCCCGACGTCGAAATCGCCTACGTCAAAACCGCCGAAGAGCTCCGCGCCCTGCACCCTGACGCGATTCTCCTGCCCGGCTCGAAAAACACGACGGAAGACCTGCTGCACCTGCGCAAAGAAGGCATCGAGACGGCCATCGCCGACCTCGTCCAAGCGGGCACGCCGCTCATCGGCATCTGCGGCGGCTACCAGATGCTCGGCGAAAAGATTGCCGACCCGCATCATACGGAGTCCGGCCACGACGAGGTCGCAGGCCTCGGCTACCTGCCGATGGTGACGACATTTGAGGAAGAAAAGCGCACCGTCCAGGTTACGGCCGACTGCCCGGGCCTCGAATTCCTCGACGGCGTCCTGCTCGGCAAAGGCATGCCCGGCTACGAAATCCACATGGGCCGCACGGAATTCACAGCCCCCGTGCGCCATCCGTTCCATATCATCCGGCAGGGCGACGCACACGTGAACCTCTGGGACGGTGCCCTGCGCGAAGACGGCCAGGTCTTCGGCACGTACCTCCACGGCGTCTTCGACCACGACGGCTTCCGCCGCCAGTTTTTGAACGTCCTGCGCCACCAGAAAGGCCTCGACCTCCTGCCGATCCAGCGCAACCGCCGCCGCGAAAAGGAGCAGGCCTACGACCATCTGGCCGACGTCGTTAAACAGGCGCTCGATATGAAAAAGCTCGCCAGCATCATGGATGCGGCCGCAGAGAAAGCAGCGGCCGCAGAGGCGGGGGGTGCCGCAGCGCCGGAGGCCGATGCATGAACACCGCCATCTTAGCGTTTCTTTTCGACTGCATCATTGGCGATCCGAACACGAAATGGCACCCCGTCGCCCTGATCGGCCGCCTCATTTCGGCGCTCGAACACTTCCTTTACCGCCCGCAGGACAGCGACGCGCGCAAATTCGCCTCGGGCGCGATCCTTGTGCTGCTCGTTCTGCTGATTTCATACGAAGCCGCCGCCGCCATCGTCATGGCCTCGTATCACATCCCGTTCCCATGGGCGACGGAGGTCATCTCGGGGCTCCTCGTCTCGTTCACGATTTCGCCGAAGAGCCTCGCCAAAGCGGGCAAGGCCATCTACGCGCGCCTCGTCCTCGACGACCTCGCGGGCGCAAGAGAGCGCGTCGGCTGGATCGTCGGCCGCGAGACGCAGAACCTCGACGCCGGCGAAGTCACGCGTGCGACGATCGAGACCATCGCCGAAAACACAAACGACGGCATCATCGCGCCGCTGTTCTTCTTTGCCATCGGCGGCGCGCCGCTCGCCGTCTTTTACCGCGCGGCGAACACGATGGACTCCATGATCGGCTACAAGAACGACAAATACCTGTACTTCGGCCGCGCGGCCGCCCGCCTCGACGACGTCCTCGGCTACATCCCCGCGCGCATCACTGGCCTGCTGTTTCTCGTCAGCGCCGGCTTCCTCGGCTTTGACGCGCGAAACGCCCTGCGCATGCTGCGCCGCGACGCCAAAAAGCACCCGAGCCCGAACGGCGGCTGCTGCGAAGCCCCGATGGCCGGCGCCCTCCACATCCGCCTCGGCGGCTATAACACCTACTTTGGCCAGAAACACTTCCGCGCCTACATGGGCGAACCCCTCCGTCCCCTCGCCGCGCCCCAGATCATGGAAAGCATCCGCATGATGTACACCGCGACCATCCTGTTCCTCATCTGCGGGGTCATCGCGTTCCAGATGATGGGGCGGTGAAGAAGATGTGCGTTGGCTCCCTCTCAGAGGCGTAACCCTTCCGGTGGAAGGGTTACGGGCAGCCGAATGGCTGACTGAGGGAGTCTCACAAGATGGGCGCAGTCGATTCTGGAAGATACCTTACGCGGGTCGCGCAGTTGCTTTTTTCGGCGCCCGCGTAAATCACCATCGTGCATCTCATTTTTCTATCTTGTGAGACAGCCTTACGGCATAAGCGACCGCATAGGCGCTAAAGCGCCTTGCGTCTGCTTATCCCTCAGCTTCGCTTCGCTTAGCAGCTCCCTCTGAGAGGGAGCCTTTCTAAAACATCGGAGGTTTCTATTTGAAATCCTTTATCACAGCTTTGCAATTCCTGACCCGCATCCGCCTCGTCCAGCAGCCGGACCTCACGATCGAGGATTTCGGCCGCTCCGTGCGCTGCTTCACGCTTGTCGGCCTCGTGCTCGGCAGCATCCAGTTTCTCATTGGCAGCGCCGTCCTTTCGTTCCTCGGCCTCTCGTATGCCACGGCGGCCCTCTTCGTCCTGCTGCCGATCCTCCTGACGGGCGGGCTGCACTGCGACGGCTTCATGGACACCGTCGACGGCCTGTTCTCGGGCCGCAGCCGCGAGCGCATGCTCGAAATCATGAAGGACAGCCGCACGGGCTCGTTCGGCGTCGTCGCGTTCGGCTGCTGCCTGCTCTTTGACTTCGCCCTCGTCCTAGACCTCGGCGCCGCGCCGACCGTGCTCCTCGTGGCGCTCTTCGTGCTGCCCGTTTTCGGCCGCATGGCCATGGTGCTCGCCGTCGCAGCCTTTCCCTATGCGCGCCCCGAAGGCATGGGCAAGGCGTTCCACGAGATGGCGGGGCGGGGGACCGTCGCTTTTGCGGGCGCTGTCGCCCTCGTCTGCGCGGCGCCCTGGGGGCCCGGCACGCTCCTCGCGCTCGCCGTCGCCCTTCTGTTCGGCCTCGCGTTCGACCGCTACGCGGCGGGCAGGCTCGGCGGCCTCACGGGCGACCTTTACGGCGCGACGGAAAAACTCACAGAGACCGCAACACTCTTCACGTATTGGATTCTCATCCATCTGCCGCAGGCGCAGATGCTTCTGGGAGGTTGGCATTTTTGATCAAGAACAAGCGATTCGTCCACGGCGGCAATGTCTATGAACCGCCGGCAGCAGGGAGCGATGGAGGAAAATGGCTCGATTTCTCGGCCAACATCAACCCGCTCGGCCTCTCGGCGTCGGTGAAAGACGCCATCGCGGCGCATATTGGCGGCCTCGTCCACTATCCCGACCCCGAGGCGCGGGAGCTGCGCGCGGCGCTCGCTGGGGCCTACGAGACGCCCGAGGACACGTTCGTGCTCGGCAACGGCGCGGCGGAACTCTTCTACCTCTTCTTCGAAGTCGAGCGGCCAAAGCGCGTGCTGCTGCCCGTGCCGTCATTTTCGGAGTACGAAAGGGCCGCGCTCGCGAGCGGCGCCGACGTCGAATATTTTTTGCTGCGCGAAAAAAGCGGCTTCGCCATCGACTGCGACGCGCTGCTCGATGACGTCCGCGAGACGAAAACCGAAGCCGTCGTGCTCGGCAACCCGAACAATCCGACGGGGACGCTTCTTTCGCGCGAAGAACTCGTGCGCCTCTCGGAGCGCCTGATCGCGCTCGGCTGCAGCCTCGTCGTCGACGAATCGTTCCTCGACTTCCGCAGGGACGAAGCGGCGCACACGATCCGCCGCGAGGCCGGCCGCCTGCCGCACTGCCTGCTTGTGCGCTCCCTGACGAAATTCTACGCCATGCCCGGCCTGCGCCTCGGCTTCGGCGTCTGCATGCCAGCCCTCGCCACGAAGCTCGACGCCCACAAAGACGTCTGGAACGTCAACCTCCTCGCCCAGGCCGCGGGCGTCGCGGCGCTCAAAGATCACGACTATCAGGAAAAATCGCGGGCCTTCCTCGCCGAAACGGCGCCGAAATTCGCCAAAGCCGTCGCGGCGCTCCCAAACGTCGCCACCGTCCTGCCGCCGAGCGCGAACTTCCTGATGCTGCGCCTCAAAGAAGCAGGGCAGGCGGAAGGCCTCATCCGCGGCCTGCGGAGCCGCGGCATCCTCATCCGCGACTGCGCGAACTTCCCCGGCCTGTCGGAAGGCTGGCTGCGGCTGGCTGTGCGGAAAGAGGAAGAAAACGAACGGCTGCTAGATGCGTGGAGAGAAATCGTGTGTTAATCAAAGCGCTGCTTCGATGCGTCGGCTCCCTCCCAGAGGGAGCCTTTCCCCAAAAGGAGATTCATTTATGACAAAAATCATCTACATCCGCCACGGCCAGACGGAATGGAACATCACGGGCCGCTATCAGGGGCAGTCGGACGTGCCGCTGTCGGAGCTCGGCATCGAGCAGGCAAAGAAGCTCGCCGCGCAGTTCCCTGCGCCGGACATCACGGCCATCTATTCGAGCAACCTCACCCGCGCCATGACGACGGCGCAGTGCGTCGCGGACCGCTTCGGCCTGACGGTTCAGCCGCGCAAGGAGCTTCGCGAGATCAACTTCGGCGATTGGGAAGGTCTGACGTATGACGAAATCACGGCGAAATGGCCGGACGCCCTGACGGACTTCTTCCAGCGCCCCGACCGCCTCGTCATCCCGCATGGCGAATCGTTCCCCATCGTCCAGCAGCGCGCCCTCGGCTGCATCCGCGAGCTCTGCGAGGCGCACCCGGGCGAGACCATCGCCGTCACAGCCCACGGCGCCATCCTGCGCACCCTGCTCGCGCACGCCCTCCACATGGACCTCCGCTACCTCTGGACGATCCGCCAGTTCAACACGGCCGTCAGCATCGTCTGCTACCACGAAGACGGCACGACGAGCGTCGAACTCGTCAACAGCACGGCCCACCTCGGCGCTGCCCAGCCCCAGAGCAAGATATAACCGTACCTTCAGCCTTCCTCCAGATGGGGGACGGGCCCGAAGGGCGGGGGGAGTCCCCTGCACGTCAAAACAAGCAGCAGGTCATGCTCTTCCGCGGGTGCGAAAAAAATTTCCTTCTGCCAAGAAAAAATCCTTGACAACGCCCTCTCCAATCTGTAAAATAGTTCCATGTGATGTCAGAACGAGCGTTTCCATCAGCCCCGGAAGCCTGTTTCCGAACATCCGAGCTGAATTTACCTAAAACTTTAGGGGGGAAAACGCATGAAGACAACGTTCATGGCAAATGCTGCCAATATCGAGCGCAAATGGTATGTTGTCGACGCGGAAGGCCAGACGGTCGGCCGCCTCGCAGCTGAGATCGCGAAAGTCCTTCGCGGCAAGAATAAACCGACGTACACGCCGCATGTGGATACGGGTGACTACGTCATCGTCGTCAATGCAGACAAAGTGAAGTTCACGGGCAAGAAGCTCATCAAGAAGACGTACTTCCGTCATTCCGGCTATCAGGGCGGCACGACGTTCACGCCGGCCGGCCAGATGCTCGACCGCTTCCCGACGCGCGTCCTCGAGCACGCCATCAAGGGCATGCTCCCGAAGAACCGCCTCGGCGCACAGATGTTCCGCAAGCTCAGCGTCTACGCTGGCCCGGAGCATCCGCATGCAGCGCAGAAGCCGGAAGCTCTCAAGTTCGACATTCGCTAAGGGATAGGAGGAATTAGTACATGGCACAGGTTAGCTACTACGGCACGGGCCGCAGAAAATCGTCCGTGGCACGCGTTCGTCTCGTCCCGGGCGAAGGCAAGGTCACGATCAACGGCCGCGATATGGAAGAGTATTTCGGCCTCAAGACGCTCGAACTCATCGTTCGCCAGCCGCTGAACCTCACGGAGACGAATGACAAGTATGATGTCATCGCGAACGTCGCAGGCGGCGGTGTGACGGGCCAGGCAGGCGCCATCCGTCACGGCATCACGCGCGCCCTCATGGAGATGGACGCCGAGCTGCGTCCGGCTCTCAAGAAGGCCGGCTTCGTCACGCGCGACCCGCGCGAGAAAGAGCGCCGCAAATACGGCCTCAAGAAAGCACGCAAGGCTTCCCAGTTCTCGAAGCGCTGATTGCCAGCTTTCCAAAGCAGAAATTCAAAAGGCTCGTCACAGCTGTGGCGGGTCTTTTTTGCGAGCAGAAATCATCGGACTGTGGTAAAATAAAGCAAATAGGAGGTGGCAGCTATGGAAACACGGCATGAGAGATGGGAAAGGATTCGGCCAGCGTTACAGGATTTTGTGGAAAAACTGCTGCCCATTTATGGCGCAGCGCTTCGGAGCGTGATCCTTTTCGGTTCCTATGCGAGAGGGGAGGAACGGGAGGATTCGGATATCGACCTGCTCCTCCTCGTTGACATGACGGATGAAGACCTGCGGAAGCTGCGCCCCCGTCTGAGCATGCTGCGGCTGGAACTCGATGCGGCCATGCCTTTCCTGGACATCCAGCCCGTCGTCGTACCATTGCAGAGGTTTCAGGCGTGGAAGGACGTCCATCCCTTCTATCAGAAGATTGTGGAAGACGGGGTATCGCTTTATGAAGCAGCATGAATCCGGGAGCAGGGAAGACCTCGTTCGAGAACGTTTTCGGATGGCGCGCCAGTTTCTGGAAGATGCGCGTGCCGCGTATGAACGCGAGTCATATCCAACAGCGGTCAACCGCGCCTATTATTCTCTTTTCAAGACAATTTCCGCGCTTCAGGCCGCGGACGGCTTGCAATTCCGGAGCCACGGCCAGGCGATTGGTGCTTTCAACCATCGGTATATTTACGAAGAAGCCCGTTTTCCAAAAGAGTATGGCAGGAAACTCTACGACATCATGGAGCTCCGCCATACCAGCAATTATGACGATTTCAGCGTGCCGACGGAAGAAGAAACAATGGATGCGATTGCCTTTGCAGAAGAATTCCTTTCCGCGGTTAAAAAATATTATGAAGAGGGGAGGAGGAGCGTATGACGCTTCATGGGGCCGTCATCATCGAGCAGGGGGTGACGTTCGCGATCATCGCCGTGCGGCCGGAGATCACGCGGTATACGCAGAATCTCGTCGCCGCGCGGTCCGAGCTCATGCAGTTCTTCCCGGACATGCCGATCATCCTCATGAGCCAGGATGGCGAAGGCCAGCCGCATTACTACGGCCGCAAGGACATCGTTGATTTTCTCAAGACGGTGCGGCTCGACCAGATTCCGTGGAAAGAGTATCACATCTACTGAAATTTTTCCGTCCGCCCTTGACAGCCGGGCGGGGAACTCCTATAATGAGCATTGTTTACAAGTCATGACGAAGACATGACAGCGGGGGACATGCCCGAAAGAGAGAGGCCGATGGTGGGATGGCCTTGCGCGTGACCGCTGCCACCCCTTCGGAACTGCCGGTGTGAAATCTGGCGCCACTGCGGCGCGGGAGATTAGCGCGGGCCGGAGCGAGCCTCCGTTATCAATGGTGAGCGGCTTTTTCCCAGCGATAGGAAAAGGCAAGCAGGGTGGAACCACGAGAATTGCAGCTCGTCCCTTTCGAGGGGCGAGCTGTTTATTTTTTAGCCAGTATCTCGTTTCCTGCGCGGCGCTGGCGATTCTAGGGAGGATTTTTTCATGCTGAACATCACGCTGAAAGATGGCGCTGTCCGCGAAGTTGCGGAAGGGACGTCCATTGCCGACTTTGTCAAATCGGTGAGCAACAGCCTCGCCAAGAAGGTGCTCGCTGCCAAGCTCGACGGCAAGACGGTCGACCTCGCGACGCCGCTGACGAAGGACGCAAAGGTCGAATTCCTGACGTTTGAAGACGCCGACGGCCGCTGGGCGCTGCGCCATACGGGCTCGCACATCCTCGCGCAGGCGCTGAAACGCCTTTATAAGAATGAGAACGTCAAGCTCGCCATCGGCCCGGCCATCGACAACGGCTTCTACTACGACATCGACATGGACCGCCAGCTCAGCGAAAGCGACCTCACCGACATCGAAAAGGAAATGAAGAAGATCGTCAAAGAGAACCTGCCGCTCGTGCGCAAGGAAGTCTCCCGCGACGAAGCGCTGAAGCTCTTTGAGGGCCTTGGCGAGTCCTACAAGGTCGAACTCATCAACGACCTGCCTCAGGACGCCCTGATTACGCTCTACACGCAGGGCGAGTTCACGGACCTCTGCGCAGGCCCGCACGTCGCCTCGACGGGCAAGGTCAAGGCGCTGAAGCTCATGAGCATCGCGGGCGCTTACTGGCGCGGCGACGAACACAACAAGATGCTCCAGCGCATCTACGGCACGGCCTTTGAAAAGCAGGCCGACCTCGATGCCTACCTCCACATGCTCGAAGAAGCGAAGAAGCGCGACCATCGCAAGCTCGGCAAGCAGCTTGACCTCTTCAGCCTTCACGAAGAAGGCCCGGGCTTCCCGTTCTTCCATCCGAACGGCATGATTATCCGCAATGAGCTCATCAATTACTGGCGCGAAGTCCATCGCCGCTACGGCTACCAGGAGATCAAGACGCCGATGATTCTGAACCGTCAGCTCTGGGAGACGTCCGGCCACTGGGCACACTACAAGGACAACATGTACTTCACGAAGATTGATGGCGAAGACTACGCCGTCAAGCCGATGAACTGCCCGGGCGGCATGCTCGTTTACAAGACGCAGCAGCGCAGCTACCGCGACTTGCCGCTGCGCCTCGGCGAACTCGGCCTCGTCCATCGCCATGAGAAATCCGGCGAGCTCCACGGCCTGTTCCGCGTCCGCAACTTCACGCAGGACGACGCGCACCTCTTCGTCACGCCGGAGCAGGCAGAAAAAGAAATCCAGCACACGATCGACCTCTTTGACGAAGTCTACAGCACGTTCGGCCTGACGTATGTCGCCGAACTCTCGACGCGCCCGGAGGACTCCATGGGCTCCGACGAAGAGTGGGAAGCCGCGACGAACGGCCTCAGGAAAGCCCTCGAGCACCGCGGCCTCAAGTACATCGTCAACGAAGGCGATGGCGCGTTCTACGGCCCGAAAATCGACTTCCACCTCAAAGATTCCATCGGCCGTACCTGGCAGTGCGGCACGATCCAGTACGACATGCAGATGCCGGAGAAATTCGACCTCACGTATGTCGGCGAGGACGGCGAGAAGCATCGCCCGATCATGCTGCACCGCGTCGTCTACGGCTCCATCGAGCGCTTCATCGGCATCCTGATCGAGAACTACGCCGGTGCGTTCCCGGTCTGGTTCGCTCCTGTCCAGGCCCGCATCCTGCCGATCACGGACAAGCATGCCGACTACGCCTACGAGCTCAAGAAAAAGATGTTCGACCTCGGCCTGCGCGTCGAAGTCGATGCCCGCAGCGAGAAGATCGGCTACAAGATCCGCGAGTCGCAGGTCATGAAGACGCCGTACACCCTCGTCGTCGGAGACCAGGAAGTCGAAAACGGCACGGCCGCCGTCCGTAAGTACGGCGAAAAGGACAGCGAGACGATGAAGGTCGACGACTTCATCAAATACGTCCAGGAAAAGATCGCGACGCGAGACCAGAAGTACTGAGGCAAAAACATTTGACACAGGGGAGATTTCATGCTATACTCTTCCTTGTGTTCTGAAAGAAGAAGCCACCGCTTCTCACCTGCTGGCCGTTATTTCAAGGCCTGACGGGTCCATAGAGCTCCGAAAGAGAGTTTCGAGAGGGTGGCGTGTGTGCCGCCCTCTTTTTTATGGATACAATTCATCATACTACAGGAGGTGTTTTCACCATTAGCAGGGACTCACTCAGAATCAATGGAGAAATCAGGATTCGCGAAGTCCGCGTGACGAGCGCGACGGGCGAGCAGCTCGGCATCATGCCGACGCGCGAAGCTCAGCGCCTCGCCGAAGAACAGCATCTCGACCTCGTCGAGGTCGCACCGAAGGCGAAGCCGCCGGTCTGCCGCATCATGGACTTCGGAAAGTACCGCTATGAGCAGCAGAAGCGGGAGAAAGAAGCCCGCAAGAAGCAGAAAGTCATCACGATCAAGGAAGTCAAGCTCCGCCCGCATATCGAGCAGCATGACTTCGACGTCAAGCTCAAGAACGCCGTCAAGTTCCTCGGCGAGGGCAACAAGGTCAAGGTGACGATTATGTTCCGCGGCCGCGAGCTCTCCCATCCGGAACTCGGCAAGGAAGTGCTCGCCCGCGTGGCGGAAGTCCTTGGCGACACCGTCTCGATCGAGCGCGGCGCCAAGCTTGAAGGCCGCAACATGACGATGATTGTCGCGCCGAAAGCGCAGAAATCGTCGGGCAAGAACAAGAAGAAACAGCAGCAGGAAAAGCCTGCAACGCAAGGAGGAAATACTCATGCCGAAAATTAAGACGCGCAGAGCAGCAGCAAAACGTTTCACGGTGACGGGAAGCGGCGAATACAAACGCAACAAGGCTTACAAGAGCCACATCCTCGAGAAGAAGTCCCCGAAGCGCAAGCGCAACCTGCGCAAGGCCGCCATCGCCTCGGGCGCAGACTTCGGCCGCGTCAAGAGAATGCTCCCGAACGGGTAATGAAGTTCAGCCTCCCTCTAGAGGGAGGGGGACCGCGAAGCGGTGGTGGGAGTAGTAGGGAGCTCTAGCCTGACAACTATGCAATTGCTGCTAAAGTCCTTTAGCCACCTTCTGCATACTTGTTTGTCTCTAGCATCCAACTACTCCCCCAGTCAG
>OMZR01000021.1:0-43493 GCA_900315575.1 uncultured Veillonellaceae bacterium
TTCGGCCTTCGTCGCCTTCTTGATGGTCTCGCGATAGGCGATGCGCGGCTTTGCGAGCGTCAGGCCGACATGGTACTTGCTTTCGAGCTTTTCTTCGAGGATCTTGAGCTGCATCTCGCCGATGCCCGCGAGAATCGTCTCCTTCGTGCCCGCTTCCTTGCGCATGGCGAGCGTCGGGTCGGCTTCCTCGCATTTCGCGATGGCGGCAAAGAGCTTGTCTTCCTCGCCCTTCTTCTTCGGATGGACGGCCATCTCGAGCATTGGAGTCGGGAACGCGGCCGCTTCGTAGGCAATCGGATGCGCAGTGTCGGCAAGCGTGTCGCCCGTCTGGACATTCGCGAGCTTCGACGTGACGACAATGTCGCCGGCATGTGCGACGGCGACGCTGTGCGCCTGCTTGCCGTGGAGCGTCTGGAGTGCCCCGATGCGCTCCGTGCGGCCCGTCGTGACGTCGAGCACGCTCGTGTCGGCCTTGAGCTTGCCCGAATAAATGCGCAGATACGTCTGACGGCCCGCGAGCGGATCGACGGTCGTCTTCCAGGCATAAGCCGAGAACGCATCGCCCACCGCGCGCTCGACAAGTTCTTCTGAGCCCGGCACCGTGCCGATGACCGTGCGGTCGGCTGGCGACGGCAGGTAGGCCGCGATGCCGTTCAGGAGCTTCTTGACGCCGATGTCGGCTTTGGCCGAGCCGCAGAAGACCGGGAAGAGCTTGCCATCCGCGATGCCTTTCCGCAGTGCCTCGCCGACCTCGTCCTCGCTGATTTCTTCGCCTTCGAGATATTTCTCGAGGAGCTCGTTGTTGTAGTCGGCCACGGCCTCGATGAGCGTCTGGCGCGCCATTTCGACATCATTGTCGAGATATTCCGGGATGTCCGTCACGACGCAGTCGTCCTCGTCGTGCGGCACGATCTTGCCGTGCATCTTCAAGAGATCGACGACGCCCTGGAATGCCGCTTCCTGGCCGATCGGCAGCTGGACGGGCACGACGCCCGAGCCAAAGCGCACGCGCAGCTCATCGACGACGCCATGGAAATCCGTGTGCTCGCGATCCATCTTGTTGAGGAAGAACATGCGCGGCAGTTCCTGCTCCTTCGCGAGGTTCCAGAACTTCTCCGTCTCGACCTCGATGCCCGAATGCGCCGAGACGACGATGACAGCGGCATCGGCTGCATTCATGGCCTCGATGGCCTCACCGACGAAATCGGGATAACCCGGCGTGTCGAGGAGGTTCAGCTTGCAGTCGCCCCATTCGCAGGCCGCGAGCTTCGCCTCCATCGTCAGATGGCGCTCCTGTTCCTCTGGGCTGGCATCGAGCAGGCTCGTGCCGTCATCGACGCTGCCACGGCGCTTCGCCGTGCCCGTGTGGAAGAGGGCATCGTCGAGGAGGCTCGTCTTGCCGCAGTTGCCGTGCCCGAGGAAGACGACATTCCGGAGATCCTTGCTTTGAAATTCTTTCATCATGACCCCTCCAATGTGTTTTTCTTCTTTCGCATACTATAGTATTCGCCTAATCAGAAAAAACTCCTGCAAAATCTGACGAAATTGCAGGAGTTTTCAAATTGTTGCTTCGTATTTTCTGGCAGTCAGACGTTCGTCTCTTCGAGCCGCATGAGCAGGAACGCATAGTCCGAGAGGCGGTTGAGGAAGCGGCGGTCGGTACCGTGGACGTCCTCATGCTCCGCGAGCTCGCAGAAGCGGCGTTCGGCGCGGCGCACGACCGTGCGCGCATGGTCGAGGCAGGCACCGGCCGGCGTGTCGCCCGGAATCAGGAACGACGTGAGCTTTGGCAGGCGCTCTTCGATGTCATCCATCGCCGATTCGAGCGCGATGACGTCCTCTTCATGAATGATCGGCCCCTTGTCGAGGCTCGCGATGTCGGCCATGAGGCTCGGAAGCTTTTTCTGGATGCCGAGGATGGCCGTCTTGACTTCGGCTTTCGTCGCGAACGCGCGTGCCATGCCGAACGCGGCGTCGGCTTCGTCAATCGTGCCATAGACATCGACGCGCAACGAGGATTTCTTCACACGTTCCCCCGTGTAAAGGCCCGTCTCGCCCGCATCGCCGGTTTTCGTATAGACATGCATGGGAGTCCCCTCCTCAGTCGTCGTAGATTTCCGTCTCGTTGAAGAAGATATGGATTTCGCGCTCGGCGCTCTCGGGACTGTCGGAAGCATGGACGGCGTTGCGGCGGCCGCTCGTCGCATAGAGCTTGCGGATCGTGCCCTCGGCAGCGTCGGCCGGATTCGTCTTGCCATGGAGCTCGCGCACGCGATGGATGACATCGTCGCCCATGAGCACCATCGCGACAATCGGCCCCGACGTCATGAAGCCGCTGAGGTCTTCGTAATACGGCCGTCCGATGTGCTCGGCATAGTGAATCGAAGCGAGCCGCCGATCCATCCTGAGCATCTTCATCGCGGCAATGCGGAAGCCTTTCTCTTCATAAATCTTGATGATGTCACCCACATGATGGGCAGCGAAAGCATCCGGCTTGATGAGTACGAGCGTTTTTTCCATAAAACAGGTTTCTCCTTTGGGTGGTTTTTTTCAAAAATTCAAAGCAATTCTGCCTTGTATTTCTTTGCGAGTTCCGCATGCGCCAGCGCGGATTCGTGCAGCGCCTGGATCTCATCGTCGCGCAGTGCGCGGATGATCTTGGCAGGATTGCCGTAGACAATGGAATTGTCAGGAATCTTCTTGTGCTGGGTGATCAGCGACCCCGCACCAATGATGCAGTTCTCGCCGATTTCCGTGTAGCCGAGCAAGATGGCGCCCATGCCGATCAGCGTGTTCGAGCCGATGGACTTGCTGTGCACGATAGCGTTGTGGCCGATCATGACATAGCTGCCAATCGTCAGCGGACAGTCGCCCATGACGTGGATCGTCGCGTTGTCCTGGATGTTCGTGCAGCGCCCGATGCGGATCGGCTGGAAATCGCCGCGCACGACGCTGGCAAACCAGACGCTCGAATCCTTGCCGATGACGACGTCGCCGGCCACGCATGCCGTCGGCGCAATGAAGACCGACGGATCGACCTTGGGCCGCTTGCCCTTGTATGGTACGATGAGCCCCATAAAAATCGCCTCCATGATGAATTTGTTATTATCTTATCTCATTTCCTACTGTCTATTATAGCCGAATAGAAATGAGATGTAAACACTTCCAATCAATTCATCATCAAGACGTTGGCTTCGAGTTTCATCGCATCGTTATCATACTTTCATAAGAACGCGGAGGCGCGCCGCCTGCTGGGCAAAAATCCAGTCGGCAATCGCACGACCTTCGAGCGTCTTCGGCGCATCGCGGCCCGAAATCTTCATGAGCTCGGCCGCCCACGATTCGCCGTTTTCAAGATACGGCGGCAGGCTGTCGTGGTCGGCGCGGATAACGGCATTGAAAGACGCGAACGAGAGCGGCGACTTCCGGATGGCGAGCAGGAGCTGCGTGATTTTTCCGAGCTTCGTCAGCCGCGCCGCGCGCATGTGCTCGCGGATGACGAACGCCGCCGCCTGCCGCCACGCCTTCGGGAAATGCATGCGCGCATCCCACGATGCGAGGACGTCCCCGCCCTTGAGTTCGTGGCCGTAGTGATGCGGCAGCAGGCCCTCTGGCGTCACGCCCTTGCCGATGTCGTGCGCGAGACCGCAAAACCGCGCGAGCACATCATCGGTCTCCGCCGCAACCTTGTCAACGACGAGCATCGTATGCTCGAATGCATCGCCCTCGGGATGGAACGCGACGGGCTGCGTCTTGCCGATCAGCGCGAAGAGCTCGGGGAACGTCGCATCGAGCAGCCCCGCGGCATGCAGCCATCGAAAAAACTGCGACGGCCGCCGCGCCGTGAGCGCCCGCGAAAGTTCGCCAAACAGCCGTTCCGATGGCTCGGCCAGTAGTTCCTCGCGGCAGGCACGCATGTAAGCAAGCGTCTCATCCGTGATGGAAAAATCGAACAGCGCCGCCTGCCGCGCCGCCCGCAGCGCCCGCACGGGGTCTTCCGTGAAGTGCTCGGAGACCGCGCGCACGCGACGCTGCGCGATGTCCTCCCGCCCGCCGTAGGGGTCGAGCAGTGTTCCGTCCGGCAGCTCCCGCGCCATGCTGTTCATCGTCGTGTCGCGGCGGTAGAGGTCTTCCTCAATCGTGACTTCGGGCGAGAACGCGACGTCGAAACCGCGATAACCCGCCCCCGTCTTGCGTTCGCGCCGCGCAAAGGCGACCTCGCAGGAATGGCCGTCAATGGGCACGAGGTAGACGGGAAACGACCGGCCGACGCGCGGGGCGTCTGGGAAGAGCGCACGAAAATCCCCCTCGGCGATGCCGCTCACGACATAGTCCTTGTCAGCCGCCGCCACGCCGCGCAACTCGTCACGCACAAAGCCGCCGACAAGAAAGACCCGCGCGCCCGCCGCGCGGAGCTTCGCGACAAATTCCGTCTCTTTCAATCTTTCACCTCCCTCCGATACCTGCGTCCTCAAAAAAAGCTGCTGCACGCTGGCAGCAGCTTTTTCATGCTTGATGATTGCGATTGACAATATGTGCGCCGCGCGTATCGAGGCCGAGGTGCTTGATCTCGGCCTTGACGCCATGCTTCTCGAATGCTTCGCGCATGGCCTCGCCCACGGCTTCTTCACGTTCGTCCCGTTCCTCGACAAAGGAAATGAGGCACGGCCCCGCGCCCGAGAGCACCGTGCCGAGCGCTCCGGCCGCGCGGGCGGCGCGGAAGACATCGTACATGCCTGGAATGAGCTGTGCGCGGTACGGCTGATGCAGCGCATCGTCAAACGACCGCCGCAGGAAATAGGCACTGCCCTTCATAAGTGCTGCCACGAGCATGGACGCACGGCCGATGTTGAAGATGGCATCGGCACGCGGCACGGTTTCTGGCAGAACTTCGCGCGCCTTCTTTGTCGGCAGAAAGAAGTCCGGCACAGCGACGACGAAGCGCAGACGGATCTTCGGCAGAAACGAGAAGCTTTCGACATGGCGCCCCTTCATCGTGCTGACCGTGAAGCCGCCGAAAATGGCAGGCGCGACATTGTCGGGATGGCCTTCGATTTCCGTCGCGAGCTGCAGGAGTTCGCGGCGGTTGTACTTGTTGCCGATGATGACGTTCGCGGCCTTGAGCCCCGAGACGATGGCCGTCGCGCTCGACCCAAGGCCGCGCGAGAGCGGCACCTCGTTCTTCATACGGATGATGGCACCCTGGTATTCCTTTTCATGATGCGAACGTTCGAGCAAGAGCTGGATGGAACGCCAGACGATGTTGCGGTCGTCCTCAGGAATGCGCCCCGCGCCCTCCCCTTCGACGGAAATCGAGAGCCCCGGCCGCTCCGTCAGCGTCAGTTCGAGTTCATTATAAAGATTGCACGCGAGTCCGAGCGTGTCGAAGCCGGCGCCGAGATTGGCGCTCGTGCCCGGCACGCGGACGCGGATGCTGCGATCTGCCATGCGATTACCCCCGGTCATTTTCTACGCGGATGAGATTGCGGACTTCACTCACAACCGGCAACGCCTTCAGCACGCCGAGCGCTGCGAGGATGTTCGCATGCGAGACACAGTGCGTGATCGCGACGATTTCCGCATGCTCGTTGCCGTCGCGCTGTGTCTGGATGACCGACTGCAGGCTCACGTCGGCATTGCCGAACGCCGTCGCAATCGCGCCGAGCACGCCGGGCTTGTCCTCGACAAGCAGGCGCACGTAATACGACGACTGCGTCTTCTCAATCGGGCAGAGCACTTTTTCGCGGTAGCAGGTGCAGTTCAGGCGGCCGAACGAATGCGTAACGATGTCGCGCGAGACATCGATGATGTCCGCGACGACGGCCGATGCCGTCGGCAGGCTGCCTGCGCCCGGGCCATAGAACATCGCCTCGCCAATCGCGTTGCCGCGCACGAAGATGGCATTGTAGACGCCATTGACGGACGCGAGCGGATGCTCTTTCGGCAAAAAGACCGGATGGACGCGCACGTTGATGCCGTCGTCCGTCTCCTTGCCGATGGCAAGCAGCTTCACGACATAGCCGAGGTTCTTTGCATAGCTGATATCTTCCGGCGTGATCTTCGTGATGCCTTCGACGGAGACATCCGCGAGGCTGATGCGCATGTTGAACGCGATGGACGAAAGGATGGCCGCCTTGCGCGCGGCGTCGAGGCCATCGACATCGGCCGAAGGATTCGCTTCGGCGTAGCCTTTTTCCTGCGCCTCCTTCAGCACGTCATCATAGCTCATGCCTTCCTCGCTCATCTTCGTCAGCATGTAGTTCGTCGTGCCGTTCACGATGCCGAGGACTTCTGAAATGCGGTTGGCCGTCAGGCACTGTTTCAGCGGCATGATGATCGGGATGCCGCCGCCGACGCTCGCCTCGAAGCGGAAATCGACGTCATGCTTTTCCGCCATGTCGAAGAGCTCCTGGCCGAACTGCGCAACGACATCCTTGTTCGCCGTCACGACGCTCTTGCCCGCTTCCATGGCGCGGAGCATGTACTCCTTTGCCGGATGCAGGCCGCCCATGGCCTCGACGACGACCGAGATTTCCTCATCCTCGAGGATGTCCTCCACACGGTCCGTGAGCTCGACGCCGTCCAAGTATGGACGCGGCTTCTTCTTGTCGCGCACGAGGACTTTTGCCAGCACGAGACGTGTGCCGACGCGCGCCGTGATTTCTTCCATGTTCTCCTTCAGTACCCGAACAACGCCCGAACCGACCGTGCCGGAACCGAGGAGACCGATCTTGATGGCTTCTTTCATATCGACACACCTCTTTCCTTTTCCTTCACGCCTGGCCGAGCACTTCGAGCCGCTTGACGCCATCGACCATGCGGAGCTTGTCAAGGAGCGCCTCGAGGTCGACGGAGAGCTGTGCCGTCTCGATGGAAACCGTTGCATTCGCCACGCCCTGCAGGGGAATGCCCTGATTAATCGTCAGCACGCTGCCCGAATCCTGCGAAATCGTATTGAGCACGCTTGAAAGCACGCCCTTTTTGTGCTCCAGCAGGAACGTCAGCGTGACGATCTTGTTCTGGCTCGCCTCGTAGAACGGGAACACATAGTCCTTGTACTTGTAATACGCGCTGCGCGAGAGATCCATTTTCTCGACCGCCTCATTGATCGTGCGCGCATCCCCGCGCTTCAGCATCTCTTTGACGCGGATCGTCTTCTTGATTGCTTCCGGCAGAATCTCCTCACGTACGAGGAAGAACCCATTCTTCTCTTTTTCCATATTCTGGCCTCCAAGGTATCATACGTCGTATGTTTATTTAGCATTCTTGTTCGTGTCTGTGGGATATTATACCATCAAACGTCCGTAAATGCTACCCTGGATTTCAAAAATGTCCACGAAAAGAGGGCAGATGACCTGAAAACGTTACATCTGCCCTCTGTTTTTCACAAAACTTCCAAAAACATTGTCACCGATGTCCGGCGTGAATCTTGCTCTCCGTGCCTGAAAGCAGGCGTCCGATGTTCGCGTGGTGGCGCACGATGATCAGCAGGGCTGCCAGCAGGCCGAAGATGATGTATTCATAGCTGTAGCCGAAGAGCCAGGCCATGACAGGCACGAGCGCGGCCGCGACGATGGAGCCGAGCGAGACGTAGCGCGTGACCGCGACGATGGCGAGCCAGACGACGAAAACGATGAGCGTCGGCACGGGCATGAGCATGAGGATGACGCCGAGGCCCGTCGCGACGCCTTTGCCGCCATGGAACTGCATGAAAATCGACAACGAATGGCCGATGATCGCAAAGATGCCGCAGAGGATCATCGCGGTGGGCGTGCCGACAAGCACGCTGCCGAGCCAGACGGAGACGAGGCCTTTCAGCATGTCGAGGAAGAAAATCAGGAAGCCCGGGCCCTTGCCGAGCGTGCGCCAGGCATTCGTCGCGCCGATGTTGTGGCTGCCATATTTCCGAAGGTCGGTCTGCCAGAGCGCCTTGCCGAGCCAGAGACCGTTCGGGATGGAGCCAAGCAAGTAGCTCACGACCAGCGAGAAAATCAGCATGAGGCTCATCTCTTACGCCTCCTCGTCTTCGTTGCGCTTGCGGACGATGAGCACGAGCGGCGTGCCCTCGAAGCCGAACTGCTCGCGCAGGCGGTTTTCGATGAAGCGCAGGTACGAGAAATGCATGAGCTCCGTATCGTTGACGAAGATGATGAACTTCGGCGGCTTGACGTCGGCCTGCGTCATGAAGAGGATCTTGAGCTGGCGGCCGCGATGCATCGGCGGCGGGTTGACGGAGACGGCGTCGCGGATGAGCTCGTTCAGCACGCTCGTCTTGATGCGCATGGACTGCTGCTCGGCGACGTACTTGACGAGCTCCGTCACGCGGGCGACGCGCTGGCCCGTGAGTGCCGAGGCGTAGAGAATCGGCGCGTACTGCAAAAAGCCGAGCTCGTCGCGCAGGTCTTCCGTGAAACGCAGCGTCGATTTGTCATCCTTGTCGGGATAGATGTCCCACTTGTTGACGACGATGACGACGCCGCGGCCCGATTCGTGCGCATAACCCGCAATCTTCTTGTCCTGCTCTGTGATGCCCTCGGCCGCATTGATCATCATGAGCACGACGTCGGCGCGGTCGATGGCGCGCAGCGAACGCATGACGCTGTAGCGCTCGACGGGCTCGTCAATCTTGCCGCGGCGGCGCATGCCGGCCGTATCGATCAGCATGTATTTCTGGCCGTCCTTGACGAAATGCGTGTCAATGGCGTCGCGCGTCGTGCCCGGGATGTCGCTGACGATGACGCGGTCTTCGCCGAGAATCTTGTTGACGATGGACGACTTGCCGACATTCGGACGGCCGATGACGGCGATGCTGATCTCGTCTTCGGCCTTGTCCTCGCCCGTCTTCTCCGGAAATGCCGCGATGATGGCGTCGAGGAGATCGCCGAGGTTCATGGCGTTCGACGCCGAAATGCCGATGGGGTCGCCGAGGCCGAGGCTGTAAAACTCATAGATGTCCATCTGACGCTCGGGGCTGTCGACCTTGTTGACGGCCAGGATGACGGGCTTCTTCGTCGCGCGCAGCATGTGGCCGACTTCGTCATCAGCCGGCGTGAGGCCCGCACGGCCATCGACGACAAACAGGATGACGTCGGCCTCCTCCATGGCAATCTGCGCCTGCTGGCGCATGGATTTCAGGATATGGTCGCTCTCGTCGAGCTCGATGCCGCCCGTGTCGATCATCGTGAACTCATGGCCGAGCCACTCGGCATCGAGATAGATGCGGTCGCGCGTGACGCCCGGCATGTCGTCGACGATGGACACGCGCTGCTTGCCGATCTGGTTGAAAAGCGTCGACTTGCCGACATTCGGCCGGCCGACGATGGCAACGATGGGTTTGCTCAAATCAAATACCTTCTTTCTTTATTCTAATGATATTATTCCGATTTTGTATATGCGGCGTTGCTCTGCCACATGTAGGCCGTCTCGCCGGCCCGTGCCTTGTGGTAATGCTGCCAGTCATGGAGCGCCTGCCAATAGTCGGCACCGCCCTCCACGGGCTCGACGCGCACACCAGGCAGCGCTTCGCGGAACGCGCTGAGCGTCATGTCGTCGAGAAAGATGTCCTCGCCTGCCCGCAAAGCGCGTTCCGGCAGCAGGACGCCCGTGCGCGGGCCGTCGAGCTTGCTGAGTGCCGCAAGGATGTCGTGGCCCGTCAGGAGTCCCGAGACATTGACCGTCGTGCCGAAGAAATCATTCTCGACGGGCACGATGCGGACATGGAGCCCCGGTGTTTCCGATTCGGCAAGGCGTGCCAGGCGCTCGAAAATCGGCGCGACGGACGTGCCGGTCACAACATCGAGATACACAGGCTCGTCTGCGTTTTCATCTGCCGCAGCCGGAGCCGACGGTTCTCCTTCGGCAGCTGTTTCTTCCCAGTCTTTGAGGAAGCTCCGCGTCAAGCCGATGCCGTTGTCGAGCTGCGGAAAGCCGTCATACCATTCCTCGGGCGGCACCTCGCGCCCTGCGAGGAAATAGAACTCGTCGCCAAGATAGAGGAACGTGCGCCCCGTTTCCTCACGCAGTTTCTTCTGCCAGCGCTCCGCCTCATCGATGACGGCGGCCGCGCCTGCGGCATCGAACTGCTTCAGCGGGTATGGGTCTCTGCGATATTTCGTGATGCCGACCGGCACGACGGCGAGCGAGAGCGCATGGGGACGCCGCGCAGCAATCTCGCGAATCGTGCGCGCGAGCTCCTCGCCGTCATTGAGCCCCGCGCAGAGCACGACCTGCGTGTGATAATCCGCGCCTGCCGCTTCGAGGCGGTCAAGCTGATTTGCGATTTCCGCCGCGCGCTTACAGCGCAACATCTTCGCGCGGAGCTCGGGATTCATGCACTGCACAGAAACGTAGAGCGGCGACAGATGGAATTGCTCGATACGGCGGAAATCGGCTTCGGCCATATTCGTCAGCGTCACGAAGTTGCCATAGAGGAACGACAGACGGTAGTCGTCATCCTTGATGGCGAGGCTTGCGCGGGCATCGGGCGCGCCCATGTTGACGAAGCAGAAATAGCAGTTGTTCGCGCAGCGGCGGATACCGTCGAAAACGGCCGACGTGAACTCGGCGCCGAGTTCCTCATCATAATCCTTGTCGAACGAAATCATCTCCTGCTCGCCGTCCGCGTGCTCGACGAGCATGTCGATTTCCTCGTCGGCGAACGCGAAGCTCAGGTCGATGATGTCGCGCAGCGCCATGCCGTTGATTTCGAGGATCTTGTCGCCAGCGACGAGCCCGAGCTCGTCGGCCAGCGTGCCCTCGGGGACGCGCAGGATCGTGCCTGCGTACCGATGCTGTTCCATTTCTGCCTCCTGCCATTTTATCATATCATAACAGCAAAGAAAAAGGAGTGATGAAATCATCACTCCTCGATTCTTTGCTTGTAACGTGAGGATTACTCCTGAGCGTCGCCCTCTGCTTCTTTTGCGGCCTGATCTTTGAGATAGCTCTTGTAGATGGCCTGGTCGCCGTCGCGCTTCGCCTTCGTGATGGAGAGCGAAATGCGTTTGCGCTTCATGTCGATGCGGAGGATCTTGACCTTGACGATGTCGCCCGTGTGGACAGCTTCGTCTGCACGCTCGATGCGGTGGTCAGCGAGCTCGCCCATCGGGATGAGGCCGTCGAAGCCCGGCTCGATTTCCATGAAAGCACCGAAGTCCGTCAGCTTGATGACCTTGCCTTCGATGTGGTCACCCTCGGCGTACTTCTCCGCCTTGTCGAGCCACGGATCACGCATCGTGTCCTTGACGGACAGCGAGATGCGCTTTGCTTCCTTGTCAACATTCTTGACGTAGACATCGAGTTCCTGGCCAACCTGGAGCACATCGCTCGGCTTGTTGACACGGTGCCATGCGAGGTCGGAGATGTGAGCGAGGCCGTCCACGCCGCCGATGTCGATGAAGGCACCATAGTCCACGAGGCGCTTGACAACGCCCTTGACCGTCTGGCCAGCTTCGAGCGTCTCGAAGATTTCTGCCTGGCGTTTCTCACGCTCAGCCTCGAGGAGCTGGCGGCGCGAGAGAACGAGGCGCTGCTTGCGCACGTCGATCTCGATCGGCAGTGCTTCGACCGTCTGGCCGACATAAATGGAGAGGTCTTTCACGAAGTGAAGCTCCATCTGGGAAGCCGGAATGAAGCCGCGGAGGCCGTTGACGGAAGCCACGAGGCCGCCCTTGACGACCTGCTGGACCTTTGCCTCGACCGTCTCGCCGCGCTCCTGGATGCCTTCCATATCCTTCCATGCAGCCATGCGATCTGCCTTGACTTTGGAAAGGAGGCCGCCATTCTCGCCGCCGAGGGAAACGATATAGACGTCGATTTCATCGCCGACGCTCACGACATCCTCTGCGGAATCAGGCTCCGGATAAGCCAGCTCTTTTTTCGGAACAGGGATTTCCTGCTTGTAGCCGATATCGATGAAGGCCTCGCTCTTGTTGACGAGCACGACCTTGCCTTTTACGACCTCATGCTCCCGGATCTCCGGGCTGTTCTTCTCTTCTTCCTCTAAAAGGGTTTTCATATCCTCTGACACTTTTTATATACCTCCTTGATAATCCAGTCCGGTGTAGAAGCACCAGCTGTAATACCAATTTTTTCAATGTTTTCGAACCACCCGGCCTCGAGCTCTTCGGCTGTTTCGATATGATGGGTCGGGCAGATTTTCGCACAAAGCTGTGCGAGGCGCGTCGTGTTCGCGCTGTTCTTGCCGCCGATGACGAGCATGACATCGACGTTCCTGGCGAGCTCCTGCGCGGCTTTCTGCCGCTGGTCGGTCGCCGTGCAGATCGTGCGGAGGATCCGCACATCACGGGATTTTTCGAGGAGCACGCTGACGATGGACTTGAACCTTTCGCCAGAGAACGTCGTCTGCGAGACGATGCCGAGCCGTGGGAAACTTCCAAGCTTTTCGGCTTCCTCCTCGGTCTCGACGATGTCAGCGTCGCCGCCCGCCCATTCGCCAATGCTCTGGACTTCCGGGTGGCGCTTCTCGCCGATGATGACGACGTGGTACCCCTGCTCCGCGAGTTCGTTCGCTGAAAGCTGTGCTTTCTTGACATGGGGACATGTCGCGTCGACGAGTTCGAGCCCGCGGCTCTCCGCTTCGTCATAGGTATCGGGACCGACGCCATGCGAGCGGATGATGATCCTGCCTTGCGGCAGGTCGTCCAGATGGTCGACCGTTCCGACGCCCTCGTTTTTGAGCCGCTCCACCATCTGCGGATTGTGGATGATGGGGCCGAGCGTACAGGAACTGCCATCCGGCGAAGCATTTTCCCGGGCAATCTTGATGGCGCGCTTGACGCCATAACAGAACCCCAGGTAGTCTGCCAAAAGGACTTCCAAACTATCTACCACCTATGTGATTTCATGCCTGAAAGGCTCGATTTCTTGAACCGGTCAAGCAATCTAAGTGCTAGTATATCATTTTCGCGGCAGAATGTATAGGGTCTCGGCGTCCATTTCCAAAAATTTTTCTTGCGGCCGTCCCTCAGACCGTCTGCTTCATGCGCGCAATCTCGTCGAGAATCGACTGCGAGAACGCCTCAAGCTGCGCCTTGTCCTTGCGGTCGCCCGTGAAATGCATCGGCTCGCCGACGAGAATCGTGAGCTTTGGCAAAAAGCCGCCGTTCGCGAAAATCTTGTCCGTGCCGAGGATGGCTGCCGGCACGACGGGCGCGCCCGTCATGGCCGCGATGAGGCCGACGCCGGCCTCGGCTTTCCGCATCTTGCCCGTGCGGCTGCGCGTGCCCTCGGGGAACAGGCCGAGGCAGTGGCCGCCTTTCAGCACCTGCACGGCCGTCTTGATGGCCGCGCGGTCGGCCGCGCCGCGCTTCACGGGGAACGCGTGGCAGATGCGGATGGCCGTGCCGAAAATCGGATGCTCGAACAGCTCTTCCTTCGCCATGTACGAGACGATGCGCGGCATGAAGCATGCGAGAAGCGGCGGATCCCAGTTGCTCATGTGGTTTGCCGCGAGG
Organism: uncultured Veillonellaceae bacterium; assembly: GCA_900315575.1. GTDB lineage: Bacteria > Bacillota > Negativicutes > Selenomonadales > Selenomonadaceae > Selenomonas_C. Next base: position 13,476 of record OMZR01000021.1, read on the forward strand.
ATGACCGGGCCGTCCTTCGGCAAGTGCTCCGTGCCACGCACGCGCGTGCGGAACACGATGCGAAAGAGAGTCTGGAAGAAGATTTTGAGGAATGCGTAAAGCATCGAATCACCTGCCCGCTTCGCTGCACATCGCGAGGATGCGCGCGACGACCTCGTCAATCGAAAGCCCCGTCGTATCGAGAAGCGTCGCGTCGTCGGCCTGCACGAGCGGCGAAATCTCGCGCTCGCTGTCGGCCTTGTCGCGTGCCGCAATGTCTTTCTGGAGCTCTTCAAGGCTCATGTCGTAGCCTTTTTCCTTCATTTCCTTCCAGCGGCGCTGGGCGCGCTCCTCGATGGAGGCCGTCAGGAAAATCTTGACATCGGCATCCGGCAGCACATGCGTCGCGATGTCGCGGCCGTCCATGAGCACGCCGCCTTCCGTCGCCATCTGGCGCTGGAGATCGACCATCTTTTCGCGCACGGGGCCGAGCGCGGCGACCTGCGAGACGATGTGGCTGACCTCCGGCGTGCGGATCTCTCCCGTGATGTCCTGTCCGTCGACCGGGCGACGTCAAGAATCAGCGCATCCGTGACGTCCGCTTTTTGCTGCAGCGTCTTCCATGCGACGGCGCGGTACATCGCGCCCGTGTCGATATACGTATAGCCGAGCTCCTTCGCCGCGAGCTTCGCGACCGTGCTCTTTCCGGCGCCTGCCGGCCCGTCGATGGCGACAACGAGTTTCTTCAAGAGAATCCCTCCACATGAATCTGAATTTTTTACAAGAAAAAGGGGCTGCACATGGCAGCCCCCGGCTGGATTTCAGCGTTTCTCGCGGATACGAGCAGCCTTGCCCGTAAGATTGCGGAGATAGTAGAGCTTTGCACGGCGCACAATGCCCTTGCGCAGGACATCGATCTTGTCGATGCGCGGGGAATGCACCGGGAACGTACGCTCGACGCCGACGCCGTAAGAAATGCGGCGGACCGTGAACGTCTCGCGGACGCCCTTGCCCTGACGAGCAATGACGACGCCCTCGAACATCTGGATACGCTCGCGCGTACCCTCGACGATCTTCGCATGGACGCGAACCGTGTCGCCAGGTGCGAATGCCGGGATGTCGCTCTTGAGCTGCTCTTTTTCCAAAGCCTCGATGATATTCATTTCGTTTCCTCCTTGCTGCTGGCGTTCGTGGCGGAAGCTATCATCTCATTTCCGTCCAGAGGACCGCCCAGTACTTCGAAAGTATATCATAAAAGAAAGGCGTGCGCAAGAAAAACTTCGGTCATCCGACTAAAGTGGTTTCTTTGACCAAGGCATTCTCCACCAACTTGTTAATAGAGATATGCTCCTTTTTTGCAGCTTCAGCCACGCGGCTATGCAGTTCTGGCGAAATCCGAACAGTGAACGTTCCGGAATACGGCTTTTCTGGCTCCACGCCATCTTCCCTGCACCAATTCAAGTAATCATCAACCGAGTCACGGAATGCCTGCTCCAGCTCTATCACGGACTCTCCCTCGAAAGTGATGACATCACGTGTATTGATGACATCACCGTGGAAAATCTTTGCCTCATCATCATATTCTACGAAACCGATGTATCCCTTATATTTCAGCATTTTTCAAAGCCTCCTTAGTAACGCCTGCCGATTGCAAGAACCTGCGCATAGATTTGACAGCTCCTTTGTCTGTCGTGTTTTCAGGATGAGGACGATGGAATACTGCTCGCACATCATTCAGCTTGATGCGCACGCGAGAACCATTGCCTTCACTGATTTCCGCGCCGATTGACGTCAACATTGATTCGATGTCCGACCATACGATCCCCGATAAAACAGGGTCGTGCCATAGCTTGTCCCATGTTTTCAAATGTTTCTTGTTCATGTTTATATGGTATCATATTTTGATACCAGTTGCAATAATAATCGAAAATTCGAAAGGACTCGCACTTGCCCAGTCTGGGCAACTTATGAGAAAAATAAGAAGCGAAGCTGCTTCAAAAAACAGTTCCGCTTCTTCCTGTAAAACAGATTATGCCAATATGCCTGACATAGCCATGCGCACGACATCCTCTGGAACATCACTTTTCACGATGGTATGGCCGATGCGGTCGGCGAGCACCCAGTTGACTCTGCCGTTGACGGTCTTCTTGTCGTGGAAGATGCCTGCATACATCGCATCGACCGTGCAGCCCTCGGCTTTCGTCGGCAGGCCGAGGCGTTCGATGAGATGCGTGACGCGCTGAACGGCCGCTTCGTCCACGAGACCGAGGCGGCGGCTGATGTCCATCGCGCCGCACATGCCGATGGCGACGGCTTCGCCGTGGTTGTAGCGCACATAGCCCGTCTCCTGCTCGATGGCATGCGCCATCGTATGACCGAAGTTCAGGATGCGCCGCAGGCCCGCTTCCTTCTCGTCCTCGCTGACGACGGCCGCCTTGATTTCGCACGAGCGCGCGATCATGTGGACAGCCGCCTCGGGCGCGAGCGCGAGCACGTCGTCGGGATGCGCTTCGAGGAATGCGAAGAATGCTTCATCGTAGATGATGCCGTATTTGACGATTTCGCCGAGCCCTGTCGCAATTTCGCGCTTCGGCAATGTCTTCATGAGGTCGAGGTCGATGAAGACGGCGTCTGGCTGGTAGAAACAGCCGATGAGGTTCTTGCCGAGCGGATGGTCGACGGCGACTTTGCCGCCGACACTCGAATCGACTTGCGCGAGCAGGCTCGTCGGCAGCTGCACGAACGGTACGCCGCGCATGTATGTGCTCGCGACGAAGCCCGCGAGGTCGCCGACGACACCGCCGCCGAGCGCGAAGACCGGCGACTTGCGGTCGAGGCCGTGCTCGATGATGCGTGTGTAGATGTCTTCAGCAACGCCCATCGTCTTCGAGCTTTCGCCGGCCGGGAACGTGTAGAGGATGGGCTCGAGCCCAGCCTCACGGAGCCGCCCGCAGACCGCGTCTGCATAGAGCGGCCCGACGTTGCTGTCCGTCACGACGAGCGCTTTCTTCGAATACTTTTTCGAGCGCACGAAATCCGAGAGCGCCGTGCCGAGCCTGCGTCCGATGACGATGTCATAGCTGTCTTTGCCGAGCTCGACGCGGACCATCCGCTTTCCTTCATTATCTACGTTATTCATGCAGTGCCCCTCTCCCCCGCAGGTATTTCACGATGTCATCGACGACCTGGAGCGGCGACCATTCGCTCGTATCGACCGTGTAGTCGGCGCCCGCATAGAGGCCCGCGCGCTCGGCGAGCAGCTGCTCGATGGCCGCGCGGCGGTCGCCCGTGTCCTGCCCGTCGAGCACGGGCCGCTGGCCGCGCATCGACGTCCGCGCGAGAATCGTATCGACATCGGCCGTCAGGCAGACGATGACGCCATGCGCACGCAAATACTTCATATTCTCCGCACTCTTCACCGTGCCGCCGCCCGTCGAGATGACGGTATTGCGCCGTTCGGCCGCAAGCTTCACGGCCTCGCGCTCCCGTGCGCGGAAGCCCTCTTCGCCAAACTGCTCGAAAATGGCGGGAATCGTCATGCCCGCCGCCTGTTCGATGGCTTCGTCAAGGTCGAGAAACGAAAAGCCGAGCCGCGCGGCCAGCGTCTTGCCCGTGCTCGTCTTGCCCGTGCCCATGAAGCCGATCAGGACGATGTTCTTCATGGTTCACCAGTCCTTTTCCACGCGCTCGTCATACGCTACGATGGCCGATTTGACATCCGTCATCGCGTCGCCGCCAAATTTTTCGACGATGGCCTGTGCGAGCACGAACGCCACCATGGCCTCGCCGACAACGGACGCTGCCGAAACAGCGCAGGCATCACTGCGCTCCTTGCAGGCGAGTACAGGCTCTTTCTTCGCAACATCGACGGAATGGAGCGGCTGCATGAGCGTCGGAATCGGCTTCATGACCGCGCGCACGATGACGGGCTCGCCATTCGTCATGCCGCCTTCGAGACCGCCTGCGTTGTTCGTCTTGCGATAGACATGCGTGCCCTCGATGTACATCTCGTCGTGCATCGCGCTGCCGGGCTTTTCCGCATACTCAAAGCCCGCACCGATCTCGACGCCCTTGATGGCCTGGATGGACATCATCGCACCCGCGAGACGCGCATCGAGACGGCGGTCCCACTGGATGTGCGAGCCGAGGCCGAGCGGCAGGCCGCGCGCGATGACCTCGAACGTGCCGCCGAGCGTGTCGCCCGCCGCCATCGCCTCGCGGATGCGCGCCTTCATGCGTTCCTCCGCCTCCGCGTCGTAGCAGTTCAGCCCGTCGGGGTCGAGCGGCGCATCCGTACCGAGAATCTTCGTGACATCGACTTTCGCAGGGTCAATGGCCACACCGCCAATCTTCGTGACATGCGAGACGACGCTGACGCCGAGCGCGCGCAAAAATTCCTTGCAGACGCCGCCGACCGCCACGCGCATCGTCGTTTCGCGGGCGCTCGAACGCTCAAGGATGTCGCGGATGTCCTTGCGCGCGTATTTCTTGTACCCCGTGAGGTCGGCATGGCCGGGCCGCGCCGCCGTGACGGGCTCGCCCGCCGGCTTTCCGAACGGTGCCATGCGATCCGTCCAGTTCTTGAAATCGCGGTTCTCGACGGAAAGCGTGATCGGGCCGCCGAGCGTCTCGCCAAAGCGCACGCCCGACAGCACCTCGACATGGTCTTTCTCAATCTTCATGCGACCGCCGCGCCCATAGCCCTGCTGCCGCCGCGCGAGGTCGCGGTCGATGCGGGAGAGGTCGAGCGCGAGCCCGGCCGGCAGGCCTTCGAGAATCGCCGTCAGGCGCGGGCCGTGAGATTCGCCGGCCGTCAGAAAACGCAAACTGCTCATAGATGCCACCTCATCATGGTTGATTTCTTGATTTTTGATTTCTTTACAAGATAACAGATACCATTAGTGTAAAGCAAACGCGCAGAGAAAGCAAGCATCAGCCTTTCCCCTGCGCGAAGATGGAGAGCAAGAGCGTCGCCGAGAGCGGGCCGCCGTCCCTGCCCGCCTCGACCGTCATGCCGCGCACGATGACGAAACGGCCATCCGCCTGCCCCGAAGACACGGCGCTGAGAAAGTCGAGCAGCGAAAAATAATCGCCCGAAACCTTCACCGTCACGGGAAGCTCCGATAGGCCGTCCGGCCGTGCGATGACCGCACCCGGCTGTACGCCTGCGAGCAGCAGATGCTTGGCAATCGCCAGCCGTTCGAGCCCGCCGATGAAGGCGCCCTGCCCGAGCTCCGAAGGCAACGCCTTCATGAGAAACTGATGGCGCTCCTTCTGCGCCTTTTCCGCCGCCTCGATGCTCTGGCCCTGCTGGCGGTAATTCTCGACATCGACGAGCTGCGCATGCGCCTGCGCGCTCTCCGCCTGCATGGCCTCGACCGCATCGCGCATCGGTGCATGAAAGAAGAACCACCAGCCCGCCACGAGCCAGAGCAGGACGAGCAGTGCCAGCCCGAGCTTGTCGCGTTCCGACATCGCCTGCGCGCGCCGCAAAACGCGTAAAAACATTTGCTTCAATCACGGAGCCTCCTTTCCCATGACATCGAGCTCGAGCGAGAAATGAATCGTTTCGCCATCCCCGTTTTTGTCCGAACGCGAGGAATCGCGGAGCTGAGGCCCGTTCGGGAAGAACGCTGTATCCTGGCTGAGGCCCTGCAGATATTCCGCCAGCGCGTCAAATGTTACGGCTTCTCCCTCCAGTATGAGCGGCTTGCCCGCTGAGAAATCGAGCTTGCCAAGGCAGATGCCATCGACGGACAGCCGTCCGAGATGGGCGAGCACAGCAGGCGCAGGCCCTGCTTCCTCCGTCAGCTTTCGCAAGGCCGCGTCATGCTGCTCGACCCAGCTTTTTTCCTCGCGCTCTTCCTCCATGTGCTGCGTGTCGCCATAGAGCATCGCAAGATCCGAGCGCGCCTGACGAACGTCTTTCTGCGCCGTGAAATATGCGTATGCATCCCACGACGTCAGCGTCGCGAGCACGACGAACACCACGGCACACGCGGCCAGAGCAATCCGGCCGCATGCCCATCCCGAAAGCTGGACAGCGCCGAACGGAAACACGAGCCCTGGCTGATGGATAGCTTGCACCATGAGAGCCGCGCCATAGATTGCCGCTGACGCGCCCTCGTCCCAGCCGTGGAACGTGCCATCCTCGCCGAGCAGCTGCGGCGCAATCTTGAACTTTTCTTCTCCCCATGAAAGCGCATCGCCCTCGCAGAGCAGGCTGAAGTTCTCAGGCGGCACCGCAACGCCCCAGAGCTCGAGATCGGCAGACAGGAATGCTTCGTAGATGGACGCGAGCTGCGATTCGGCAACCGCCGCAACTATCTGTAAGCCATCGCCTGCTGGCGCACAGGCCGCGCGGAACGTGCTGCCCGAAAAGAGCCCGCGCGCCTCGACTTCGTAGCGCGCCATTTCCTGCAGTTCTTCCGGCTCTGTCCCCGGCGGAAATGACTCCTCAAAAACCGTCGCCATCCCTTCCGGCAATGCGAAGACGACGCGTTCCTGCTCCCATCCCTTCTGCGCGAGCAGGCAGGCCGTCTTTTCCGCGAGATCCTGCACGAGCTCCTCCTCTGGTGCCTGCAGCATCACGTGGCAGAAAAAAGAGGCCTCCCAGGCCTCGTCCCGCCACTCCAGTCCGACCACATGAAGCATGTTGTCGCGAAGCGCCACGCCAGCGACGCGCGTCACATGGCGACGCCATTTCTCACGGAACCCATCCCAGCCAGACATAGTACTTCCCTTCCTTTGATGGCGCGAGGTGCGCCCGTACGCGCATATAGCTCTTCATCTGCGGAATCCGCCGCGCGGACGCATCCATCGATGTCGTCGCTGCGATCATGAGTTCCCGCTCGCCCGAGCGCGTGCCTTTTTCAAAATACGCCATGACATGGTACGAAATGCCATCCGTCGTCACACCTTCAGCAAGCTTTTTCTTCCCGTTCTTTTCCTCCGCCAGCCCGGCTTCCGTCATACCCGCTTCTTCCCCGCCCTTTTCAAACAAAAGCGCCGCCCGCTCTGCCTCGCTCCGCGCAACAAGCCGCAGACGCACTTCATCCTCATAGCGCCGCGTCGCATATGCTTCGTTGCGCTCAACGGCCAGGAGTCCGGCTGCCGCCAGTATCATGACACCGAGCATTACGAGCCCGAAGAGCGAACTCATGCCACGCTCGCCAAGATGTCTCATGACTTTCTCTCCAAAAAAGAATAGACCGCCGTCTGCCGATATGCATGCCCCGTCCTGCGAGATCGGCCTTCCAGGGCGACATGGATACCGCCCCCCGGCATTTCCTCAACGCGAAAAGATTCTATCGTCACATCGCCAAACATGCTCTCTCCTGTCATTGGCTGCGGAACGCTCGACGCATAACGGATTCTGCAAAATTTCACCAAGCCATTTTTTTGGCGCGTTTCATACGTCACGCCGCTTGTCTCCGTGCGGCTGTCCTCCTTCTCTGTATCCTGGCTTTCGTCCGAACGTTCCTTCTGAAATGCAATGCGCATATTGCTACCTGTATCATGGATTTCATACGTCGACGACTCCATTGCATCCGTATCCAGCACGCGCATCGCGCCATCGATTTCCTGCTGCAGCTCGAGGTCGGCACGTTCCATCAAAACCAGCTTCATAAAGGAAAGAAATGCAAAGCCGACGGCAATCAATGTCACCGTCAGAAGGGAAAGCGAAATACCTGCAGAAAGAAAGCCACGTTCATCACTCTCGATCATGATGTGCCGCCCACCTTTCGAAGCGGAGTTCTTTCGATGTTCCGTTCTCCTGCCAGTGGAGCTCCACGGTCAGCGAAAAACCGCGTTCGCCATCTTTCTGCACGACGCCTGACACGTGATAGTCTGCCGGCCGTCCCGAAAGATCCTCAGCTGGGCCAAGCCATCCATATGTCCCGGCCGAAAGACTGCCATCCTCTGCCCTTCGTTCCAATACGTCAAGCTCTTCTTCGGCAAGAAAGATCGCCGTCATGCGGCAGCTGTCCATCCTCCGGATCTCCGCTGCATGACGCGGCAACGCAAAAAGCCCCGTCATAGCCACCAAGATCGTTCCGAGAATAGCCGCTTCCAAGAACAAGAATCCCTCACTTCGCATGATGTTCCTCCACGCGGATCCGCCCGACGATATCGATGATGACGTCTTTCCCTTTCTGCTGCTCGCCCTCATAACAGACTTCGATCGTCGTAATATCCAGCGTGCTCCCATCCCGGCCAAAATCAATCGTATCCTTCGTCCGCGCCGCCACCGTGATCTGCGGTGGATAATGATGGATGACCAGATTCTGCCGTTGCTGCACGCCTTCTGGCGAAAATCCCAACCGGATGATACGATACTCATGAAGATTGTCCTCGAGATCCAGTTCCGGCTTTCCCAGACTCAGATAATCATCGCCGATACCCTCATTCGACGGAAAGACAATGGCGGTTCGCGTCATTTGCTGCAGCAAGCGGAGATTGCTCACGAGGCAGTCCGTCTCATATTGCACGAGCGCCGCATGATACCAGCCCACACAGCGAGGCGCGATAGCCGCTGCAGCAAAGCCGACGCCCGCGATGAGGAAAATCACATACATCATCGCAAAGCCTCGGCAATCCAGCCTCCGCCGCCCTGCCCGCTTCAAAAGAGCGCCTCATAAAAAGAAAGGATTTCCTCACCATAAAAGACGCCGATGGTACCCCCCACCGAAAGGCATGGGCCAAATGGGAGCTTCGCCTTCCTCCCGGATCCACGCAGGAGGAGGACGATGCCCCAGAGACTTCCGAGCAGAAAAGCGATAAAGAGCGCAGGCAGGATTCCTTCGAATCCCGTCCAGATCCCGAGTGCAGCCGCAAGCTTCACATCACCGCCGCCCATGCCGCCATGGCTCAGCACGCGGACGACAAAGAGCACCCCGCCGCCAAGAATCGCGCCCGAAACTGCAGACAGCAGCGCCACCTGGCCGAAAAGCACCATGACGAGGCCAGCAGCAGCCAGCAAAGCAACCCACTTGTTGCGGAGAAAGCCCGTACGGATGTCATCAACCGACAGACGCAGCAGCAGGGCAAAGAACACAAAATCCAGAACGAGAAACAGCCCTTCGCCCATCCTCATTTCGTGCCTCCTGCCATGTAATCTTCGGCTGGATGCGCGTCGAGCGTGGCACGAATGTCCTTGTTGTCCGGCTTCGTCAGCTTGTAATCTCCATCCTTGACCTCTTCTGTACTGGAACCGCGGATGACCATGCTCCCTTTCGGCGGCTTGACGTTTTTGATATTCTGGATGTAATCGGAAAGATCATTGATGCCCGTCGGCTGCGTCCCATGCTCTGTCTCATACATCACGACAGCAGCATCGAGCGTCTGCAAGTCGGAGACAACGCGCTGCGTGCGGCTCACGGCCAAAACGTGCGCGGCCTTCGGCAGTGCCGCGGCTGCGACAACCCCAATAATAGAGACTGCCAGCAAAATCTCGACCAAGGAGAAGCCCTTTTCATCGTCTTTCATAAGATTTCGCCCCTTTCAGACAAACATCGTCATCATATCCATCCAAGGGAGTGCTACAGCGGCGACACAGCCGCCGACGAGCGCAAAAATCACGAGATAGGCAGCGGGTTCCGCCATCGCCTGCAGACGTGCCGCCTGGTTCTCTGCCGCCTGCGCCGCATAGTCCGCGCCGCGTCCGAGCATGGATGGCAGGCAGCCGGCCAGCTCGCCCGTCCGCAGAAAATCCAGCAGGACATGCGGCAATGACGCTTCGCCAGCGAGCAGATCCGAAAGCGGAAATCCGTTCTGAATGCCATGCACCGCATTCGCCAGCACGCGCGCAATGGCACGATTGCCTGCAACAGCGGACGCTGCCGTCACTGCCTCATCAAGAGGAATACCGCAGGCCGTCAGCACCGAAAGAGCCCGATACGTCTTCATCCAGACGACTTCGCGCCGGAGCCTGCCAAACAGCGGGCCGAACAGCCTCCATCGGTCGATGCAAGCACGCACCTGCGGCCGTCGGAACAACAAGGAACATCCCGCCAGGGCGAAAACGACACTCAGCGCGATAGCTTCTGCATATTCCCGTGCAAATATCCCAAGCGTGAGCAGCAGCTGCGTCGGCCACGGAAGCTCCGCCTGCATGCTCAGAAAGAGATCCGAAAATGCCGGCAGCACAAAGCCGGTCAGGAACACTGCAATCGCCACGGTTTCCACAAAAAGAATCATCGGATACGCCAGCACGGTCTTCAGCTTTTCCCGTGCCCGTTGTTCCTCTTCCATCCATCCAGCGAGCTCCGCGACCATCTCCGGCAGGCGTCCCGCCTGCTCGCCAACGGCCACCATGCCAACTGCCACAGGAGAAAAAACATCCGTATGACGCTGCAAAGCATTCGAGAACGACTGGCCTTCGGCAATCCTCTGCTGAAGGCCACGCAAGAACGCCTGCCTGCGGCCTCCCTCTTCCCCCGCGAGAGCGCCGAGGCTCTCATGGAGCGACATGCCTGCCTGCAAGAGCACGGCAAGCTGCCGGAAGAACGGCCCCGCCTGCGACTTTGAAAATGGACGCTCCATCAACTGCGGCAAGCGCCATCGCCGATCCCGCTTTTTCTGCAGACGGGATACAAAGAGGCCGCGGCTCTTCATCTCGCGGACCGCCTGCGCCTCGTTTTCTGCCACGAGCTCGCCGATGGCCAGCGTCCCGTCCATCTGCCGCGCCCGATATGAAAAGACCGTCATCCAATCACTCCTCCATGAGTTTCTGAACGCCCGCCTGCGTAATCACGCCAGATTGCAGCAGGCGCTGGCCCTCCTGTGCAAATGTCGTCATGCCGGCCTGCCTGCCAGACCGAAGTGCATTGGGAATCTGCGGATCCTCAGCCGCGCGGATCATATGACAGATGGCAGGCGTCCGAAGCAAAACTTCATAGACTGCCTGCCGCCCCTCCCGCACGCGGATCAGGCGCTCGGCGACGATGGCCGTCAGCGAAGCTGCGAGTGCCGCCCGTATCGGCTGCTGTTCCTCTGCCGGAAAGAAATCAGCAAGCCGCTGCGGCGCCTCGGCCGCCGTCCGCGCATGGATCGTCGACAGCACGAGCGTCCCCGCCTCTGCCGCTGCGAGTGCCGCACGAATCGTCTCGCGATCACGCAGTTCGGAAACGAGCAGAACATCAGGATCCTCGCGCAACGTGCTGCGAATGGCAGCATCAAATGTCGTGAAATCCCGTCCGAGCTCCCTCTGATGAAAGATGCTGCCTTCCTTCTGATACAGAAATTCAACGGGGTCCTCAAGCGTCACGACATGCAGCGGCCGCTGCTCTGCCAGTGCCAGCAGCAACGCCGCAAGCGTCGTGCTCTTGCCCGATCCCACACGTCCCGTCATCAGGATCAGGCCGTGGTGCACCTTGGAAAGTCCCACGAGGCCCGCAGGCGCTCCAATCTCGTCAAACGTCGGAATGTGCTCGGGCAGCAGGCGGAACGCCAGCGCCTCCCTGCCATTCGCCAGATACGCATGGCCGCGCAGCCGCCGTCCCGCGAACGAAAGAGAGAAATCCACATCTTCCTTCGCGCGCTGGAGACGCCGCAAAAGCCCTGCCTGCTGTCCGAGCCATGCGCCAATCGAAGCAGCAGGCAGCCAGGCGGCCGGCACGAGACTTCCATCCTTCCGCAAGAACGCAGGCGCATCCGGCGTCAGATGCAGATCGGACGCTTCGCATTCCACCATGCAGCCGAGCAGCGCCTCGACCGTCATCACTTCAAGCTTCACTGAGCATCCGCCTCACTTCCTCCCATGTCGTCTCGCCAGCGAGAACTTTTTCGCGGCCATCCTCCCGCATGGTCTGGAGCCCTGCTTTCTTCGCGAGTGCACGGAGCTCCTCGATTTCCACGCCATGCACGATTTCCTTCCTCATCTCATCCGTGAGCACGAGCACTTCCGCGAGCACCATGCGGCCGCGATACCCCGTCCCGTGGCAGGCAGGGCAGCCGCGGCCGCGATAGAGCGTCGTCCCGGCAGGAACGCCGAGGGCTTCCGCCTCTCCTGGATCCGCCTCATATGATTCACGGCAATCCGGACAGATCCGTCGCACGAGCCGTTGTGCGATCACGCCGCGCAGCGTTGCTGCCAGAAGATAGGGCGGCAGGTGCATCTCGAGCAGGCGCAATACTGCGAGGCATGCATCGTCTGCATGCAGCGTCGTGAGGACGCGATGCCCCGTCAGCGCCGCACGGAGCGCGACCTCTGCTGTTTCCTTGTCGCGCATTTCGCCGACGGCAAAAATTTCCGCATCGAGGCGCAGAACATGGCGGAACATCTCCGCAAACGTCTTCCCTGCTTCTTCACGGACAGGAATCTGCAGGACACCGGGCAGGAGGTACTCCACGGGATCATCCAACGTCAGAATGCTTGTCTCCTGACGGTTCAGCTCCGAGAGTCCGGCATAGAGCGTCGTCGTCTTCCCCGCTCCCATCGGGCCGACCCAGGCCGTGATCCCCGACGGACTCTGCAGCAAGGTGCGGATTCTTGCCTCGTCATTTTCCGAGAATCCAAGTGCTCCCAGCTCCCAGACATGACCGTCGCGCGGCAGGAGGCGAAGGACAATTGCCTCCCCATTTACCGAAGACATCGTCGCAGCACGCACATCGACATCTCCGCCCTCCCGTGAAAATGTGAATCTCCCATCCTGCGGCTCGCGCGACTGGCTGACATCCATCTTGGCCAAAACTTTGATACATGATAAAAATACGGCATAAACCTTCTTGGGAAGTTCATGCCGTACTTGAAGAAGTCCGTCCAGGCGAATGCGGATACGCACGCTGGATGCCTGCGGTTCCACATGGATATCGCTCGCACCATCCTCCGCCGCCTCAGAAATGACAGCATCGACGAGCGCTCTGACAGGAGAGACTCCGCTTGTCGTCATGCGCGCAGCAGCCCCGCCATGCATTTGCGCCTCCTGGCGGTCGATTTCACGGAGCACCTGCTGCACGAGATGATGAAATTCAACATTCTGCTGCCGCTCCGTCATGCCGAAGACCTTCTTTCATCCATGATTTCAAAGATTTAAATCTTGCTTTTTGTTTATTGTATCTCGGTTCTCTGTATTTTGCAAGCATTCTTCCATCTTTTCGATCCTATATCTCCAATCTCGGGTTTCCTTGCGCTCCGCCTGCCGAGATGATAAAATGGCTTTCAGATATCACAGACCTCTCGAAAGGAGTCTCATATGGTTCTCTACCTTCTCGCAGCCATCCTCGTCGTGCTGCTGATTCTCTTGTACCGCTATCTGCCGAACAAGCGCATCTATGCCTGCTTCTGCGTCACGCTTGCTGTGCTCGGCGTCCTTTGCTACCTCTTTTTCCCGCGCACGTCGCAAAACGAGGCCATGACAGAGGAGCAGAAGTATGACATCCTCCAGCAGCAGCAGATTTTCGCGACATGGTACGCGGGCTATCAGAAAGATGTCAAAGACCTCGACCACAACTGGCGCTGGTATCATCAGATTCTCGAGGATTTCAAGGAGGACAATATCAGCATTCAGACGGCCTACGTGCGTCTCAAGCAGCTCGAGGAAGACGAAAAGGCGCTGACGGCCCGTATTGGTGCCAGCGCCCCGCCGCTCGAACTCCATGACAACTTCTACGATCTCACGGCCTCCATCGTCCAGAAGACGAAATCCTATGCCGAGGCGCAGCAGAAAGCCATCACGCTGACGCGCGCCGCCAGCGATCCCCAGCGCATGCCGACCGACGACCAGGAAGAGCAGAACCGCCTGCTCCAGACCGTCATGGAGAAAGAATCCCCCGTCGGCCTCTTTACAGCAGAAGAGATCGCCGAAATCCGAAATGGATTGGCGATCCCTGATGAATTCGAACCTTGATTTTCAGCCTTCCGCACGAACCTCCACGGTTCGTGCTTATTTTTTCACTGCGCGCACATCATCAAAGAAGATATGGGAATCCACGTCTGCATCCCCGACCGTGTTGCAGTAAATCGCAAAATGCTGCACGGCGGATTTGTCGAACGTGCCGCCGTTCTTGCCTTGGAACTGCGCAAATGGCAGCGTCACGAGCTGCGGCGGCGTCGTCTTTGCGAGGCTCGTGAGATCGACCTCGAAATCCTCACCGTTCGAGTTCAGCTGGCAGATGAGCTTCTGCCCTCTGCCGTCCGGCGTCACCCAGAACTGGACGGCGTCGTACGCAGACCAATCGACACCGCCGAGGCTCTTCACGATGCCGGCATAGCCCCCCTTGTTGATCTGATAGTGGAAATCGAGCCCCGTCTCGCCGCCTGCGTGCGTTGCCGCGAGCAGCGGCTCGACCGAGCAACCGGCACCACAGTTCGTCGAATACGCCGCCTTCAGCAGGCCGCCGTCGCCATAATAGCTCTCGAAGTCATCGACGAGCGCCGGATCTTTTGCAGGTTCCGGCATGTTGAACAGCACCATGACGCTGTCGGCCGTCTTGCCGTCGAGCTGGAGCTCTGCCTGGCCGACCGTCGTGCCCGCTGCTGCGAGCGCATCTGCCGTAATCTCGCCTTTCACGCTGCCTGCGCTATCTGGGACGGCCGGCAGCTTTGCGATGACAGAGCCGTCTTTTCGCTTGAGCACAAATTCCGCCGATTCGTACGAACCAGCGACACGGGCCCTGATGGTTTCCGGCTGGAGCACGCGCTCCATGGAGCCCGGTGCTGTGAGATAGCCGCATTCCGCCGCTGCTGGCCGGACGGCTACGGAAAGTTTCGACAAATCCGGCGTCTGCCCCGCAAAGACCGACTGCGGCGCATTGTAGAACGAGATAAATTCATTTACCATCTCATGACCGCGCATCGGCGTCACGAGATAGGGCTGATCGAAGTTTCCTTCATTGAAATTCGACCATGTCATGAAATATGCCATCTTGTGCGGCGCAATCGTCTTCATGGCCTCGTTGAACCAGTCAGGACGCTGGTTGCCCGTCTTTGCGAGCGCTCCGCCGCTCGTCCCGACGAGGATGCCTGTCTCCGTCACAGCTGCGAGCTTGTCATGCGCGTCTGCAAAGGATTCCACAGCCTTCATCGTTTCATCAAAGCTTTTCATCCAGCCGTCATGCTTCTGCGGGTCGCGATGATAGGTATCGAATCCTGTAATGTCGATGAACGCATCCCCCGGATAGCGCGAGAGATAGTCGGCCGCATCAGCCACCGGGCCGCCCGGCGAGTACGCATAAAGAAGATTGTGCAACCCCTTGACATCGCGCAGATACTTCACGGTGTAACGGAAGAGATTCTTGTACTCGCTCGGCGTGCAGTGCGCCGCGCCCCACCAGAACCAGCTGCCGTTGTTTTCGTGGAACGGACGGAAGATCACGGGCACATGTTCTTTCTGCAAGATGCTGAGAAAATCTGCGACCATGTCGAGGTAACCGTCATAAACTGCGTTGAGGTCGCCGCCCGGCACGATGCGCTGCACGACGCTGCCGCTTGTGTTGTTCGGCGAGTAGCCTGTGTAATCATATTTTCCATCAATTTTCGGACGTTTCGCAACTTCTGCAAAATTCGGCATGTGGCACGACATCGTGAGGATGGCACCCTTTTTCGTGGCTGGCAGCACTAGGCGCGCAAGCTTCGTCGCATACGTCTCGCCATTTGCGCGCTCCGCCTCCGTGAGCTTGAGCTCGTTCCCCGTCAGCGCCAGGCCGTCCATGCCGACGACACCGGAGAAATCCTTCACGATATCATACGTATCCGACGCGCCGGGCAGTTTGCTGACCTTGCGGTTCATCTCATTCTGGTGGCCGTAGAGCACCTGATCGGATGCTGCAATCCCCTTCATATAAGCATAGACGCGCGCGGTCTCCGGCGTGGCATCCTTGTCCACGAGCGACACGGTCTGCGGCACGGCGAGCTTTGCGAGTTCCACAGTCTGCTGCGGCTGGACGGCCGTCTTCACGTCCACATAACCATCGGCCACCTGCCCAGCTTCCGCGCGGAGCTTGCCAATGAAGAGGTCACCCTTGTAATCCGTATGGCTGCCGACAATGCTGACCATGAAGTACGTGAGCGGTGCTTCCTGCTTCGGGATGGGCACGCGCACATGCACAACCTTCCAGCCCTGCCCCGCATTTTCCGCCTTTTTCGTCTCAATGGCGACATCCGTATTGATGACTTCCTGGCCCTTCGCATCCTTTGCGTAGACCTTCGTCCGGAACTCGCCGCTCGTCATCTGCTTCGGATGGTAGTAGAAATCATAAGACACGACGTTCGCGCCCGCGAGATCGAGCGGCTGCTCCGCCGCCCTGCCATCCTCGAGCTTCACCTCGGACCAGCTTTCGTCCGCTTCCTGCGAAAAATCAACGCCGAGTCGTACGCAGCCGCCATGTTCGGACGAATGTTCGATGACAGGATCTCCCTTGTAAGCCCACTTGCCGCCATATTTCCATCCATCGAGGCCTTCCTGGAACGTCCAGCTCACGCCCTGCGCTTCCGCGGCTTCGGTCTGTGCGATGACGATTGTTGGCATCATCTGCGGCAGTACGGCCGGGACGCCCAGCACGATGCCTGCCGACAACGTCAGCGAAACCGCCCGCCGCAATCTCTTCAGCTTCATATCCTTCTCTCCTTCATATCTTCATCCAGCAAGCGTGATGATTCTTGCTTGGATTTCATTATACAGGATTCATCGTATGTTGTCGATAAAAGTTATATCATTTTATACTAAGAGTATTTCTATTAAAAACTCCACGCGATGCAGCTGTATACTTTCGCGCGGTCGCTGTGCACCGGATTCGTGATGGATTTGCCACGGCCGTATTTCAGACTGAACTGGCAGTTTGCCGTGAGATTGTAGAACATGCCGACTTCCCAGCCCTTCTGCCCCTGCCCGATGCCATCGCTGAGGTTCGTCTTCACGAGCGCGTCTGGTCCGAGATAGCGATAAGCAAGATAACAGCCGAACAGACCCGGACGGTCAGACGGGATGCCCGGGTTGCCGCGATAGCGGAGCTCGAGGTTCCATGCGTTGTCATGACCGTGCTGATTGCCGTGTGCATAGATGCCGTTGAGCATCCAGTTGTGGTCGATGCGGTAGTTCACGAGCGCTGCGCCGATATCGAGCCAGTCATGATCGTAGGCTGCCGAACGGAAATGGTACCAGCCGAGTGATCCGTCGAGCTTCTTGCTGTACGTATAATCCACGACCGCGCCATAGTAATCCATGCGCTGCTTGTTGCCGCTGATGTTCCTGCGGTCGCCGCCGAGGTTGTCAACGTTTTCCTCTGTCTCCCCAAGATTCTTGTCGAAGTCGATGGAGCTGTAATCATAATCCCCGGATGCGCGGTACGCCTCCACCGTGCTGCGCTTGCTCGTGGGGACATAGCGCGTCTTGTCCGTCCAGTTGTTGTACGTCTGTGCCTGTCCTGCGCTCTTCACCCAGATTTTCTTCGCATCACCATCCGATATACCGAGTGCGCTCTTGAGTGCGGACTGCACGCCTGACGCCTGATCGGCGAGCCATCCTTCCGAGAAACCATCGATGTCCTTCACTTCTGCATCCATCGCCATGTCCCAGACTTTCGCATCGAGGCGGCCGCCGAAGACATGCGTCGCGAACTTGCTCCCCCAATGCTCGAACTCGACGCCCTTGAGGTTGGCATCATTGACGAATCCATTCTGCACCCACGGCTGGAAGTCGCCGAATTTCAGCGTCTGCCCCGTCTTGCCGAGCGGACCTTCGACATAGATCTTGTCGAGGCGGAAGCCTGACGAGCGCGTCGAGCCGCCAATCCATTCTTCATCGTATGCTTCTTCGTCATTCCACTTGCTCGCGCCCCACTTGTTATCGATGGCAAGATGCGCCGTAAAGCCGGAGCCCGGGACTTCGGCATCGGCATTGAGCCAGAATTCCTTCTCCCAGTACGGATCTGCCTTGTCTCCCGTCGGGCCTTTGTGCATATCGCGCATGTACTTCTGCGCAAAACCGCCACTCCACTTCACGTTGTCGCTGTGCTTCTCGAGATTCGCCACGCGGACGCCGAGGCTCGCGAGCTCGTCGCCAAACTCTGCTGCGAGCTTGTCGAGCTCTGCCTTGTCAGCCGCCGGGACCTCCTTCTTCGCCATGGCTTTCGCGACCATCTGCGCCATCTCGTAGCGCGTGATGCTACGCCCGCCTTGGAATGTCGCATCGCCATACCCTTCGATGATGCCATCCTTCGCGAGCTGCGCGACAGCATCATAGGCCCAGTGATTCTCCGGCACGTCGCTGAATGGATTCTGAGCGGCAGACGCCGTCGATGAGAGTGCGAAGGTCATGATGGCAAGCGTGGTGAGAATACGTTTTCTTTTCTGCATGCTGTTTCTTTCCTTTCTTTCCCCTTGTATGGAATCCCCGTTTTATATGTTTCTGTTTTTTTATGAAATCAGGCATCCCTTCTTTCCCATGCTGCATAGTCCGCATTCTGCCCGGCAAAGATGCTGGCAGGATGGTTGTAGAAATCGATGAACGCGTTGATCATTTCATGGCCGCGCGTTGCATCAACCATATAGGGCTGGTCGAAATTCGTCTCATCGAAATTCGACCATGTGAGAAAATACGCCATCTCATGCGTCCGCATGACATCCATCGCATCGAGAAACCATGCATCATAGCCGTTGTGACGCTTTGCCATAGCGCTCTTCCCCACGAGCATCCCCGTCTCAGTGACAGCCGCAACTTTGTGGTGCGCTCGGGCAAACTGCTCGACAATGCTGAGAACATCCTTGAACTCCTTTTCAAGGAAGCCATCGCCGCGCCGTGGATCCCGATGATACATGTCGAAGCCCGTGAGATCGACAAAGCGATCACCAGGGTATGTACGGCTGTAATCATCCTCGCTCCGCGTCTCTCCGCCGCCCGGCGAATAGGCGTAGAGCATGTTGTGCAGCCCCTTCCGCTGGAGATAGGCCTCCGTGTACTGGAAGAGCCGCCGGAACTCGTCCGGCGTGCAGTGGCCTGCGCCCCACCAGAACCAGCTGCCCGTGTTTTCATGGAACGGGCGGAAGATCAACGGTACATCCGCCTGCTGGAGATGTCGGTCAAACGCTGTGACGAGGTCGAGATACCCTGTAAAGACCTCATTGAGATCGCCACCCGGCAGGATGCGGTGGACGACATTGCCGTCTGTATGATCCGGGGAGTAGCCACTGTAATCATATCTGCCGTCCCGATGTCTTTCCCGCTTCGCAACCTCGGCGAAATTCGGCATATGGCAGGAAAGCGTGACGATGGCACCTGCGCGGTCGGCCTTGACGGCCACGCGCGCGAGCTTCTCCGCGAGCGTGAGGCCGGATGCGCGCTCGCATTCCGTGAGATCGAGTTCGTACCCCGTCAACGCAAGACCATCCACGCCGACGACGGCAGGATAATCGCCTGTGATATCATATGTGTCGGAATCGGTCTTCAGTTTTTTGCCGACTTTGCGATGCATGTCGTTCTGGTGGCCGTAAAGAATCCGATGGGTATGCGCGATGGCGCCGAGGTAGCGGAGCAGCGCCTTCGTCTTCGGTGTCGCCGCCTCATCTGCTGCCGTGACATCGGGTGCCTCAAGTTCTGCAAGGCAGACGCGCTTCTTCGAACGGACGTTCGCCACCTTCCTCACATAGCCGTCCCGGTCTGGCCGGACACGCGCCTCTGCAACATCCTCTTCCGCAAACACTGGTTCGATCCAGCCTATGTTCGTTGCCATTCTCATTCCTCCTTTGTCGGATGAACCGAAAGGATATATCCATACGCCGCTTCTGCCGGCCGGACCGCGACATGCCACGTGCCATAATCCGGAACCTGGCTGGCGAAGACAGAACTGCCAAGATTGTAGAAGTCCACGAATTCATTGACCATCTCGTGCCCGCGCGTGCGGCTTACCATGTATGGCTGGTCAAAATCCGTTCGATTGTCATTCGACCACGTCATAAACCAGGCAACGGGATGGCGCTCAAGCACGCGTTCGACTTCGGAAAACCACGTTTTCCGCACGTTGCCCTGCTCCGCCATCGCATGCCCGTTTGCGAGGATGCCCGTCTCCGTGACGGCGAGGATCTTGTGATGCTCTTTCGAAAAGTCCCCGAGGACGTCGAGCGTCTTGTCGAGCGAAGCGAGAAATGCATCATCCGGCGCAGGATCGCGGTGATACATATCGACGCCGACGATGTCGACAAAGGCATCGCCCGGGTAGCGCTGCGCATACTCCGCCGCGCTCCGCACAGGGCCTCCGGGCGACCATGCATAGAGGAAATTATGGACGCCGCACGCAACGCGCAGATACTCGACGGTGTAGCGATAGAGGTTCTTGTACTGCGGTGCTGAGCAGCAGCCTGCGCCCCACCAGAACCAGTTGCCGTCGCACTCATGATAGAGACGCACGATGAGCGGGATGTCATCCTCTGCAAGACGATGCCCGAACGCCGCCATGCGGTCGAGATATTCGCGATAAACATCATTGAGGTCGCCGCCCGGCAGCACGCGGTTCATGACATCGCCTTCAAGGACGGGCGTCGTATATCCCGTATAATCCCAGTCTTTCTCTCCTTTCGCTCCTCTTCCGCGCTTTGCCACGACATCGAAGTTCGGCATATGCGCTGTAGCCGTGAAGATGACGCCCTTGTCTGCGCCGTTCTTCAAGATGCGCGCCATCTTTTCCTGGAGCGTAAGGCCCGCCGCTGCTTCCTCGGACGTGAGCTCGAAGTCGCCATGCTCGAGCGCCTGGAAATCGAGTCCCGCAATGGCCGGATAATCGTGCACGATATCATGCGTGTCCGACGGGTTCCCGTCCGCCATGCCCGCCTTGTGATGAAGGTCGTTCTGGTGGCCGTAGAGCACGAATTGCGACCGGCCGACGCCTGTGAGAAACGATGCCAGCGCCGCCGTCTTCGCTGTTGCCTGCGCATCGACGAGACGAACGGTGTTTGGCGCTCGCCCTTCGAGCACCTGCTTCGTGACGCGCGTCTGCGGCAGAATGGGTTCGACAAGCTCGACACTGCCATCTTCAATAGGCGCAGGATCGGCCGTACGAGCCGCAAGTTCGGCGAATTGCGGAACGAAGAGGAACGGGGTGGCAAGCGTCGCAGAAAGCGCCGTCCGCAGAAAGCGGCAGCGCTTTCCCCGCCTCATGCTGCACCTCCCATCTTCCCATACAGCAAGCTCCTGCCATCCCTTTTGCGGAACGCATACATGCGATCCGTCGTGAAGACGAGGTCGATGGGATCACCCGGATGATATTCCTTGCCCGATGGCATGCTCGCAACGAGGAATTCCCGGCCGCAACGCACATGCAGCAGCGTCTCTGCACCGAGCAGTTCGACGACCTCGACCGTGCCACGCGCGGCGATGTCGATGTTCTCCGCGAGCAGCATCGCAGCGTCATGGATGGCTTCGGGACGAATACCGAAAACGATTTCCTTTTCGCCCGCCGCACGCAGGACATCCGCCTGCGGTTGCGGCACCTCGATGAGAATGCTCTCGCTGGAAGCAAAGAGGCGTCCCTCGTTCTCCATGAGTTCCACGGGAAAGAAATTCATGGGCGGATTGCCGATGAAGCCCGCGACGAACTGGTTGACGGGATGCTGGTAAAGCTCCATCGGCGTGCCGCACTGCTGGATGACGCCGTCATTCATGACGACGATGCGGTCGCCGAGCGTCATGGCCTCCGTCTGGTCGTGCGTGACATAGATCATCGTCGTCTGGAGGCTCTGGTGGAGCCGTGCGATTTCCGTGCGCATGGAGACGCGGAGCTTGGCATCGAGGTTCGAGAGTGGCTCGTCGAGCAGAAACACCGAGGGATTCCGCACGAGTGCGCGCCCCATTGCAACGCGCTGGCGCTGGCCGCCGGAGAGTTCCTTCGGCTTGCGCTCGAGCAGCGATTCGAGCTGCAGCACGCGGGCTGCCTCCCCGACTTTCTTTCGGATCTCGTCCTTTGACAGATGGCGGAGCTTCAGGCTGAACGCCATGTTCTCATAAACGGTCATATGCGGATAGAGCGCATAGTTCTGGAACACCATCGCGATATCACGGTCTTTCGGCGAAACATCGTTGACGCGGCGGCCGCCGATCAGGAGGTCGCCGCCCGTGATGTCCTCAAGCCCCGCAATCATGCGCAGCGTCGTCGACTTGCCGCAGCCAGACGGCCCGACGAACACCATGAATTCTTTGTCGCGGATATCGAGATCGAAATCCTTGACAATCTCGACGTCCCCGTAGCTTTTCTTGATATGGCTGAGCTTCACTTCTGCCATGAATCTTCTCCTTTCTCGCCGACAGCGTGCAGATACCAGCCGAACGACTGGCTGTCGCCCATGAGAATCGGCAGCATAACGCCGGCATGCATGAGCTCGTCGCCGCCGAACACCCGGCCATCCGGCCCCTTCTCGCTCCAGGCACTCGGCACGCCTGAAAAATGCTCTTTCGCTGACGCGATAACGCAGTCAATTTGATATCGAAGCTCGGGTGCAAGCCCTGAGAGATGCAGGAAGCGCAGTCCGGGATTCGGACGCGCGAGCGGCTGGACATACGTCAGGAACGCCGTGCGCCGGTCTTCAGAAACCACCATCCAGGCACTCGGCGCTCCATGATGCTCCAGCACGAGGATGCGATAGAGATCGCCCTGCTGCAGGAGCGGGCGCATTTTCTTGAACATCGCGACCTGCTTTCGGACTTCTTCACATTCTTCGTCTGTGAAATGTGTAATGTCGAGCTCATAACCGAACGCGCCCTGCATGGCGACGAGGCCGCGCGTCGCAAGCGGCACGTCACGGCCCGCCTGGTTGCTCGGATTCACGGAAACGTGCGCGCCCATCGTGCTGGAGGGATAAATGAGGCTCGTGCCGTATTGGATGGAGAGCCGCTCGACGGCATCGAGGTCGTCGCTCGTCCACGTCTGCGGCATGTAATAGAGCATGCCGGGGTCGAAGCGGCCGCCGCCGCCCGAACAGCTTTCAAACAGCACGTCTGGAAAGCGCGTGCAGAGCTCCTCGAGCACGGCGTAGAGGCCGAGGATATAACGGTGCATGGTCTCCTGCTGCCGTGTCGGCGGAAGCATTTTGGAATATGCCTCCGTCATGTGGCGGTTCATGTCCCATTTCACATAGCGGATGGGAGCACTTGTCAATATGCGGCTCACGCTCTCGATGACATAGGACTGCACATCCTCGCGCACGAGGTCGAGCACGAGCTGCCCGCGTCCTTCTGACGCTTCGCGTCCCGGCACGCCGAGCGCCCAATCGGGATGCTTCTGATAGAGCTCGCTGTCGCGCGAAATCATCTCCGGCTCGAACCAGAGGCCGAACGAAAGCCCCTGCTTTTCGGCATATTCCGCAATCGGCCGGATGCCGTTCGGCAGCTTCCGATGATCGACGAACCAGTCCCCCAGCGATGAATCGTCGTTATCGCGATGACCGAACCAGCCATCATCGAGCACCATGAGCTCGATGCCGAGCGCTTTCGCGCGGTCGATGAGGGCAAAGAGCTTCTTTTCATCGAAATCGAAGAACGTCGCTTCCCAGTTATTGACGAGCACGGGCCGCACGCGGTCGCGCCAGTGGCCGCGGCAGAGGTGCTTGCGGAAGAGATGATGGAACGTGCGCGACATCACACCGAGCCCTTCACCGCTGTAGACAAGCACTGCCTCCGGCGTCTCGAACGCCTCCCCAGGCGCGATCTGCCACGAAAAATCAAACGGATTCAGCCCGATGGCCATGCGCGTGATGTCGAACTGGTCCGGTTCGGCAAATGCCTGGAACGAGCCGCTATAGATGAGGCTCATGGCATACACCTCGCCATGCCGTTCCTCCGTGCCGGGTGACAGCAGCGCTAGGAATGGCTGCTCCTGATGGCTGCTCGCACCGCGCCGGCTTTCGACGACATGGCGGTAATGCCCGAGCGGCCGCCGCTCCGGGATGCGCTCGCGCGCATGCGCACCAGGGAGATACAGCACATCCCATGTACTGACATCGCCGAGATCGACGCAGGCACTCATGGCATGCGTGATGCGGACGGCAGCGATGCCGTGATTTTCCATCCGCACGCTCCGCAGAATGGCATCGCTGTCCTCGAGGATGCTGTATGTCAGCACGGCATCGAGATGGAGTTTTTCATCCCGCAGGACAATCGTGAGATTTTCCGCCTGGCTCTCCCCTGCATAGATGGAGGGCAAGCCATGAATGCCGCGCTTCCCCTGCGCGATGCAATGCGACTGGTAGCGGAAATCCGTGATGCGCGAGCCGTCTGCCTGAAGAACGCAGATGGCAGGCTCGCGGAAATCCGTATTGCCGTAGGCTGGAAATTCCTGTGCTGTCGTATCGAGGGAGAAATCACGGTTGCCGCAGACAGGATTCGCCGAGAACGAGCGATCCATGCCCGGTATCGTGCTTGCGCCGTCGAAGCACTCGACGCGCGCTCCCCAATAGAGATGGCGGAGCCAGCCGCCCGGCAGGATGTCCATGACATAGCTCGCGTGCGCTGTCTGGATATGGAATTGTTTTTTCTTTTCATCAAATGAAATCGGCATGATATACTATGCTCCTAGTTTTTCGAACCGGTGCCTGCGACACCCTGGATGAACTGCTTCTGGAAGAGGACGAAGAGGATGAGCATCGGCCAGATGGCAATCATCGAGCCTGCCATGAGCTGCGGGAAATTCGTCGAATACTGTCCCTGCAGCGAAGCAAGGCCGGATGCGAGCGGCATCTTGTCAAGCGATGTATTGACGATGAGCGGCCACATGAGGTCCTTCCACGCGAAGAGAGCCGTAAAGATGGAAAGCGCGATGAGCCCCGAACGCGTCAGCGGCAGCATGACGTGCCAGAAAATCTGCCAGCGGCTGCAACCATCAAGCACGGCCGCTTCCTCGAGCTCTTTCGGGATGCCGAGGAAGAACTGCCGCAAGAGGAACGTGCCAAACGCACTGACAATACCCGGCAGCACGAGCGCGAACAGCGAATCGACCGCACCGAGCCGCGCGACAATCTCATACTGCGGAATCAGGAACAGCTGCCCTGGAATCATCATCGTGACGAGCACGAGGCCGAAGAAGAAGTTCCGCCCCGGAAACTCGATGCGCGCAAACGCATAGGCCGCCGTCGCGCTGAAAAAGACCGAGCCAATCACGCGGAAGAGGATCATGCCGAACGTATTCGCATAGAACGCTGCAAACGGCAGGCTGCTCCAGACGTCTGCGTAGTTCGACCATTGGAGCGTCTCCGGCCAGAGCGTCGGCGGCACCATCGTCGATTCTGCCAGCGTCTTGAGGGACGTGATGACCATCCAGAGAAACGGCACGAGCATCGTGACGGCACCGACGCAGAGCGCCACATGGACAGAGAGATGTTTTTTCGTTGATGTTTTGAACTGCATGACGACGCCTCCTTTATTCGTAATGCACCCAGCGCTTCTGCAACTTCATCTGAATCTCTGTGATGATGAGCGTGATGACGAGCAGCAGCATGACGATGGCCGCGCCATAGCTCCGATCGCCCATGAGGAACGACTGCTTGTAGAAAAGGTACACGAGCGACTGCGTCGAAGCCATCGCCGTGTTCGACGGCTCGATCATCATGAAGATGAAATCAAAGACCTGCAGGCCGCCGATGACGGATGTCACGACGACGAAGAACAGCGTCGGCGAAATCATCGGCAGCGTCACATGGAAGAATTTCTGCACCGGGCCTGCGCCGTCCATCTCTGCTGCTTCATAAAACGTTTTGGGGATCTCCTGGAGTCCTGCCAGGAGCAGCACCATGTTGTAGCCGACCATCGTCCAGACACCGACGATGACAATGGAAATCATCGCCATCCGCGGATCCGTCAGCCAATGGACGGCGCCAATGCCGAACATGGAAAGCAGATAATTGATCAGACCAGCATCTGCGTTATACAACCAGCGCCAGACCATCGCAACCGCTGCCGGTGCCGAAACGACCGGCAGAAAATAAATCGTGCGGTAGAGCCCGCGCCCGCGAATCTTCTCATTGAGCAGCACGGCGACAACAAGAGAAAGGAATACGCCGATCACGACGGAAAGCACCGTATAGGCAAGCGTATTGGCGACGGCCTGCCAGACTTCCGGATCCGCGATCAGCCGCACGTAGTTGTCGAGGCCGATCCATTTGTAGATGCCGAACCCCTTGCTCTCCGTGAAGCTCAGATAGCAGCTCTTGAAGAGCGGATAGATATTGAGGATCAGAACGCCGAGAACAGTCGGAGCCACCATCGCATAGGCGAACACCCAATCTTTTTTTCCTGCATTCACAAAAATCACTTCCTTTCTTCTTGTTCTTTCTGTTCTTTGGCCAGCATCGCGTCAATCTTGTCCGCGAGTGTCTGGCAGGCATCTTCTACGCTGACGTCTCCCGCCCACGCCTTCTTCAGTACATCTGTTTCCGTGAGCATCCATTTCTCGCGCGTCTCGCTGTTCGGGAAGATGACGGCATAATCCAGGGCTTCCGGATAAATCTTGACATTGAAATTCCGATTCGCATCAATCCATCCCTGTTCCGTACCCCGGTACGCTGGGATGCAGGCATTCATGTCCGCCTGGATTTCATTGGCCTCCCGGCTCGCGAGGAAGGCTGCGAATGCGAGTGCTGCTTCCTTGTGTTTCGTCTTTGCCGAAACGGCATTCCCGAGGCCGCCGTAAATCGTTGCGCGCCGTTTCCCCTTCGGCAGCATGGCGACATCGCAATTCTGTGCGACATACTCGTTTTTTGAGAAATCGCCGAGCATCCACGAGCCGAAGAATGCCATTGCTGCCTTGCCCGACTGGAAATACTGTTCGCGGCTCATATCGGCAAACTGTTGGATCGTCGGCGACACATGATATTTCTGACTCATATCGACAGCGAACTGGATGGCTTCCTGCGTTATAGGGTCGCGGTAGCCGCAGGCTGTCTTGTCCGCATTCAGGATTTCTCCGCCATTCTGGTAAACAAGATCATAGTAAAACGACTGCTGATCAAGCGGTGCGAGAAAGCCATAGATGCCGCGCGCAGGATCCGTGAGCTGTTGTGCGACCGTGACGAGCTTCTGCCAGTCCCATGTTTCATCCGGATACGGGATGCCCTTTTCATCGAACAGGCGCTTGTTGTACCAGAGACCGATCGTATCGAAGTCTTTCGGGATTGCATAGCGCTTGCCTTCATACGTATAAAACTGCACGAGGTCTTCTGGATACGCCGACGTGTCGAACCCCTCCAGATCCGTCAGGTCGAGCAGCATCCCGTTCGATGCGTAGCGCAGGAAGCTCTGCGAATGCATCCAGAAAACATCCGGCATCGTGTCGCTCATCGCACTTGCTTCAAGCTTCGTCCAATACTGGTTCCACGGGATGAGCTGTACGTCGACCGCGATTCCTGGATGCGTTTCCTCGAAACGCCGTGCGATCTCTTCCATCGCCGGCTGCTGGTTCTTGTCCCAGATGGCATACGTGATCCGCGTCCTGCCGTCTCCTGTTTCCGAGCCGCATCCGGCCAAGAGGATCATCAGCGCTGAAACCACCAGTGCGAGGATGATCCTACACTTTTTCTTCATATGTTCTTCCTCCTATCCAAAGTCTTTATATTTTATTGAATATGTCTTTGTTGCTCTTAATATAGCATGTTTAGTAAAATCTGTCAACATATTTACTTGACTTTTCTTCTGATTCTTTATCGAAACCATAAAAAGGAAGCCCCGACAGGCAACTCTGCCTGCCAGGGCTTCAGACTCTCAAGAGATCAAAGAAGGACTGCCTCATGCTCCGGATCGCGCACGCCCGTGCTCTCGCGTACGATGAGCTTCGTCGGCAGCGCCAGCGCGGCCGGAATGCTGCGGCGACCGTCCAGACGTTCTGCGAGCAGCCGCGCAGCCGCCTCCCCCATCTCCCGCGCATAAAGGTGAACGCTCGTCAGGGACGGATGAAGATACGCGGTACCCTGCATGTCGTTGAAACCCATGACGCGAACATCGTCCGGCACGGAAAGCCCCGCATCTGCAATCGCGCGCATCGCACCGATGGCAAGGATGTCGCTCGCAGCAAGAATGGCCTCCGGCCGCATGCCGCCCGTGAGAGCCGCCCGCACAGCATCATATGCTTCGTCGAGGCTCCAGTCGTGGAGCGGCAGCATGAGTTCCGGGACAAAGCACCCGATAGCCTGCATGTGCTGCACGAATGCCGCCGCTCGTTCTTCCTGTGCAAAATCCGTAAACGAGCCGCGCACCGTTGCAACGTTGCGCGGGCCGCCGAGAAACATGATCTTTTCCGCACCGGATTCATGCAGATATTCGATGGCGTTCACTGTCGCATGTGCAAGATGGATATGCACGACATCGTAGCCAAGGGGCTCTTCTGGCACGTAGTCCACGAAAACGACATGCTGGATTTCAGGAAACGCCGCACGGACGGCAAGCGCATCAAAAGAACCGATGACGATGAGCCCCTCCGCCTCTTTTGCGATGCGGGAACGCTCGGCCTCTCCGAGATCTGTCACGCTGCGACAGATGCCGACGGCCGTCAGGCCGAGGCGGGTCGCTTCGCTTTCGACGCCTTCCCGGATTGACAAGAAATACGCGTCGAGACTTTCCTGCACAGCCGAGAGTACTAATAAAAGCGCATAGGTATGATGCTGCTTTTTCTGATTCTCCGCCGATTTCTCCCGTTTCTCCGGCTTTCGGTACCCAAGTTTTTCCGCCGTTTCAAAGACGCGCTGCCGCGTCTCCTGCTGCACAGAAAGTGTCGGATCCTCCCGCAGGACCCTGGAAACCGTCGCTGCCGAAACACCTGCTGCCTTTGCTACATCGCGAATCGTCGCCATCATGCTCACACTCCTTCGAATCATCATGAAGTTACTGATATTTTACTAAACAAATACCATCTTGTCAAAAAATCGCGATCCCCCCCTCGGCCTCTTGACAGCAGAAAGGATCGCCGAAATCCAAAATGGACTGGCGATCCCTGAAGCTGGTAATGAATGAAGTTTTCCCGCGGCAGCAAAGCTCAGCGGATGCTGACGGAGCGGAACACGCTCCGGTCGCCGCGGTGATGCGACATGGAATACTCGAACGGACGCCCGTCATCGAGGAATGCGACCTGCACGACTTCCAGAATCGGCAGGACGCCCTTGATGTCAAGCTCTTTTTTTTCGTCCTCCGTCGGCATGACGGCGCGGACGGTGCGGTGCGCGGACTGGATCTTGAGCTTGAGGTCGCCCTCGATGTAGCTGTAGATCGAGTTCTCGAGCACCTGGCGCTTGATACCGGGAATCAGCTGGATCGGCATCTGCGTGTATTCCACGACGATGGGCTTGCCATCGCAGAAACGCACGCGGATGATGTCGTAGATGAAATCCTCGACGCTCATCTGGAGCTTTGCCGCGACCTCGGATTCGGGATGGACGATATCAAACTTCACGACTTTCGTTGAGACATCATGCCCCTTGAACGTCGCCGCGAAGCCATTGAACTGGTTCGCCATGCTGAGCTCCTTGACGTCCTGGTCTTCGAGCGACTTGACGAACGTGCCCGAGCCGCGGCGCTTGACGACGAGCCCCTGCTTGACGAGCTCGTCAACTGCACGCTTGATCGTAATGCGGCTGACATCGTACTGCTCACACATCTCTTTTTCGAGCGCGAGCTGCTGGCCTGGCGAATAGACGCCGTTCATGATATTCTGACGAAGTTCATTTGCTATCGCTTCGTATTTTAACATGCACGTACCTTCTTTCGGATTCAATATCAACCCCCATTATACATGAAACCTGTATAAATTACCATTCAGCGTTTGTTATGATTCAGGAAATCATATTCAAAATCCATGGTTGGCGATGACATCGTGCATCCAATAACCAGACTTCTTGATGGTCTTCTGCTGCGTCACGAGGTCGAGCGCAATGAGACCGTAGCGGTTCTTGTAGGCATTCGACCACGACCAGCAGTCAATCGGCGTCCAGAGATGGTAGCCGAAGCAGTTCGAACCTTCCTGCATGGCCTTGTGCAGCCAGCCGAGATGTTCCTTGATGAAGTCGATGCGGTAGTCGTCCTCGATGAAGCCGTCTTTGTTGCGATACTTCTCCTCGCCCTCGACGCCCATGCCATT
>OMZR01000021.1:43498-56586 GCA_900315575.1 uncultured Veillonellaceae bacterium
CGGGATGTTGCCAAGCTTGTCGCGCACGTTGATGGCGATGTCGTAGATGGCCTTCGGGTAGATTTCACAGCCGCGATACGGATTCATGCGGCGACCCGGCATCTCGTAGTTCTCGAAATGCTTCTCGGGCAGCCAGCCGCGGCTCTCGTCAAACGGCGTTTCGCGCTTTTTCGCGCGGAACGGCTGGTAGTAATTGATGCCGAGGAAGTCGACCGTGTTGTTCTTGATGATCTTGAGCTCTTCGGGCGTCGATGTCCAGAGCACGCCATCTTTCTCAAGCTGATCGACAAGACTCTTCGTGAACGTACCATGCACGGCCGGATCGAGGAACGAGTTGTTTTTGTAATCTTCTGCGAACTTCGCCGCCGCAATGTCTTCGGGGCTGTCCGAGCGCGGATAGGCTGGCGTGAGGTTCAGCACGATGCCGATGCGGCCGCCGAGCTTCGGGCAGTCCGTCTCACGGAATGCCTGGATGGCCTTTGCCGAGGCGAGATTCAGATTATAGAGCACCTGGCAGGCCTTCTTGCCATCGACGAGCTTCGGATAGTGGAACTCGTAGAGGTATTCGCCCTCTACAACGACCATCGGTTCGTTGAACGTGACCCAGTCCTTCACGCGGTCGCCGAAGAGCTCGAAACAGCGCTTCGCAAACAGTGCAAAGAGATCGACGACATGCTTCGACGTCCAGCCGCCATACCGCTCATAGAGCTCGATGGGCAGGTCGAAGTGATGAAGGTTCAGGATGGGGCGGATGCCCTGCTGCAGGAATTCATCGATGACATCGTTGTAGAAGCGGACGCCATCCGGATCGGTCTCGCCCGTCTCGAAATCCTTGATGAGGCGCGTCCACTGGATGGACGTGCGCACGGAGTTCAGGCCGACTTTCTTCATCAGCGCGATGTCGTGGCGGTAGTCATTATAGAAATTCGACGCAACATTCGGCCCGACACCATCAAAGAATGCCTGCGGCTCCGTATCGAACCAATAATCAAAAACGCTGCGGTGCGCCTTGTGGAAGCGGCCTTCCGACTGGGGCCCCGACGTCGCAGCACCCCACCAGAAGTCCTTCGGAAATTCATGTTCGACGCTCATGCATCTGCCTCCGCTTTTTCATTCTTGTCTTTCAGCGCGGCATACATCTCGACCATGAGGTTTGCCATGTCGCGCACGGCAAGTGCCGTCATGAAATGATCCTGCGCATGAATCAGGAGGATGGATTTCTCAACGGGATTGCCGTCGCATTCCGCCGACATCATGGCCGTCTGGATGTCATGCGCCTCACCGATCTCCTTGCCTCCCGCTTCGATCTTTTTCTTCGCGGCTTCGACGTCGCCGTCTTTGAGCATGTCGCGCACGGCCTCGATGACCATCGAGCGGCCCGTGCCCGAATGCAGGATCAGCTGCATTGACTGTTCTACCGTTTTTTCATCCATGTCAGGCGTCCTCCTCTTCTTCATCCTTGATCTTGTTCGACGCGATGACGAATGGTGCATAGATGAAGACATCCATGACGAGCCAGACAACCTGCAACAGGCCGCCGGCAATCGAGCCGGTACCGATCGTCGCACCAAAGAACAGCGGCATCGTCCACGGTACCACGTATTTGAAGATTGGCACGATGCCGGCCGAAATGGCAAGCCAACCGACGACCGTATTTGCGAGCGGTGCAAGGATGTACGGAATCAGGAGAATCGGGTTCAGGACAATCGGCAGGACGAAGGCAATCGGCTCCTGAATGTTGAAGAGCATAGCTGGGAAGCCGAGCTTTGCAACGGCGCGCCAGCTGTCCTTCTTCGAGAAGATGAAGATAGCGATGACGAGGCCCATGATGTGCATGAGACCGGCTTCGAAGAAGCCATTCGAGAAGATATACGCTGCATCGCCCGCCTGGTTTGCGAGCTGTGCCGGCATGTAGACCATGTTCTGGATGGCCGCCGTAACGTTGTGGCCATGGATGCCGAACCACCAGAAGAACCAGACGATGAACTGATAGAGAAGCGAGAAGCCGAGGCCCTGCGAGAAGCCCATGAGCGGAGCCTGGATGATGGCATAGATGAGGTCGTTGAGCGCTGCCTTGCCCATGAACTGGCAGTTCGAAAGGATCGTCGAGAAAACCGTGAAAACCGTCAGCGTCACGAAAACCGGAATGAGGACAGCGAACGACTGCGAGACTGCCGGTGGCACCGTCTCCGGCATCTTGATGCGGATCTTTTCATTCTTTGAGAGCTTGACGAAGATCCACGAAGCGACCGTCGCGACGATGATGGATGTCAGCACGGCCTTGTTGCCGAAATAATCAAGGCTGAATGCGCCCATCTTGTCGCCGGCCTTGCCGATGACCTGCTGCGGCGTCACGATGATGAACGCGCCGATGGCCGTCAGGGCCGTCGAGAACTTGTCGCCGCCCCAAATGCCGCCGAGGCGGTAGGAGAACGCCGCGACGAGCATGAACGAGAAAATGCCGAAGCCAACGGTGACGACATTGTTGCAGAGACCCTGATACATCTGCATCGTGCCGACAAAGCTCGATGCCTTGTACGCATCGCTCTTCGGATCGAGGCCCGTGAACGTTTGGCCGAGGCCGAGGCCGTCTGCGCCCATGATCGTGCCCCACGGATCGAGCACAACCCATTCAATGATGCCGAAGAACGAGCCGACGATGATGAACGGCAGCAGCATCGAGAACGCGTCACGCATGGCCAGCAGGTACTTGTTGCTGGAAATCTTGCCGGCCAGCGGCATCATGACGTGTTCAAAACTTTCCACGATGGAATTCATTTTTTGTCTTCCCCCTCACTATATATAGAAGAAATCGGGCTATCTTATGCCTTGCCCGTCATCTTCAAAGCCTTGTCGAGCACCTTGTCGCCGCGGATCATGCCATAGTCGCGCATGTCGATGACATCGACCGGGCACTTGTCACCGACGACTTTCTTGACGTCGCCGAGCATGTGGCGGATCTGCGGGCCGAGCAGCACGCAATCGGCCGTATCGACGTGCTCGTCGAGGACTTCGACCGAGAACGCCTCAATATGGACGTCATCGAGCGACTTCTTCGCAGCTGCTTCCTGCATCTTCTTGACGAGGATCGAAGTGGACATGCCTGCATTGCAAACGAGATAGATGTTCATGATGAGTTCCTCCTGTTTTGATATGATAGAATTTGTCTCTAAATGTGTTCGACTGCTTCGCATTCAGGACATCTCTTGTTTACAGTGCTTATTATATTCTATTGGTCATGTTTTGTCAATAAAAGATATGACAAATTTTGAAAAAGTTTTCTCCGTGTTATTTCAAAATGACATAATCTATACTTGACAATGTTCGGTGAAAAGTGTATGATTTTATCAGATAAGAAATTGTTATTCCAAATTCCTTATCATTCGTTCTTGTAGAAGCACGAAACGATGGACAGTGCTTCTGGACAGATTTTGTGGATTCATTTTTGGAGGGAAACAGTATGAAGAAGAAACACGTTCTCGCTGCTGCCGTTTCGGCACTCGTCCTCGGCTCCGCCAGCAGCTGCCTGGCTGCCGCCAACCCGTTCTCCGATGTCCCGAAGGACCATTGGGCATACGATGCGGTCACGCAGCTTGCAAAGGATCATGTCATTGAAGGATATGGCGATGACACGTTCCAGGGCAGCAAGAACATCACGCGCTACGAGATGGCACAGATGGTGGCCAAGGCCATGGCGAAGAAAGACGTCTCGTCTGCCGACAAAGCGATGATCGACAAGCTGTCGGCTGAGTTCGCGGATGAACTCAACAACCTCGGTGTCCGCGTCGCCAATCTCGAGAAGCATTCCGACAACGTCAAATGGAGCGGCATCTTCGCTCAGAAAGCCATGAAAGGCAATACAGATGAAAATACCTGGTGGGAGAAAGAACTCTTCCTCAACGTCGACGGCCAGGTGAATGACGAT
Organism: uncultured Veillonellaceae bacterium; assembly: GCA_900315575.1. Classification (GTDB taxonomy): domain Bacteria; phylum Bacillota; class Negativicutes; order Selenomonadales; family Selenomonadaceae; genus Selenomonas_C. The sequence goes on from OMZR01000021.1 coordinate 47,424, forward strand.
TGGAAAGTCCATGCCGGCATCGATACGAAGTGGGGCACGAATACGGACGGCTTCAATGGTGAGAAAGAATTTTCTGATAAGTATGGCTCGAGCGACCATGAAGTATCGAATATGCTCTATCACGTTTACGCACAGGGACCGCTCTTCAAGGGTTCGAACCTCACATTCGGCCTCTTCACGCCAGGCCTCCAGAGCGGCTATGTCGGCAACGCCCGCACAAAGGGCGCCGAGCTCGATTACAAGGTTGGAAAAACCTCGTTCAAGGTCTACGGTGGCAAGCTCCATGAGAAAAACGCAGACCTCGCCTCTTCCTGGTCGGGCTTCTTCCATCGCGGCGGCGACTTGGGCGATTTCGAAGAAACAAAAGACAGCAATGGCAGCACCGTTTTCCATGACCGCAACCTCAATGTCGTTGGCGGCTCCATCGAGCATGACTTCACGGATCGCACGTCGGCCGGCATCGGCTACTACGCACTGAAGAATTCCTATGCCTACGACAAGGGCGACAGCACGCTCGGCATCTGGGCCGTTGACTTCCGCCAGAACCTCGCGAAGAACCTCGACCTCACAGCATTCTACTCGCACGGCAACCAGCATTTCCAGAACAAGGCCTATGACTGAGGCTCACGTACAATGGCAGCCCGTGGGGCAGCAAGCCTTGGGGCGCCGTACTCGGCTATCGCTATCTCGGCTCTGATGCCCTCATCATGTCGAGCGTCGTCAATGGTTCTGAGAAGCCGGGCATGAAGGGTCTCGAAGCGCAGCTCTGGTTCCATCTCGCCAAGAACATCCAGCTCCAGAACTACTTCTTCAACGGCAGCCCGATTGCAAACGGCATCGATCGTGCCAGCTATCATCGCACGGCATACTTCTCGAGCCTGATTTTCGCATTCTAAGATTCCAAAATAGAATATATCTTTTATTGACAAACGTCACACGAAATGATATATTATAGATGTTCGGAGGTCCCCCTTTCGGACATAATAACAACCCCTTTTCCCCAAATACCCACATACCCAAGTCCTAAAATCCTAACAAAGCGGCCCGATGCTTTCCCCTGAGCATCGGGCCGCTTTGCGTTTTATCAGATTATGTTCACAATGTTATTCGAGGTTCAAAACCGCGTTTACTCCACTTTTTCGAGCACCCAGAGGTATGCCGTGAAGTCGCTGTTGATCTTGTCGATGTTGATGCCTTCCTGCATGAGCTCGTCGCCGTAGAACGTTTTGTCGACGAGCGTTTTGGCGCCGCTGCCGTCGGAGTCATGCGAGAGCGACTGCGCCGGGTAATACTCGGCGACCTTATACTGCGCGTCGGGGTCGAGGCCCGCGAGGTGCAGGCGGCGGATTGGCGTGCAGGGTTCGGAGAGTGCTTTGAAGTAAAAGAGCGCCACCTCTTTTTCGTCCTCGGACGTGAACATCCAGGCCGTCTCGTTCTTCGTGCCCTCGAACGGGGACAGCAGGCGCGTGTATGTGCCAAGCTGGATCGTCGGGCGCAGGCGCTTGTAGAGCGCGATGTGGTCGCGCACCTGCTGCTTTTCCGCGTCGCTCATGCGCGTGATGTCCATCTCGTAGCCGAAGCAGCCCATCATCGCACAGAACGCGCGCGTCTGCATCGGCGTCACGCGGCCGACCTGATGGTTCGGCGTGACGGAGACATGCGCGCCCATCGTGATCGGCGGGAACGCATAGCTCGTGCCCGTCTGGATGCGCTGGCGCTGGACGGCGTCCGTGTCGTCGCTCGTCCACGTCTGCGGCATGTAGTAGAGCATCGCGGCATCAAAGCGGCCGCCGCCGCCCGAGCAGCTTTCGAACAGGATGTCTGGGAACGATTGCGTGATGCGCTCGAGCACGGAATAAAGGCCGAGAATGAAGTGGTGCTTCGTCTCGCGCTGATGCTCCGGTGCGCGGCCTTCGGAGAACGCCTCCGTCAGATGGCGGTTGAAATCCCATTTGACGTAGTCGATGGCGCCGGTCTTCAAAATGTCGCTGACAGATTTCACGATGTAGTCCTGCACGTCCTTGCGCGAGACATCGAGCACGAGCTGATGGCGGCCGAACGAGCACGGATAATCCTTGACATGCAGCGGCCAGTCGGGATGCGCACGGTAGAGGTCGCTGTCGACGGAAATCATCTCGGGCTCGAACCAGAGGCCGAATTTCAGGCCGCGCTTGTGCGCCGATTCCGCCACGCCTTCGAGGCCGCCCTTGAGCTTTTCGCGGTTGACCTTCCAATCGCCGAGCGAGCTGTTGTCATCGTTGCGGTGGCCGAACCAGCCGTCATCGAGCACCATGAGCTCCATGCCGAGATCGGCGGCGCAGGCCGCGAGGTTGTCGAGCTTTTCGTCGTCGAAATCGAAATACGTCGCTTCCCAGTTGTTGACGAGAATCGGGCGCACGCGGTGCTGGTACTTGCCGCGCAGCAGATGGTTGCGGTACGCCTTGTGGAACGCCTGCGACATGCCATTGAGGCCGTCGTGCGAATAGGAAATCACGACCTCCGGCGTCTGGAAGCTCTCGCCCGGCTCCAGCGTCCAGGCGAAGTCGTCGGGATTGATGCCGATGACGACGCGCGTCGTGCCGAACTGCTCGACCTCCGTCGCCATGCGGAAGCTGCCGCTGTAGACGAGCGAGAAGCCATAGACCTCGCCCGAAAGCTCGCCCGCCGCGGGGCGCGCGAGCGCGAGGAACGGCGACTGCTGGTGCGAGCTCGCGCCGCGCGTGTTGCCCGTCTCCATCACGCCGCGCATCAGGCGGATGCGCTCGAGGTTGCGCTCGGACGCATGGCCGCCATAGAGGCTCATGCGATCGAAGTCATGGTCGGGGAAATCGAGCGAGAGGCTTGCGGCGTTCTCGAGGCGGATGGCTTCCTTGCACGTATTCACGTAGCGCACGGAGCGCGTGAGCACGCCGTCGCCCTCGAACACGGTGTAGGAAAGAATCGCCTTCATGCGGCCCTTCGTGTCAGAAAGCGTGATTTCAAGCGTCTCGGCCTCGTCGTCCTTCGCATAGAGCGCGGGCAGACCTTCGAGTGCGGGCTTGCCCTTCTTGATCTCATAGCCCTCATACCAGAGCTCGACAACATTCGTGCCGTCTTCGAGCACGACCTCGAGCGACGGAATGCGGAAATCGCCGTGGCCGTTCGTCGAAAGCTCCTGCGGCACGACATCGAGCGAGAATGTGCGCTCGTTCTCATACGCCGCCGGCTGCGGCGAATTCGCGCGGTCGAGCGCCGGCCGCAAAGCGCTGCCACGGAACTCGTGCAGCGGGCGGCCGAAATACTGATGCAGCAGATACTTGCCGCGCTCGATCTGGATGCAGTAGCTGTAGCGGTCGTTCTTCAGATGGAAGACCTGGGTTGCTTTATCAAAAGTAATCATGATGGACTCCTCTTTATGTTACATTCTATTACAAAGCAAATATCATCGATTGCGGAATGCTTCGAAATCGGAAGCCTCCCTCTCAGAGGGAGGGGGACCGCGTTAGCGGTGGTGGGAGTGTCGAAGGTAGTATGTGAATCCAAAAGCGATTGTGCAGTCGAAAATCCACCGCTTGCGATTTCTTCGACTGCACAATCGAGCAAACCGCTACAACCTACCTTCGACACTCCCCCAGTCACGCTTCGCGTGCCAGCCCCCTCTGGGAAGGGGCCTCCTCACAAAGCCACGCTCAGCAAAAGATGAACCGCTTTCTCAAATTCCCCGGAACGAGAACGCGAAATGCTTCTTTTCGTTCTTCACCGTATACTCATCGAGCACGGGTGCACCCCAGCTGTCATCGCCGCCGACGCCGGCTTCGCCGAGCGAGGCGCGCAAGTACGTGTGATGAACGACTGGCAGGTCGTAGGGGTGGCGCGCGTTTTCGAGCTCATGCGCATTGTACGGCAGCGCCGATGCCTCAAATGGCGTCGCGCCGAAGATCTTGAGCCCGCGGCCGCGGCGATCCGTGACCGTCATCCAGCGGATGCCCGTATGGTTGCCACACTCCTGCGGCGCAAGGTACGGCTCGAACTCGTCTGCCGTCGTCGTCTCGAACACGCCGAGGCGCGCGCCTTCCGAACGGTCGCAGTAGTTGTCGAGCGGGCCGTTGCCGTAGAACTTCACATGGTTGTAGTCCGCCGAAAGCTGGAACACCATCGCATAGTCCGGGAACTCCGGCAAGCCCTCGACTTTGTCGTAATCCATCGCGACGTCGACGATGCCGCCAGGCTGCACCGTATACGTCACGACGCACTGCGCGGCAGGGCTCGTCGCGAGATCGTACGTGAAGCGCACGGAAAGCGTCTCGCCCTTCTTGGCATCATATTCCGCCGTGCCATTCGCGCCGAACCACTTGTATTCCGTCCAGTCCTTGCCCGGCTCCTTGACCTCGGTCTTGGCACAATGGCGGTAGAGGCTTGCGAGCTTCCACTGCGCGAGCAGGAAGTCGCGTCCGTTGCCGTGATCGTTGTCAATCGGCGCGCGCCAGAAGCTCGGCACCGGCGGCAGTTCCACGAGCTCGACGCCATTGTATTTATAGGAAGTCAGATTGCCAGCCGCGCTCGAGAACAGGATTTCAAAGCCCTCACCCGAAACGCCGAGGTTGATGTCGGATTTCACGATATGAAGCGGCTGTGGCTCCGTCTTTGACGCGATCGGCGCAGCGGCCTCATAGCGGTTTGCCATCGACTGTAGCCAGAGATTTTCGTCCTCCGCCGCGGATTCCTTCACATCATAGACGCCCTGCCCAAATGCGATTTCATAGCCCTGTTCCGCCCAGAGCGTCGCCTCTTTGAGGTGGAGCGACGCCGTCAGCACGTACTCGCCCGCGCCAAAGCTCGGCACATCGAGCGCGATTTCCTTGCGCTCGCTCGCCTTGACGCTCGGCGCTGCCTGCGAAGACTGCCAGACCTTTTCGCCATCGCGCAAGAGTTCCAGGCGCAGCTCATACTCTGCCGCATCGCTGAACAGGCTCTTGTTCCAGATCTCGACGCTGCCCTGCTTGACCGTCAGAGCAAAGTTCTGATAGTTGAACTTCACATCCTGCAGCTTCGTCGTGCCCTCGCGGTTCGCGAAGACGATGCCGTCGCCGCTGAAGTTGCCGTCATTCGGGCGGTCGCCGAAGTCGCCGCCATAGGCATAAGCGTCTTTGCCATAGCGGTCGCGGCGATAGATGGCCTGGTCGACGAAGTCCCAGATGAAGCCGCCCTGATAGCGCGGCTCGCGATCCGTGAGCTCCGTGTACTTGTGCATGCCGCCGCAGCTGTTGCCCATCGCATGCGTGTACTCGCAACAGATGAACGGCTTTTCGGGATGCTCGGCAAGGAATTTCTCGATGCCAGCGACCGGCGTGTACATCTGGCTTTCCATGTCGCTCGTGCCACCAAAGTTCCGATCCCAGAAAATGCTCTCGTAATGCACGAGGCGGCTCGCATCGTGCTTGCGGAAGAACTCGCTCATCTCAAAGATGTCCTTGCCGCCGCACGACTCGTTGCCGCACGACCAGATCAGGATGGCCGCATGGTTCTTGTCGCGCTGGAACATCGAGTTCGCGCGATCGAGCAGCATCGCCTGCCACTCGGGATGATTGTCGGGCACGACATTTTCCGACGGCACATGGACGCCGTTCTTCTGCCAGCTGCCATGCGTCTCCATGTTCGTCTCATCGATGACATAGAGGCCATAAATGTCGGCGAGGTCGTAGATGCGGCTCTGGTTCGGATAATGTGACGTACGCAGCGCATTGATGTTGTTGCGCTTCATCGTGATGATGTCTTTCTCGATCTCGCGCGGGTCGATGGCGCGGCCGCGGTCGCAGTCGAACTCGTGGCGGTTGACGCCCTTGAAGACGATGCGCTCGCCATTGATCTTCATGATGCCGCCGTCCATCCGGAACTCGCGGAAACCAATGTTCTGCGGGATGACCTCGACGAGCTTGCCCGCCGCGTCGCGTACCGTGAAGAGCGCGCGGTAGAGATACGGATGCTCGGCATTCCAGAGCTTCGCGCCCGGGACGGAAAGCGAAAGCGCGGACGTTTCGCCCGCCGGCGCGTCCTCTGTCTTTGCAACGATTTTGCCCGCCGCGTCATAGAGCGCGAGCGTGACCTGCTTTGTTTCCGATGAAGCCCAGGTCAGATCGACCGTGAGCTTGCCGTCCTTGTAATCATGTTCCGGCACGGCATGGACGAAGAAATCCGACAGATGCAGTTTCGGCAGCGAGACGAGTTTCACCTCGCGGAACAGGCCGCTGAAGCGCCAGAAATCCTGATCTTCGACCCAGCTCGCCGACGAGAAGCGCACGACGGAGACTGCGAGCTTGTTCTCGCCTGCCACGAGCGAATCCGTGATGTCGAACTCCGATGGCGTGAACGTATCCTCGCTGTAGCCGATATACTGGCCATTGACGTAGACGATGAGCGCCGACTCTGCGCCGCCAAACGACACGAGCACACGGCGGCCGTTCCAGTCCTCCGGCACCGTGAAATAGCGCACATACGAGCCGACCGGGTTGTCCTTCTGCGGAATGTTGCCGGGCTTGACGTCCTCATGGCCGTCCCACGGGTACGTCATGTTCGTGTACTGGGGCACGCCATAGCCCTCCATCTGGAGGTGCGCCGGCACGCGGATCGTCTCCCAATCGCGGCAATCGTAGTCCGCTGCTTCGAATCCCACGGGCCGCGCCGCGAGATTCTTTGCAAAGCGGAACTGCCAGAGGCCGTCGAGGCTCAGTTCATAGGAGCTCTCCCCTTTTGCGAGCTCCGCAAGCGAGCCATAGAAACGGTGGCCGCTGTGCGCGGGCAGGCGGTTCTCTTCAAAAAACGCCGGGTCCGAGAGCCTTCCCCAGTCAAAGTGTTTTTCCATGATGTTCATTCCCCCTGAAAAAAGGGCAGCTCGCAAAACGAACTACCCTTTCCACCCACCTTTGGGTTTCTCTTACTTATTAATATCTTCCCATGTCTCTTCAAGCTTTGCAACAATCTTCGCATGCTCTTCTTCCGTCAGCGTAACTTTCGCGCGATAGATGAAGCACGACACGATGAGGAAGAGAATCGGCACGGCGAACATGACGAGCTGGAAGTGCCAGAGGCTGTCCGGCGTGATGTCGGCGGCCGTGGCGCCGCCCGTCATGCCGACCCAGATGGCAACCATGCCGATGACGCCGCTCGAGATGGCGCCTGCGAGCTTGTCAACGAGCGGACGCACGCAGAGGCAGACCGCTTCGTCGCGATGGCCGAGCTTCAGCTGGCCGTACTCGACGGAGTCCGTGATCGTCATGAGGACGACGAGGAACAACAGCGGCTGCGGCAGGGCGAACAGACCAGCGCCGACGAGCGCCATCGGGACATTCGTACCGCTCATCGCATAGATGACGAGCGCAAAGATCATGATGAAGACCGAGGCAAAGAACAGCTTGCGGCGGCTGAACTTCGTCGTCAGTGCCGGGAAGAGAGCAACAGCAATCAGGCCGATGATCGTGTTGATGACGCCGAGGATCGAGAACTTCGTGGCATCACCAATGACATAGATGAAGTAGTAGAGGTTGAAGTTGTTAACGACGTTGATGCCGAGGCCATAGACGAGGTAAGCAATCGCCATCCAGAGGAGCTGGTCGTTCTGCGTCAGGACTTTGAAGACGTCTTTTGCCGACGTATCCGTCTTGTTCTCGCGCAGCGCGCTGTCCTGCTCCTTCGTGCCGATGCCGAGGATGATGGCGCCGAGCGTTGCGATGCCGCCGCCGATGCAGGCGAAAGCAAACCAGCCGGTCGGATCGCCCGCGCCGCCATTCTGATTGACGGAGAAATAGAGGACGACCGGCATGACGATGACCGTGACGAGCTGGCCACCGAAAACGGAACCGATACGGGCAACCGTCGCCGTGATCTCGCGCTCATGCGAATCGAACGACAGCGCCGGAATCATGGACCAGATGGCGACGTCTTTCGCGCTGTAGAAAATGTCCATGATGAAGTAAACGATTGCAAAGAGAATCAGATACGTCGTCGGGCTCGAAGCCGCAAGGCCGCCGAAGTCCGTGAAGAGCGCGGCGAGCGAAATCGCTGCAACGAACGCGCCGACGAGAACCCAGGGCTTGAAACGGCCCCAGCGCGTCTTCGTCTTGTCGATGATGTTGCCGATGAACGGATCGACGAAGAGCTCTGCGATGCGAAGGACGAGGATGATCGTCGTGACAATGCCGATCATGTACTGGTCATGGCTCGCATTGCCGGAATTGAACAGGTTGCTCGTGACGAAAATCATGAAGTACGTCGCGAGCATTGCATAGAATACGTCGTGACCGAACGTGCCGCAGGCATATGCGATGCGCGGCCATACACTGCCTTTGCTTTGTGCCATTTTCGATTTCTCCCCCTCAGCCCTTGAGCGTCTTGATGTAAGCGATGATGGAATCTGCAATCTTGCCTAAAGGCTGCTTGCCCGTGTTCACAACGAGGTCATAGTTCTGGCCTTCGCCCCAGTTGCGGCCCGTGTAATAGTTGTAGTAGCGTGCGCGCTTCTTGTCCTCGGCGTTGAGCTCTTTGAGGCTCTTGCCTTCATAGACCGTCTTGCCGCGCTGCTCGCGGAAATCGTCATCGGCGCAGGCGAAAATCGCGAAGTGGTTCGGATCATTGCGCAGCACGTAGTCCGCGCAGCGGCCGAGGATGACGCAGGGACCATCAGAGACGAGCTTCTTGATGGCGGCCGACTCGGACATGAACATGCCGCGGCTCGACTCGCCCATGTGTGTGCCGAACGAATGGAACGCGATGAACTGCATGGAGAGCGGCTTGACTTCCTTCTCCATTTCGAGAAGCTCTTCCTCGCTGAGATCGTTGATGCCAAGCTTTGCAGCGGCGATGTGGACGATCTGGCGGTCATAGAGCTTGACGCCGAGCTTGTCGGCGAGGAGGCCGGCCAGCTCGCGGCCGCCGCAGCCGTACTGGCGGCTGATGGAGATCACGAAATTGTCACTCATGAATAAGTCCCCCCTGATGGATGGCGTTTTCTTTTTGTAAACGGTTTCCTTTTACCGCACAAAAGAAAGCGCGAATGAAAAGATTGCGAAACTTTCGAGAGTTTCCTCACCATATCCCATCTTGATGATGCTGGGAAGCACTGATGAAATCCGTCAGCCCATCTTGACGCATCTTTTCTGTCCTCTCGTCGTCGGCAAATCCTCGACGTAGC
>OMZR01000021.1:56604-75114 GCA_900315575.1 uncultured Veillonellaceae bacterium
ACTACCGTCTTTCATCATCGCTTCCCTTGCTTTCCAAGCAACCTTCCACGATTGCTTTGGCTTGCTTCGTCTTGAAAAGCATCTCGAAAACGTTTTCCCTTGACGCTTTTCATTATAGCCTACTCCCTCGCAAAATGCAAGCACTTTTTTCGATTTTTTATTATAAGTCGCGGATTCCTCGCGAACGCGCAAAAAAGAACGGCTCCAGCCGCGCATTCGCGTCTGAAACCGTTCTATTTCCTGTAAAATCGTTGTGCTTCCCGCGTTATTTCGCCATAAGTTTCGCGACTTTGTTCGCGAAGTCGACCGGGTTCTCCGGCAGGATGCCCTCGATCAGCAGCGCCTGCGTGTACAGGAGATCGCAGTAATCTTTGAAGTCCTGGCTGTCCTTGCCCGCGTCATGCAGAGCCTGCAGGCGCGTGAAGAGCTCGTGGTGCGGGTTGATTTCGAGGATGCGCTTTGCCTTGAACAGCGGATTCTTCATATCGGAGAACGCCTGCTCCATCGAGAGCGACGGGCCCGCTTCATCGGCCACGAGGCAGACGGCCGACGACTTGAGGCGCGAAGACACCTTGACGTCCGAGACCTTGTCGCCGAGCACGTCCTTGATGTCCTTCATGAGGTCGCCGTTGTCCTTCTGGAGCTCCTCCGTCTCCTTCTTGACCTCCTGGCTCTCGGCATCGTCGAGGTCGAGGTCGCCGCGGCTGATGGAGTGGAACTCCTTCTCCTCATAGCTGTGCAGTGTTTCGAGGCAGAACTCGTCGACGGGGTCCAAGAGGTACAGCACCTCGATGCCCTTGTCGCGCAGCGTCTCCATCTGCGGCAGGTTCTCGATGGTCTCCTTGTCCTTTGCCGTCGCGTAATAAATCTTCTTCTGGCTCTCCGGCATGCGGTCGACGTATTCCTTCAGCGTCACGAGCTTGCCGTCCTTCGAGCTCATGAAAAGCAGCAGGTCTTTGAGCTTGTCGCGCGTGTCGGACGAGCCCGTGTACATGCTATTGTAGACGCCGATCTTCAGCGACTTGCCGAACTCATTCCAGAACTTCTCATAGCTCTCGCGGTCGTTCTTGAGCTTGCGGCCGAGGGCTTTGAGGATGTTCTTTTCGAGCGCGCGGCCGATGACCTTGAGCTCGCGGCTCTGCTGCAGCAGCTCGCGCGAAATGTTCAGCGAGAGGTCTGGCGAATCGACGAGGCCCTTCATGAAGCGCAGGTAATCCGGCAGCAGGTCTTTGCACTTGTCCATGATGAAGACGTGGCGGCTGTAGAGCTGGAGACCCGGCTCATAATCCTGCTGGTAGAGGTTGAACGGTGCATGCGCCGGGATGCACAAGAGCGCCGTATACGAAACGGAGCCCTCGGCCTTCGTATGGAAGACCTCCATCGGGTCTTCCCACTCGTGGAACTGGTTCTTGAAGAATTCGTTGTACTCTTCCTGCTTGATCTCGGACTTGTTCTTCGTCCAGAGCGGCTCCATCGAGTTCAGCGTGCGGATTTCCGTCTTCTTCTCGGGCTTTGCGTCCTTGATGGGCTTGCCGTCCGCGTCCTTCGGGATTTCCTCCGTCTCGTAGCTCATCTTGATCGGATAGCGGACATAGTCGGAATACTTCTTGACGAGGCTCTGGATCTTGTACTGATCCGTAAAGTCTTCTTCCGCTTCGTCGCCATAGAACTCTTTCGCAAGCGTGATGACGATCGTCGTGCCGCGTTTCTCCTTGTCGGCTTCCTCAATCGTGTAGCTGCCGTCGGCCGCCGACTCCCATTTCCACGCCTGCTGTTCGCCGGCCTTGCGCGTGATGATCGTGACCTTCTCTGCCACCATGAACGCCGAGTAGAAACCGACGCCGAACTGGCCGATCATTTCCTTGTCATCGACGCTCTCATCGCTTTCCTTCGCCTTTTTGAGCTGGTCGAGGAATGCCTTCGTGCCAGATTTTGCAATCGTGCCGATGTTGTCGATGAGCTCGTCCTTCGTCATGCCGATGCCGTTGTCGGAAATCGTGAACGTATGATGCTCCTTGTCCGGCACGAGGAAGATTTCGAACTGGTCGTCGCCTTCGAGCAGGTCACGGTTCGTCAGGCTCTCGAAATGCACCTTCTCGATTGCATCCGACGCATTCGAAATGAGCTCGCGCAAGAAAATCTCGTGATTCGTGTAGATGCTGTGAATCATGAGGTCGAGGAGCTCGCGCGTCTCCGCTTGGAATTCATGGGTTTCTTTCGCCATTCTGTATCTGCCTTTCTGCAAGACTGTTGCAACACAGCAAAACCTATTCCACAAGTTCATCAAACGCAACTCATACAGCAGGCTCTCCCTCTGGGAGAGCTGGCACGCGAAGCGTGACTGAGAGGGTAGTTTGAGGCTGGTCGTAACGGTCCATATTTGACTCATCGTTTATTAGCACTCATTTGTCTTGAGTGCTAACCACAACTCCTATAATAGCGCAGAAAGAGCAAAAAGTCAAATCATTCTTCTCCGCCCAACATGATCGTGCGCGTCTCTGCCATCGCCGCGCTCCAGCGGTGCGCGATGGAGAGCACGGCGCGGCCCTCTACCATGCGGCGGATAGCGGCAAGCAGCAGCGCTTCCGTCCCGCTGTCGAGATGCGCCGTGCACTCGTCGAGCAGCAGGATGCGCGGATCGTAGACGATGGCGCGCGCGAAACCGAGCAGATGGCGCTCGCCCTCGGACAGCCCCGCCGCCTCCATCGGTGTCGAAAGACCTGCTGGCAGCGCATGCACGGCGGCGGCGATGCCCGCCGTCTCCAGCGCCTGCTCGATCATCGCGTCCGTGACATCGCTCTCGCCAAGCGTCAGCTGGTCGCGCACCGTGCCGGGAATCGGCGAAAATGCCTGCCCTGCGATGCCATAGAGATGGCGGCGCTCCCGCGGCAAGACGTCCGCCGCCCGCTTGCCGCCGACCAGCACCTCGCCGGACTGCGGCGCATAGAGCCCTGCTACCAGCCGCAGGATCGTCGTCTTTCCCGCGCCCGTCCGGCCGCGCAGTACCACATGCTCGCCGGAATGCACGGAAAAGGAAAGACGCGACAACATCGGCTTTTCCGCCTCATAACCGAAAGTCACATCGCGGAATTCAATGCAGGGAACATCTGCAACTGAAGTTTTCGTTCCCTCATGGCTCTGCGCCTGCGGCAGTTCCTGCTCTCCGAGAAACGCACGGATGCGCCCAAGCGCAGCGGCCGCCGCCTGGATGGTCTGAATCTCCATGCCGAGCGCTTCGAGCGGCTCGAAGACCGCCAGCACATACGCCGTCATCGCGACGGCATCGCCGACGGACAGCGCGAAGAAGCCGCGCGGCCCGGCCCCTGCCGCAAGCACCATCATGACAGCCACAACGGACGCGCCCGCCGACTTGATGATTGGTGAATAGACGGAATCATAGAAGTTCGTGCGATCCATCGCATGGTATCCGTCATCGAGCATCGCGCCATAGCGCCGCTCCATCCACGGCTCGACGCCAAGGCCGCGAATCATGCGATAGCTCGCAAGCGTCTCGGGAATGCAGGCCACGATGCGCGCGACAGCCGAACGGTTTGCCGACTGCGCGGCCAGCACACGCCGCTGGACAAGGCGCGTGAACAGAAATAAGACCGGCAGTGCCACGCAGAGCAGCACGAAGAGCCCACGGCTTGTCCAGAGAATCGCCGCGAGAATCGCGACAATGCGCAGGCTGTTCGCGAACAGCGACAAGATACCATCCGTGAACAGCACGTCAATCGCATCGACATCCTTCAAAAACAGCGCTGCCGTGCCGCCCGCCTCATGACGGTCGAAATACGCAGCCGGGAGCTTCGGCAGCTTCGCCGCCATGCGGCTCCGCAGCGCGTGCATCATGCGCTGGCCGACGGCGACGATCATCGCGTCCTGCCCGCTCTCGAACAGTCCTGCAAACGCGCTCGCCGCGAAATACCCGATGCCGAGCCATATCACGAACTGCCCGCCGCCAAGCGCGTCGATAAAGCTCCCCAAAAGCATCGGCGGTACGAGCGCCGTCCCCGCGGCGAAAGCAATGAGCGCGAGTGCGGCCAGACATTCGCGTGGAAAATGGCGTACGAACGCAAAAAAAGCAGATGCATACAATTATGCCGTACCTCTTTTCATGTGCAATACCACAACCATTGTTGGCCCCCTCCCAGAGGGGGCTGTCAGCGAAGCTGACTGGGGGAGTGTCGGAGGTAGGACGGAACAGATAGCTGGATTGTTATCTGCGAAGACATACCTTCGCAGATAACATCGATTAATCAGCTACGTCCTACCTCCGACACTCCCACCACCGCCAACGCGGTCCCCCTCCCTCTGTGAGGGAGGCAAAAATTTGAATGACTCCATCGTTTAACTTAATGACATTACCTTACAGAGGGAACCTGTACTTGCCTGATTTCCGCCCGTGAACTCCACCACCCGATCACACTTCGAAACGACGTCCATTCGCGACGAAATCAGCACGACGCTCCTCCGCCCCTGCCATGCCCGCAGATGTTCGAACATGCGCCGCTCCGTCTCTGCATCGACGGACGCGAACGGGTCGTCGAGCACGACGACGGTGCCTGCATGCACGAGCGTCCGTGCAAAGGCCAGCCGCGCCTGCTGGCCGCCCGAGAGCGGCCGCCCGTCTGCAAATACTTCCGTTTCGAGCGAAAGTGCCCCGCTCTCGATGTCCTGCCCGAGTTCCGCTTTCTGCAAGAACGGCAGGACATCGACGTTTCTGCCGAGCGCGACATTTTCCGCCAGCGTTGCATGCAGCAGTTCCGGCGCATGGTCCATCCGCGTCACGAGGCCGCGTAGCTCACCTGCTTCCATCGACGAAAGCTCCTGCCCGTCGACCGTCAGACAGCCGCCATACGGCACGAACCCTGCCATTACTTCGCCAAGCGTCGATTTGCCGCAGGCCACCGGCCCTGTCACGGCGAGGATTTCGCCCGGCCGCAGTGAAAACGACAGCCCGGAAAACAACGTCTTTCCGCCACGCTCGACCGAGAGATTCCGCGCCTCGATGGTCACCGGCGCCAGTGCTTCCTGCCGCACGGCTTCCTCCTGCCCGCTTTCCAAGAGCGGCCAAATGCGCCGCCACGAGACCTGCGCCTTCTGCACAGCATTGAAGAGCTTCGCCGCATGCGATGACTTCACGGCGAATTTCAGGAAGCACGAGAAGAACGTCGTGAACGCTGCGATGTCCCACGTCCCCTGCATCACATAGCTGCCGCCAAACCAGAAAATCGGCAGGACGCCGAGCAGCGACACGATGCGGTAGAGCGGCTGCATCGCATTTTCCAGCACGCCCGAGCGGATGGATGCCGCTTCGTACGAGGCGAGCTGCGTCTCATAGAGCGCGTTGCGCCCCGCTTCGACGCCACTCGTGCGATAGAGCGCTTCGTGCCCGATGCGGTCCATCGTCGCCGCCGCCAACGCTCCCTCGCTTTCGCGCGCCGCCGCGCTCGCCAGCGCCACGCGCTTTTTCAGCCGCACCGCCCAGAAATACGCCAGCGGCAGGAACACGCACGAGCAGGCCGCGAGCCGCACATCATACCATGCGAGCATCGCGAGATACGCGACCATCACGACGCCCGTGTCGAAGAGCTCCGTCGTGAATTTCCGGATGCCCTCCGTCGTCGCATCGACGTCCGTGACGGCTTTCGTCATCAGCGCGCCCGTGCCCTCTGCGCGCACGCGCGCCTCGTCCTGATGCACGAGCGCATGATAGAGCGCCGCCCGCATCCGGCGGTTGATATGGTTCGCGAAGCGCCGCACGAAAAAGCGCTTGCCCGCGCGGCTGCCCTGCACGACGGCGATGACCGCGACATAAAGCCCCGCGATGCGCGCCATGTCCGCTGCTCCGCGCGTGCCGCCGAGGATGTCCGCGAGACATTGCGCGAGCTGTCCCTCGAAATACGGCCCCGCCGTCATGCCGACATTGTAGACGAGCCCCGTAACCGTCAGGAATGCGAGCAGTCCCGCCTCCCTGCGCAGAAAAGAACGAATGCGGACAGGACGCGTCCGTCCGTTCATCCCCTGTTCTTCCGTTTCCATGCTCCATCTTCTTTCGTTCGATGATTCGATGTTTTTTCCATCGTATCGCGCATTCATAACGGTTGCATAAAGAAAGCGGCAGGAACCTTCTCCTGCCGCGAAACGCTGCTCCTTGAACTTCTTCTTTTTTCAAAGGCCTCCCTTTTCCACCTGCTCCTCGCCAAAGAAATCGACAACTTTCGCCCGCGCACGCGCACGGATGTCGTCCGTGATATAGACCTGCGCGAGCAGCAGCGCCATCGCGATGGCCGCGAGGTCATCCGTATAGCCCGTGATGGGGATGAAATCGGGAATGGCATCGACGGGCAGGATGAAATAGCCGAGCGCCGAATAAATGCCCATCTTGACGCGCTTCGGGCAATTTGGCGACTGCGCGACATAATAGAGCTGGAGCGCCTTGTAGACCAGCGACACGCCAGCCTTCGCCGCATATCCCTTGAGCTTCTTCCAGAAGCCCTCTTCCGAATAGTCCTTTTCATGCGCGCTCATATCAATATCATCGAGAATTTCCGGCTCGATGGGCTCGTCTGCCTGCAGTTTGCGTTCCATACTTCATGCCTCCCTGTCATTTCATCAAATACGTGCCACCTTGAAAAGAGTCCCCGGCTACTTCTCGCGAAGCGGACGGATCCGCTCGACGAGCTTCACAACCGCGTCCTTCGCCCGCCGCTTGTACTGCAGCTTGCTGACGTCCGGATGTATTGCCTTGAAAGCTTCATAATTCGTGACGAGCGACACCGGATCGCCCGTCTTGTATGTGTGCAGGATGGCGATCACGTCTTTCTTCTGCGTACACCATTCTTTCACGAAGGCGTCAATCTGGTCGTTGATGATCTCGTCGATGCGCGTCTCGATGACGGTCATCGCATCCATGCCCTTGTATTTCGACGGCGTGCGCTTCATATCCTCCCAAAAACCTCGGATGACATCCGCGAGTGCCGGATTCGTCTCACGCAGGCGATCGATATGACGGTCGATGTCCTTGTCCTCGATGGGCTCCGTCACGAGCGCGTCCTCGTCCGGCATGTGCTTCTGGATGAGCGAAACGATATAGCGGTAGTCGATCGTGACGCTCGTGATCGTCTCGAGTTCATACTCCACGTCGATGGCCGCAGCATCCTCGCCGCCCGTTTCCTCATCGCGCTGCCGCAGGTTCGCGATGACGTTTTGATACTTTCCCTGATACTCCTGCAGCTCGTCCTCGCTTGTATGGTAGTCGCCGAGAGATTTCCCGTCCCAGTCCTGATAGACCTGCACCTCGCCATAGAGGCGGTCAACTTTCTGAAACGCGCGGGCGAACTTCTTCATCTGGTCGGGCTCCGACAGCAGCGCATCGACCGCCTCCGGCGTCTTTGCGATTTCGTGCAGCTCGCGCAACGCCGCCCGGAACTTCTTCTCGATTTCCTCGAACGACGGCGCACTCACGTCATTCGTGCCGCCATTCGAGTACAGCAGCAGCGCCGCGTCCACATCGCGCCGATATTCCTCCGAGCGCTGGAAAATGACAATCATGCCATAGCGCTTCGTACGGTCATAGAGACGGTTCGTGCGGGAAAACGCCTGGATGAGGTTCTGCGGCGCCAATGGCGGGCGGTCGACGAAAAGGATGGCGCATGGCGGCGCATCAAATCCCGTCAGCAGGCGGTCGACGACAATGACGATGTCGAGCTGGTTTTCGCGCAGGCGGTACATGCCCTTCTTCCGCGCCAAGCGGTCATTGAGATTCGTGTTGTACGCGCCGAGCTCCGCGAGCTGGAACTTCGTGCCGAACATCGCATTGTAATCATCGAGCGATGCCTGCATGTCCTCCTGATTCCCGATGGAGCCCACGTCATTTTCCGTGACCGTGTACGTGATCGCGACCTTCGGGAAATCGACACACTTCGCGCGAACGGACTCCGACACCTTGCCATCCGCGACAAATTGCTGGATGAGCTTGTAATACCGCTTGGCAATCGGGATGGACGGCACCGTCAGGATAGCCTCATAGGCGTTGCCGCGCTCGGCGTTCAGATGAAACTTTCCGGCCGCACGGTTCACGATGTAGTCGATGACCTCCATGCGGTGCGCGTCCGAATCATACACATCGTGCCCCTCGCGCTTCTGATACGCCGCGAGCACCTTCGCCTCCGTCTCGGCCGCATCGCCCTCCGCCAGGTCATCCGCCGCACCGAGGCCGAGCTTTTCGCCGAGCTCCAGGAGCTGGTCGTGCGACAGCGAATCCTTGTACTCGATCTGGAAACCGAGCACCGCCTTGTTGTGCAGCGCCTCCTTGATCGTGTACTTGTGCAGGCACGGGCCATAAAGCCCCTCCGTCGTGCGGGCGAGATTGCCTTTGCGCTGGCGCTTGTTCTCGTCAAAAATCGGCGTCCCCGTGAAGCCGTACCACATGGAGTTGGCAAAGAACCGCTGGAGGTCGCGCTGCGTCTCCGGCGTTACCGTCCGATGGCACTCGTCCACAACGAACGCGATGCGCAGGCTGCGGAACTTCTTCGTCTTCGGCGAATCCTTTTTCGCTTCGCTCGTGTACCGCTTCATCACGACTTGCATCTTCTGGATCGTCGTGATGATGACGAGGCGGTCGTTGCTGTAAAGCTTCCGCACGAGCTCGCCCGTATTGTCCGTATCATCGACATCGACGATGTCATTTTGAGCATACGCCTTGAACGAGAGCGACGTCTGCTGGTCGAGGTCTTTCCGGTCGATGAGGAACAGTGTCTTATCGACGCCCGGGATGAGCTGGAGATTCTTTGCCACCGTGTACGACGTCAGCGTCTTGCCCGAGCCCGTCGTATGCCAGACAAACCCCGACTGCCTCTGCGCCGACGCACGCTTGACCGCCTCGATGGCATGCACCTGGTACGGGCGCAGCAAAATGAGCTTCTTGCGCTCGGCATCGAGGACGCTGTAATGCCCGACCATTTCGTGCGCCTTCGGGATGCGCAGCACCTCGCTGGCAAACGCCAGATAATTCTCCACGGGCTCGTTCTCGCGATTTACCCACGGCGTGAGGAAATTCTCGTTGAGCCGCGCGCCGATGTCCGCCGCGAGATAGCGCGTATTGCTGCCATTCGTCACGACGAACATCTGCACCATGCCGAACAGCCCGCCAAACTTCCCCTGCTCGCTGTACTTCTTGATCTGACGAAACGCATCCATGTACGGGTGATCCTGATTCTTCAGCTCGATCTGTATCATTGGCAAACCATTGATGAGCAATGTCACATCGAAACGGCGCTGCCGATCTTCGTCATCTGCCTTGCTCGCGACATATTGGTGGATGATTTCGTACGACGAGCGGCCGCCTGCAATCTCGCGAGAACTGACAGCCATCAGATGGATTGTCCCTTTCGACGCATCCTCGCGATCCAATGGGATGACGGCCTCGCCATTCTCCCCAGCAAGCCAGAGCGCTGCCCGATATGGCGTCTTTGCCTGGTCGAGCATGAACTCGCAAATCTGGTGGAACTCCTCGTCCGTAATCGCCTGCCCATCCAGCACGCCGACATTGTTCTGATTCAGCTTCTGACGAAAATTTGCCCAGAGCACCTCCTCCGTCGTAATGTCCGGGCGGTATGTCCACTGCGACTCCCCTGTCATAAGCTGGTCGATGAGTCGTTGCTCCATCACGGATTCTTTCTCTGCCATAATTTTTTCATCTACCCTATATTGTCATATTTCAGATTGCTATCGTCATACAAAAGTTGTACAATATCCTCAAAGAGGTGATTCCTATGGCACAAGCTGTATTAAGCGTGCGAATGGACCGCACGGACAAGGAAAATTTTGATGAATTTTGCCACGCTGCTGGCATGAACGCTTCCGTCGCCGTCAACATGTTCGTCAAGGCCGTCCTCAAGAGCCAGCGCATCCCGTTTGACATCACGGGAGATCCGTTCTATTCCCCTGCAAACCTGCGCCATCTGCGTCATTCCATCGCACAGGCAGAAGCAGGGCAACTCGAATCGCATCCGCTTCTGGAGGTCGAAGACGAATGAATTTACAATGGACGCCGGATGGTTGGGCCGACTATGTCTATTGGCAGACAGAAGACCGAAAAACGCTCCGTCGGATCAACAAGCTAATCAAGGACATGCTGCGCACGCCCTTTCAAGGCATCGGCAAGCCGGAACCTCTGCGCTATGACCTGTCAGAATACTGGAGCCGCCGCATTGATGATGCAAATCGCATCGTCTATACTGTCAAAGGAGATGTCCTCATCATCGTGCAATGCCGCACACATTACGAATAATCCAAGCCGTCTGCTTATGCGGGCGGCTTCTTCGCGTATGGAAAACCATCGCTTGTTGTCTGACGTTTTGTCAGAACGAATTTTTGCCGAGTCTCGGATGCACCGTCGGACGCAGGCTGCGCGTGGTGATGAGATGCGCGGCCTGCTCCATCGTGACATCTTCGCGTTGGCCAGCGGCTTCGTAAACGCAGAGCGGTCGCGAAGCGCCGATTTCGCTGCCAGGCAGATAGACGTATTCTTCATTCTCCGGGTCGCCGAAAATCACGCCGCCCTGGAGCTTTGCTTCTACCATCATATTGGTTTCCTCCGATTCAAATGAACATTTTCTGCAGCAGCCCCTTCTTGATCGTGCGAAGGGCAGCTGCTTTTTTTTGCGCGGCGGCGATGGAACGGTCGAGGGTTGTGAAGTAGGCGGCGATTTTCTGCTGCTCGGCCATAACTGGCAACATAATCTTGATTTTCCGAACATTGTCCATCGTCAATGATGCTTGTGACGTAAGCGTAACGTATTTATTTAATTCAAGGTGAAATTGCTCCGATTGCATATAAAATAATGCATATTGCGGAGATTCATGAGCTATCCGAATCAGGGCGACATTCGGCGCCAAGTAATATGCATCATTTTTGTCTACAATGGCTGATTCTCCAATGGTTCCAACGTAAGTAAACAGAATGTCTCCCTTATAAAGCTTGCTCCTCTTCAATTTTGAAAAATCACTGCCATCGATATATTTTACATCATCCAAAACCAACGAGCCATTTTTAACATTCAATCCTCTCAAGGCAATGATTTTTCCCTCGTCCTTGTATGTGACATATTTTGTAAACTCAAATCCTGCCAATTTTGTAACAGAAGCAATATCCCCAAGTGGTTTTTCAGTCCACGCAGGGAACTCGTTCCCGTCGTCATCCCTGAACCGCAGCTCCTGCGAGAAAATCTTCTGGAGCATGCCTTTCTTGATAGTCTGGAGGGTGGCGAGCTTCTTGTCGGCAAGGATGATGCGACGGTCGAGTGCGGAAAAAAAGCTGCCAATTTTCTTTTGCTCTATAAGTAACGGAGCCTGCAATTTGGTTTTCTTGACTTCCGAAGACGATATTTCCAAAAATGTTGAACCGCACGCTCTTGATTGTAATGAATGCTGTACTTTGGGGACATGAAGCGAATAATACACAAATTCATTGTACGCCCGTTGCTTATTACATACGATAGATTGAAAGCCTTGATTCGTCGTAACCTGACCATCTGTATTATTAATGGAGCAAAGGCCGATACTAGCGCGAGAAGTCAGGAGTATCGTTTCTTTGGGTAGAAGTTTAGCGCTAGAGTTCTTCAGCCCTGCCTCGGTAATCTTCCTCTCGCTTCCCTGCAAATATTTCGAAACAATCTCCGTAGGCGTATACCAGTCAATTTGTCCGTTCCAGTAAGTTAGCTCATCTGATTTTGGCGTTCCTCCTCCAACTACTGTTGCAATCTTATCAATCGTTGTGTTTTCCCACGCAGGGAACTCCGTTCCGTCCTCCTGCCGAAACCTGATTTCCGGCACTTTTCTCTGTTCCATGTTCACAATCTCCACGTCAGCCCGAGTTCTTCAAAATACCCGTTAAGCGTCTTGTCAAACTCCTGTTCTTCCTTATCGATGCTTTCGATTTCCGCGAACGCCGCGCCGAGATCAACGGGGGCTTCTTCTTCGAACGTATCGACGTAACGCGGGATATTGAGATTGTAGTCGTTCTCCTGGATTTCGTCGTAGCTTGCGAGATGTGCGAATTTCTCGACATCCTTGCGCTCTCCGTACGCCTGCACGATCTTGTCAATGTGCTCTGGATCCAGGAAGTTCTGTGCCTTGTCCTTGCGGAATTCCTTGCTGGCGTCAATGAAGAAGATGTCGCGACTCGTGCGATCTTTCTTCAGGATGATGACGCACGTCGGGATGCCTGTGTTGAAGAAGATGCCGGCTGGCAGGCCGATGACGGCGTAGATGCTGCCGTTCTCCAAGAGGTGCTTTCGGATTGTCCCCTCGGCTCCGCCACGGAACAGTACGCCATGCGGCAGGACGATGCCCATCGTGCCATCGTCGCGCAGATGATAGAAGCCATGCAGCAGGAAAGCAAAATCGGCCTTGCTCTTCGGCGCTAACTTTTCATATCCCTGGAAGCGCGGGTCGGTCAGGAATCCTGCCGCCGCGCTCCAAGGCTGCGAGTAGGGTGGATTCATCACGACGGCGTCATAGTTTGTCGGTTCCTCGGTCGGCCAGTCATCGCCGAGCGAATCGCCATTGCGGAAGTGCTGGTACTGAAACGGGACATTGTGCAGAATCATGTTCATCCGCGCGAGGTTGTACGTCGTGTGCGTGAGTTCCTGCCCGTAGAACTGAATGCCATTGCGGCAGTCCTCGTGGATGTAGTTCCGCGTCTGGAGCAGCAGCGAACCCGACCCCATGCAGGGATCGTAGATGGAGAATCCCGGCTTCCCTTCCTTGCCTTTCGTCACGATGCGCGTGATGAGCGTCGCGACGCTTTGCGGCGTGTAAAATTCCCCTGCTTTCTTGCCCGATGCCGAGGCGAATTCGCCAATGAGATACTCGTAGGCGTCGCCGAGCGCGTCCGCGCCATATTCCGTGAAGTCGATGCCCGCAAGCGTCTTCATGACTTCCGACAGCATCTGGTTGCGCTTCTGCGGCGTCGTGCCGAGACTCTTGGAGTCGATGTCGAAATCCTCGAAAAGGTCTTCATAGAGCTTTTCGCCGTCCTTCGCGCTGCCGCCCTGCTCGATGTCGCGCATGGCCTGCCGCAGATGGTCGGTCGTGAACGTCTTGTCGTTGATTTCGTGGTAGAGCGCCGTGAACGTATAGGCCGGCTCGATGGCGAAGCTGTAGCTTTCCTCAAGCTCCTGCCGGAGGTCATCCCAGTCCTCGCCCTTGCGGGCCTCTTCATAAATCTTCTGCGCCTCGTCCAGACTGCCGGGCTTCCTGTCCTCGAGAAGATCCACGACAGCATAAAGCTGGCGGTCGGACAGGTATTTGTAAAAGACCAGCCCGAGAAGATAATCCTTGTATTCGTCCGCACTCATCGTGCCGCGCATGATGTCGGCGGCGGCCCAGAGCTTCTTTCGCAATTCATCTGCTGCCATAAATCCATATCCCTTCCTGACGTTTCTTCTTTTCATTATGGCACAAGTCCCAGAAAAAAGAAACGCTGCAAAGGAAGTTTGTTCCTTCGCAGCGTTTGATCCTATGGAAGTTTTTCAGTGCTTCACGGTCTTCTGCCCGTGGAATCCCGTCTCGTCCACGTAATGGCAGGCGCAGCGGCGGTTGCCGAAGTCTTTCATGACGGGCTCTTCCGTGCGGCAGCGTTCCGTCGCGTACGGGCAACGCGTGCAGAAGCGGCAGCCGTCCGGCGGGTCAATCGGGCTCGGGAGCTCGCCGTCGAGGTGGATGCGCTCTTTCTTGTTGTCCGGATCCGGCACGGGGATAGCCGAGAGCAGGGCCTGCGTGTACGGATGGAGCGGATGCTCGTAGAGGTCTTCCGTGTCGGCGACTTCGACGAGCTTGCCGAGATACATGACGGCGACGCGCTGGCTGATGTAGCGCACCATCGCGAGGTCATGCGCGATGAAGAGGTACGTGAGGCCAAGCTCTTTCTGCAAGCGCGAGAGCAGGTTGACGACCTGCGCCTGAATCGAGACGTCGAGTGCCGAAATCGGCTCGTCGCAGATGATGACCTGCGGGTTGATGGCGAGGGCGCGCGCGATGCCGATGCGCTGGCGCTGGCCGCCCGAGAACTCGTGCGGGAAGCGGTTCGCCTGCTCCGGGTTCAGGCCGACGAGGTTTAAGAGCTCGTAGACGCGCGCCATGCGGTCGCGCGGGTTGTCGTAGACATGATGGATGTCGAGCGGCTCGCCGATGATGTCGCCGACCGTCATGCGCGGATTCAGGCACGCATACGGATCCTGGAAGATCATCTGGATCTTGTCCTCGGCGAATTTGCCGGGGGCGAGCTTCTCGCCATCGAAATAAACTTCGCCTTCCGTCGGCTCATAGAGGCCGATGACTGTGCGGCCCGTCGTGGACTTGCCGCAGCCGGACTCGCCGACGAGGCCGAGCGTCTCTCCTTTATGAAGCGAAAAGCTCACGCCGTCGACGGCCTTGAGGATGGACGTCGGACGGCCGAAGAAACTGCGCGACGCGACGAAATGTTTTTTGAGGTTCTTGACCTCGAGCAGTTTTTCTGCCATCAGTTCAGCGCCTCCTTTTTCTGCTGCAGCCAGCATTTCGCGGCATGCGTGTCCCCACCAGCAATCGCCGTTTCCTCCGGCGGCTGCATGGCGCAAATCTGCATGGCATGCGGGCAGCGGTCGACGAACGGGCAGCCCTTGATGTCATAGAGAAGATCAGGCGGCTGGCCGTCGATGACGGCGAGCTCCGTGTCCTTGTCGGCATCGACGCGTGGCAGAGACGCGAGCAGGCCCTGCGTATACGGATGCGCGGGATGATGGAAGATTTCCTGCACGCTGCCGCGCTCGATGACCTGTCCGGCGTACATGACGAGCACATGGTCGCAGAGCTGCGCGATGACGCCGAGGTCATGGGAAATCAGGATGATCGAGGTGCCGAGCTTCTTCTTGAGCCCCGCGAGGAGGTCGAGAATCTGCGCCTGAATCGTGACATCGAGTGCCGTCGTCGGCTCGTCGGCGATGATGAGCTTCGGGTTGCAGGCGAGCGCCATGGCGATCATGACGCGCTGGCGCATGCCGCCCGAGAACTGATGCGGATAGTCCTTGAGACGCTTTTCGGGGAACGGGATGCCGACAAGGCGCAGCATCTCGACCGCGCGCTCTTCGGCGAGCTTCTTCGTGAGGTCTTCGTGCAGCAGCAGCGTCTCCGTCAGCTGCTTGCCGATCGTCAGCACGGGGTTCAGCGACGTCATCGGATCCTGGAAAATCATGCCGATGTCGCCGCCTCGCACGGCGCGCATTTCCTTGTCGGACATGCCGAGGAGGTCTTTGCCCTCCATCGTGATCTTGCCGTGCTCGATATAGGAATTTTCTTCGGGCAGCAGGCGCATGATGGCATGCGCCGTGACGCTCTTGCCGCAGCCGGACTCGCCGACGATGCCGAGCGCCTCGCCCTTCCCCACCGTAAAGCCGACGTTGCGGACGGCATGCACCGTGCCGCGATACGTGCGGAAGCGCACGGCGAGGTCTTCGACCGTCAGCAGCGGCTCGGCCGCTGGTTTCGTTTCTGTCATTTCCATAAATTGATAGCTCCAATCATCAAAACTGGTTGCAATCTCTTAACGGCGCATCTTCGGGTCGAGCACGTCGCGCAGGCCGTCGGACAGGAAGTTGAAGGCCAGCATCGTGACGCTGATGGCGACGGCCGGGAAGAAGAGCTGGAACGGATACGCCTTGAGGCTCGTGACGCCTTCGGAAGCGAGCACGCCCCAGCTGGCCATCGGTGCCGAAACGCCGAGACCGATGAAGGAAAGGAAAGCCTCCGTGAAGATGGCGTCCGGAATCGAGAGCGAAAGCGTGACGACGATGGCGCCGATCGCGTTCGGAATCAGGTGCTTCTGGAGGATGCGGCGCTTGCTCGCACCAATCGTGCGAGCCGCGAGGACGAATTCCTGCTCCTTCATCGCGAGAATCTGGCCGCGCACGATACGGGCCATCGGCAGCCAGTAGGCGATGCCGAGTGCGATGAAGATGTTGATGAGGCCCGGTTTCAGGACGACCATCAGCAGGATGACGTAGAGAAGCATCGGGACGCTGTAGAGCACGTCGACGATGTTCATCATGATGCGGTCAACCTTGCCGCCTGCGAAACCTGCGATGCCGCCATACGTGACGCCGATGACGAAGTTCAGGAGGCTCGCAACGATGCCGATCGAGAGCGAGATGCGCGCACCATAGAGCACGCGGATGAAAAGGTCGCGGCCGAGGTTGTCCGTGCCGAACCAGTGCGCCGCGCTCGGGCCCTGGTTGACCTGCGCGAGGTCCTGATCGGCGTAGGAAATGCTCAAGAGCATCGGGCCGAAAATGGCGATGAGCACGAGGAAGATGATGACGCAGAGCCCCGCCATCGCAACTTTGTCTTTCTTGAAGCGAATCCAGGCATCCTGCCAGTAGCCGAGCGCTGGCTGCGTCTCCTGCTGCGTGAGCTTCGCGGCCTCATGCTCGAGCGGCGCAAAGGCCGCCGTATCTGTTGTCTGTGCCATTTAGTTTTCCTTCTTTCCCAGTTTGATGCGCGGGTCGAGCAGCGGATAGACGAAGTCCACGAGCATGTTCATGAGGATGATCAGCGCGCTGTAGAAAATCGTGACGCCGAGGATGACCGTGTAGTCGCGGTTGTAGATCGACGTGACGAAGTAGCGGCCGAGGCCCGGAATCGCGAAGATGGACTCGATGACGAAGGACCCCGTCAGGATGCCGGCGGCCATCGGGCCGATGTACGTGACAACAGGAATCAGCGAGTTCGGCAGCGCATGGCGGAACAGGACATTGATGGCCGAAAGGCCTTTCGCCTTTGCCGTCTTGATGTAGTCCTGGCCGAGCACGTCGATCATCGACGAGCGCGTGAGGCGCGTGATGAA
Source organism: uncultured Veillonellaceae bacterium (assembly GCA_900315575.1). Taxonomy (GTDB): domain Bacteria; phylum Bacillota; class Negativicutes; order Selenomonadales; family Selenomonadaceae; genus Selenomonas_C. The sequence goes on from OMZR01000021.1 coordinate 73,493, forward strand.
GGCCATCGGCATGCCCGCGAGCGCAACGGCCGGCAGGATCTGATTCTTCCAGCCGCCCCACATGGCCGCGGGCAGCAGGCCGAGCTTCAGGGCAAAGACTTCAATAAAGAGCGCCGCGAGCACGAAGCTCGGAACCGCAACGCCGAGTGTCGTGAAGAAGTTGATGACGCGATCCTGCCACTTGCCGCGCTTCAGCGCCGCGAAGACGCCAGCCGGGATGCCGATAAGGATGGCGAGAATGATACTGTCCATGCCGAGGCGGAACGACACGGGGAAGCTCTCCTTGATGATGTCATTGACCGTGCGGCCCTGATACTTGAACGACGGGCCGAGGTCGCCGTGCGTGATGTTGACGAGGTAATCCGTATACTGCTTGTAGAGCGGGTCGTTGAGCTTGTAGCGTGCCTCGATGTTCGCCATGACCTGCGGCGGCAGGTTCTTCTCTGTCGTAAACGGGCCGCCCGGAATGGCGTGCATGAGTCCGAACGTGATCGTGATGACGACCCACAGGACGACCACGGCATTGCAGAGCCGCTTGATGATGTAGCCTAGCATGGGCTTTCTTCCTCCTAAAAATGTCGGAAACAGAGACAGGAGGGCCCTACAAAGAGCCCTCCTGCGTCATTGCATGTGATGTTGCTTCTTGCTTTCAGAAAATCCGTATCTTATTTCTCGAAATATGCGCCCTTGAAGTTGAAGACCGAGTTGCCCGGATCGACAACGCCCTTGAGCTTCGGGTTCAGTGCGACGGCCGTCTTGTAGAAGTAGACCGGAAGCACTGCCATGTCGTCGATGGCAATCTTCTCTGCTTCATGCATGTTCTTCATGCGGAGCGCCTGGTCGTTGCTGTTCTGTGCTGCATGAATCAGCTCGTCATATTTCGGGTTGCTGTACTTGCCGTAGTTGTTCGTGCCTTCCGACAGCAGGTAGTCACCGAACGTCATCGGATCGAGGTAGTCGCCGACCCAGCCGGCACGCGCGATCTGTGCCTGGCCCGTCTTGCGCGTCTGCAGGTAGACTTTCCATTCCTGGTTGACGAGCTCGACATCGACGCCGAGGTTCTTCTTCCACATCTCCTGCACAGCCTCTGCGATGGCCTTATGGTTCTCGTTCGTGTTGTAGAGGAGCGTGATGGGCGGCAGGCCCTGGCCATCCGGATAGCCGGCCTCTGCGAGGAGCTTCTTTGCCTCATCGACATTCTCTTCGACGAGCTTGCCGCTCTCCTCCGCGAAGTCCTTCTTCGTCGTCGGATCCGTGAAACCGGTCGGGATCCAGCCGGTCGCCGGCGTTGCCTGGCCGTGCATGACCTGGTCGACGATGGACTGGCGGTCAATCGCGAGTGCGAAAGCCTTGCGGACCTTCGGGTTGTCGAACGGTGCCATCTTCGTGTTGAATTCGTAATAGTACGTACCGACGTTCTTGTTGAGCTGGAGCTTGCCCTCGCCCTTCAGGCGCTCGGCGTCCGCCGCAGGCGGTGCGAGCACGAGGTCGAGGTCGCCATTATCGAACATCGAAACGGCCGTACTCATGTTGTCGATGAGCGGCATCTCGATCTTCTGGACTTTGACGTTGTCCTTGTCCCAATAATCGTCGCGCTTGACGACCGTAATCTTGCTGTTGTG